>JAZJZC010000003.1:117768-148764 GCA_040390045.1 Patescibacteria group bacterium
ACACTCCACACTCCACACTCCACACTCCACACTCCACACTCCACACTCCACACTCTCTCCACTTTTTTTGTCTCTCGACTCTACACTTCGTACCACTCCGGTACACCCTTTGGTTACCCAACCAAAATCTTTCCCCCCGACAACCTACGCTGTCGGGTTTGTTGTTTATATTTTTTAATTTTCTATAAATTTCTATAAAACCCTCATACATCGATTAGTAACGGCCGTTACTGATCGATGTATGAGGTTGGGCAGGCAAAGTAGAAAGAATAAGCAGATGGGGATAAGAAATTTGGGAGAGGTCTTGACAGGATTTGGTACAGGTGTAGATTTAGCCCTAGTGTACGTTCTTTTAAATATGTTGAGTAGTTAGTTGTGGCTCTAAGCCTAGAAATTTTCTGGTTTTGGAGTCACAACTAACTGGGTTATAGGTTGTTGATATTTTCCTGCAACTTGAGGAAAATTTCGGATATCCCGCAAACAAAATCGTATTGATACGAAATTATGAATGCTCCGAACCACCAGGCCTGTCAAATGGCCATTCCGAAAGTCAGCTCGATTACCATGCTCGCCGGCCTCGCCTTGGCTGCGTTGATGCCATGTCTCACTGCGGCCCCGCCGGACCCATCAGCGTATGTTGCGAATATCTCCCCGGGCTATGCCGACACCAGCCAGATCATCGCCGTCTCCCAGAACAGCGATCCCGCGGCCGACACCAAGAACATCGCGTTCAACGGCGTTAACGACACTTCGCAGGCGGCGCTCGCCAGCGGAAATATCGCGATCGCGGACACTGGCCAGCTGGGCATGGTGAATGGCGTCAATAATCCGAACATCGCGGCCATGGACGGGCCGGTAGACATCGACAATGGTTTCAATCATGCACTCGCCCTTAACGGCAACCATTCCATCGACGTTACCGCCAATCAGATCGCCGATAACACCGCCGGCAACTTCTTGATCACCGCCGCCGCGGAACCGAACAATGGAAACTACGCTGTGGCCATTACCCAAGGACGCGCCCTCGATACATCACCTCCGGCGACTTTCGCCTCGGTGAACACCGCTCTGGTTGGCAATGTGAACGACATCGCCCATGGGACGCATCTGGAAGGAGGTTTCGCTGGCTTCGGTCACGACTCGGCGGGCAATGGTTTCGCCACCTCCAACACCGCCGGCAACTACGCGCCGTTCCAGGGGGTTCAGTCGACCACCTAAAGAACAAGCCGCGGCAACTCAACAAAAGCTTATCCAGCTCCTAATAGGACACGCGACTTGATCTCCGGATCAACTCGAGACCGCACATCCCCCGATGTGCGGTTTAAACTTTTCAAAATTCATTTTTAGATTTATTTTTTTACAAATTCGACCTACATTGATTAGTAACGGCCGTTATCAATCGATGTAGGTCACTTTTAGTGTTTTTGGAGATGCATTTTGTTGTCGATTTGTGGTAGTATTTTTTAATTATGCAGGAGGTTTCTAAAAATTCTAAAGGAGTAAAACGAGTCTTTTTGGTGCACGGCTGGGAAGGGAAGCCCGACAATCACTGGTTTCCGTGGCTTTCATGGGAACTCAAAGCTCGAGGCTTTGAAGTTTTTGCGCTGACCATGCCACATGCTGATGAGCCGAAAGTTTCTGAGTGGATTGCGGAAATTAAAAGTATTGTTGGAAGACCAACCAAGGAAACATATTTTGTGGGGCATAGTCTCGGTTGCATTGCGATTTTGAGATATTTTGAAAAGTTACCGCCGAACGCTCGCGTAGGAGGCGCAGTTTTTGTCGCTGGTTTTTCTGGCAATCTCAATGTTCCGGAAATTGAAGAATTTTATTCGCTCCCGATTGATGTGGAAAAAGCCAAAATCCATTGCCCAAAATTTGTGAATATTTTTTCTGATAACGATGGCGATGTTTCAATGGAGCGAAGCCTCGAGTTTCAAAAAGCCCTTCACGCCAAAGCCATTTTAGAACGTGGCAAGGGGCATTTTACTAAGGGAGAAGGATCGACGGGTCTGCCGAGCGTATTTAAAAGTCTTATTGAAATGTCAGGAAGCTGACAGCTGTCAGCTGAAAGCTTTAAGCTTCTTTATGCATCACATTTATCAAACTTCCGGATTTATATTAAGTAGCAGTAATTTCGGCGAAGCCAATCGTTCGTTCCGAATTTTGACGAAAGATCTGGGGTTTATAAGTGCTTCGGCACAAGGCGTGCGGTTGTTACAATCAAAATTGCGCTACGCCATCCACGATTATGCTTTTTGTGATATTTCACTGGTGAGAGGAAAAGAATTTTGGCGAGTGGTCGGAGTTTCAAAAAACATTGATTTACAGAAGGAGTTTAAAAATTCGAAAGAAATGCTTTTGCTTTTTTCCCGGGTGTTCGCGCTTTTGGAGCGACTGCTTTCAGGTGAGGAAAAAAATGAACAGCTTTTTAAGTACATTGAGGAAGCGGTTTTGTTCGCGAAAAATAAAACCATTTCGAAAGAGTCAATTTTAAATTTTGAATATATTTTAGTGCTTAGGGTGCTCTCAAGTCTCGGATATTTAGGCACCACGCCTGAATCCGCTATGTTTATTGAATCACCATTTTGGAATGATGATTTGCTTAGTAAAACTCATGCGGTGATGCCCAACATTTTGAATCAAATCAATAAATCACTCAAAGAAACGCAGCTGTAACCTCCGCAGTCGGCGCATTTCATCGTTGCCCATTCCGCTTGTTCCCGTAATGTATATGAATACATTTTGGTCACAATGCTCACGGTCGCCTCGAACTGCATCCAACTGCACAGGTTACAGTGTGACAAATCTTTAGTTGCATAAGTTACAAATGGTGTCGTGGTATAATACGAGCTAACAATTTTCATTCATGAGCGACAACCAAAGTTCACAATCAAGAGGGGATCAGGATATCGAAAATAGTCTGGAGGATTTTAAGAAAAATCTCTATTCGCGGCGGAAAATATTTTCAAAATCTGAAGAAGACACCAAGGGCGGTTTCAAGCGACACGACGTTGCCGATGTTCCCAAAGATTGGGGAGGTTCTGGGGTGCCTGAAACCGGATTTTTATCTATGCGAAGTCACCAAACGCGATGGTCCTTTCTCAAGAGACTTTTTGTTATTTCAATTATTTTTTTTGTAATCTCAGTTGGCGTGGCAGTGTATATGGTACTTGGGGGAGCGAACGTCGTGTCTTCTAACAATGTTGACATTTCGATTGTTGGACCAGTATCAATTCCAGGTGGGGAAATTTTGCCGCTTGAAATTTCCGTTACCAATCAAAATAACGCGGACCTTGAAACTGCCGATCTCGTCATCGATTATCCTGACGGCACTCGCCAGCCGGTTGATGTGACGACGTCACTTAAAAGATACCGAGAAGCTTTTGGTGTTGTGCCGAAAGGAAAAGTGGCGACCAAAAAAGTTTCTGCGGTGCTGTTTGGTGAAGCCGGCGACCTTAAGGTGATTACTGTTTCTGTGGAATATCGGCTCAAGGGTTCAAATGCTATTTTCTCGAAAAAGAAAGAATACAGCGTTTCTATCAGTTCTTCTCCGGTTATCGTGACAGTTGATTCCGTCAAGGAAATTAATGCCAATCAAGATACTGAATTTACTGTCACTATTGTTTCCAATTCTTCCACGGTGATCAAGCAGTTGGCGCTGAATGTCGATTATCCATTTGGGTTTACTTTTGCTAGTGCCAGCCCGACTCCTTCGTGGAGCAATAGTTTTTGGCAGTTGGGGGATATAAAACCTGGCATTAAAAAAGTAATTAAACTGAAGGGGAAAATTGTTGGACAGGACAACGATGACAGAGTTTTCCGGTTCTCAGTTGGTACGGAAAATCCAGTTAATGAGAATCAGATCGGTACAAATTTTTTGACCACCACTAAAAAAATTACTCTGCGAAAGCCATTTATCGGAGCGGCCGTGGTGCTTGATGGCGATAATGCAGATGTGCATGTTGCGCAGCCAGGGAAAACCATCAGAACTGATTTGACGCTTTCAAATAATATAGGAGTGAGGATTACTGACGTGCAGGTTTCAGCTAAACTTACCGGCAATATTTTTGATAACGGCTCGGTTTCTCCTGACGGCGGTTTTTACCAAACGTCAGGAAGTTCTATTGTCTGGGATCAAACCTTGCGACCAGGATTAGCCGCTTTAAATCCGGATGACACAACCAATCTCAGTTTTTCTTTTGGGACGCTTCCAGAACAAGAAATTCGTTTGATAAAAAATCCTCAGATGTCAATTACTATTACGATCACCGGCAAACGCCCAGATGATTCAGGGGTATCTCAACAAATTACCTCGACAATTACAAAGTCAATCAGATTGACTTCTAGCTTAGGTTTTTCCGCTCGAGCCTTATATTATTCTGGAGCAATCAATAACACAGGGCCCATCCCGCCAAAAGTTGGCAGTCCGACTACCTACACTCTTGTCTGGTCTTTGACCAACAGTCTCAATGATGTATCTAACGTAAAAGTTTCAGCTATCATCCCTTCGTATGTAAAATGGGTTGGGCTTGCTGTGCCACAGGGTGAAAAAATTAGTTACAATCCTGTTGGAGGTCAGGTGGTGTGGGACGTGGGGGATCTGAAAGCGGGAAGTGGTTTTAGTGAAAGTCCACGGGAAATCAGCTTCCAAGTTTCTATTACTCCTGAACTCAGTCAGGTTGGCACCACGCCGACACTATTGACTGGCGCAACAGCAACTGGAGACGATGCTTTCGCCGCGACAACCTTGCAGGCGGATAGTAGCGCGGCGATTACAACGAATTTGACTACCGACATCGGGTTCAAGGAAGGGCAGGGGAAAGTTACGAAATAAACATACGAAAATACGAAATAATACGAAAATCGTATTGGTACAATAAAGTTTTCGTATTATTTCGTATTTTTGTACACGCTTTCGTATTTTCGTATAGAGTTGGAGCGTTTAATTCAATTATGCTAAGCTTCGTATTACTATGAAGGCTGAAAATAATAAAAAAGGTGAATCAGTTGAAAGCGACAACGTGATGGAAAAGCTCGTGTCTTTGTGTAAAAGACGTGGTTTTGTCTATCAAGGCTCGGAGATTTACGGCGGGCTTGCGGGAACGTTTGACTATGGACCGCTCGGCGTGGCGCTCAAGAAAAATATTGAAAATTTGTGGTGGAAATTTTTTGTCGATTCACGAGAAGATATGTACGGAATTGATTCTGCCATTTTGATGAATCCAAAAGTTTGGGAGGCCAGTGGACACGTCGGAGGATTTCACGATCCTTTGGTGGCTGATACAAAAACCAAAAAGCGTTTCAGGGCAGATCATTTGCTCGAAGCCGCGGGCGTTAACCCTTCCGGAATGACTCTGGAGCAGATGGGCGAGAAAATTAAGGAATTGAAAATAAAAAGTCCTGATGGTAACGCGCTCTCTGCACCCCAGCAATTTAATATGATGTTTAAAACCTCTGTCGGATCCGTTGATGGCGCTGACACCACGGTGTATTTGCGTCCCGAAACCGCGCAAGGCATGTTTGTGAATTTTAAAAATATTGTTGATTCATTTCATCCGAAATTACCCTTCGGTATTGCCCAAGTTGGTCGCAATTTTAGAAATGAGATTGCGCCTCGTGATTTTATTTTTCGAGTTCGCGAGCTTGAGATTATGGAGTTTGAATACTTTTTAAAAGAAAGCGATTGGCAAGAAAAATTTCAGTATTGGCAAGGCCAGATGCACCTCTGGTTTGAGGCTCTAGGATTTTCCAAGGACGATATTAGGGAAGTTGAGATACCAGACGGCGAGCGAGCGCACTACTCAAAACGAACGGTTGATTTTCATTTTCGCTATCCGCACAAATTTGATGAGATTGGCGGTTTGGCTTACCGGACGGATTTCGATCTTAAAAATCACATCACCCACAGCGGAGAAGATTTGAGTTTCTTGGATCCGATGACGAATGAAAAATCGGTGCCACATGTCCTTGAACCGACGTTTGGTCTAGGCAGACATCTCCTCGCGGTACTTTCAAAAGCCTACACTGAAGACGAGCTCGGGGGAGAGAAACGAGTGTATTTGAAATTGCCGCCACATTTAGCTCCAATTAAAATTGCCGTTTTCCCCCTTCTAAAAAACAAACCAATGCTTGTCGAGAAGGCGAGAGAGGTTTTCTCGATGCTTAAAAAAGAATTTGGCGCTGTGTCATTTGATGACAACGGCAACATTGGTAAGCGCTATCGCAGGCAAGATGAAATTGGTACGCCATTTTGTATTACTGTAGACTTCGATACAATCGAGAAAGATAACACCGTTACGGTTCGTGACCGAGATTCTGGAAATCAGGAGAGAGTCAAAATTTCAGAACTTTTAAATTTTTTAAAAGAAAAAATTAATAACTAGTTAGACAGCTCAGTATCTCGTTGTGCCGAAACAGGAGTTTCATTTTTGGAATGGCTTTTCATTTTCGTGGGTGACATGGTACATTTAAGAACATGAATTTTTCTAAAAAGATTTTATCAAACGGTGTTCGGCTTATCAGTATTCCAATGCCCGCCAGTCCTACTGTGACCGTGATGGTGCTCGTTGAGGCTGGGTCAAAATACGAGACGAAGGATCGCAACGGTATTTCGCATTTTCTTGAACATTTTGTTTTTAAAGGGACGACTCGTCGACCGAAAACCGCTGACATTTCAAGAGAGCTCGATTCATTGGGTGCTCAGTACAACGCTTTTACCAGTCAAGAATTTACAGGGTATTACGCCAAAGCCCACAAAGATAAAACAGAAAAAATTTTAGATATTGTCGCTGACATGTATCTTGACCCAACCCTTCCAGAAATTGAACTTGAAAAAGAAAAAGGTGTGGTGATTCAGGAAATAAAAATGTATGAAGACGAACCGTCTCGAAATGTCCAAGATTTGTTTATGGAATTAATGTACGGAGATCAGCCTACGGGAAGAAATATTGCGGGCACTGAAGAAACAGTCAAAAGTTTTTCTCGAGAGGATTTATTGCTTTATCGCAGTGAGTTGTACGTTGGGGAAGCAACGACGATTATCGTTTCGGGTGGATTTGACGAGGCGGTGGTGGATCACGTTGAAAAGATTTTTAGTGTTTTGCCTAAACCGAAGAAATTTGAAAAGCCGAAAGTTATCGAATCACAAGTCAGTCCTAAAATTTTAATTAAAGAAAAAGAAACCGATCAGACTCACCTTGTTCTTGGCGTCCGTGCTTTTTCTGTGTTCGATCCACAAGCTCCTATTTTGAGAGTTTTGTGCGCGGTACTCGGGGCAGGGATGAGCTCAAGACTCTTTACAAAATTGCGAGACGAGCTTGGTCTTTGTTATTACGTAAGTGCTTCGCCGGATTTGTATACCGACCACGGCATATTCCAAGTCTCAGTTGGCGCTGACACTAAAAAGGTTCCTGAGACAATCAAGGCAGTAATGGAGGAATTGAAAAGATTAAAATCAGAATTAGTTTCTGAAGAGGAACTTCGCAAAACTAAAGATTTTCTTGTTGGTAATTTGTATTTGAGTTTGGAGTCGTCAGATGAGCTGGCACAGTTTATCGGTATGCAGGAGGTTTTACGCAAGCCAATCAAATTAGCTGAACAGGTCTCGAAAGAGATTGAGATGGTCACTCCTGAGCAAATTAAAGCTCTTGCCCAGAAACTTTTTATTGACCAGTCTCTAAACTTGGCTATTATTGGGCCATTCAAAGATAATTCACCATTTTTAGATGTTTTAAAGTTTTAAGCAAGCTGTCTTCACCCGCGGAGTTTTCGGTGTTAGTATGTACTCATGGAAAGCAACAAAGAGATTCATATTACGGTCAAATCAGGATCAATTTTCAGAGCGGTGATTGTCTTGATTGCTTTTGTTTTGCTCTACTATATTCGTGACTTAGTGCTGGTCGTGCTGGCGGCAGTAGTTATTGCTTCCGCCATGGAGCCATTTACATCGTGGTTTACGGCGCACCGTATCAATCGGTTGCTTGCCGTTATTTTCATGTATTTTATGTTGGCTGGAATTATCGGATCAGTGTTTTATTTTTTCCTACCACCTCTGCTTGATGACACTTCCAATTTTTTGTCGACCGCCCCTCAGTATCTCGATAGTATTTCTTTCTGGGATCCTTTGCAAAAAGATTCTGTTCTTGAATCCAAAGAAGCTGTTCAGAGCTTATCTGCCGATTTGTCTCAATCTCGTCAGGTAGTATCCGGATTTTCCTCGGAGTTCTCGATTTCAAAGATGATCAATAATATTCGAGTGGCAATTTCCACGGTCTCTCAAGGTTTTATTGAAACTCTGAGTCTGATATTCGGTGGCATCCTAAGTTCAGTTCTCATCATTGTTCTTTCTTTTTACCTCGCGGTGCAGGAAGATGGGGTGGCGACTTTTTTACAGTTTGTCACTCCCGCTCGGCATGAAAAATACATCATCGGTCTTTGGAAACGCGTGCAGGTGAAAATTGGTTTATGGATGCAGGGACAGCTCATTTTGGCGCTTGTCGTCGGGCTTTTGGTGTATCTGGTTTTGACGATTTTTGGTGGAACGCTTCATGTGGGCAATCCGCTATTGTTGGCATTTCTTGCCGGGGTTTTCGAAATCATTCCACTGTTCGGTCCAATCCTCTCAGCAATTCCCGCGGTTGCGAGTTCTTACAGTAATGGAAGTGTTACGACCGCGCTTATTGTCGTGTTTATCTATTTAATTATTCATCAACTTGAAAACAATCTAATTTATCCTCTGGTCGTGAAAAAGATTGTGGGCGTTCAACCGATCCTGGTTATTTTGGCTTTGATTGTCGGGTTTAAGTTGGCCGGTTTTCTCGGTGTCTTGTTGTCAGTGCCTGTAGCGACAACTCTTATGGAGTATTTGAATGATCTTCAGAAAAATAAATTACCCAAAGCTAACGCCTGATGTACTCAGAGCAAATTTTCCATTTTTGTGCCAAAGCCTTTTTATATAACAACTACAATTCCTTATGTAAATGCCGAACCTCATATCGGTTTTGCGTTGGAATTGGTACACGCTGATATTATTGCTCGGTACAAAAGACTTTCAGGGTTTGAGGTTTTTTTTAACACCGGAACCGATGAGCACGGGCTTAAGGTGTATCGTAAAGCCACCGAAGAGGGGAAAGACCCGCAAGAGTATGTGGATTTTTTTGCGGCAAAGTACAAAGCCTTGCATCAAACGCTCGGTGTTATGGAGGGAGTTAATTTTGTTCGAACCACTGACCCCGAGCACAAAAAATCCGCTCAGGAATTTTGGCAACGATGCAAAGAGAACGGATTCATTTACAAAAAACTATATAAAGTAAAATACTGCGTTGGGTGTGAGCTAGAGAAAACGGATTCGGAATTGGTGGACGGGCGATGTTCGATTCACCCAAATTTGGAATTAGAAATTGTCGAAGAAGAAAACTATTTTTTCAAACTTTCGGCGTTCAAGGATTTTCTTTCTGGACTCTATGAGAGAAAGGATTTTCTAGTTCCTGATTTTCGTTTGAACGAACTCCGCTCTTTAATTGCCGAAAAGGGTCTCGAGGACTTTAGCGCATCGCGGCTTGCGAGCAAAATGCCCTGGGGAGTGCCCGTGCCGGACGATTCTGAACACGTGATGTATGTTTGGTTTGATGCCTTTGTTAATTATATTTCTGCAATCGGATGGCCAAATGACACAGAAAAATTTAAGAAATGGTGGTTGGAATCAGGTGGTGTTGTACAGTTTGCCGGTAAGGATCAGGTGCGTCAGCAAGCGGCTATGTGGCAAGCGATGTTGAAAGCGGCTGGCATTGAAATTCCTTCGAAACAAATTGTCATTCATGGGTTTATTACCAGTGGCGGACAGAAAATTTCCAAATCTTTAGGCAATACTATTGACCCTGTGGCGATCGTACATGAATACGGCGCTGATGCTCTGCGGTATTATCTCGCGCGTCACATTCATCCGTTCGAGGATAGTGACTTTACGATGGAGAAATTTAAGGAGGCGTACAATGCGCACTTGGCCAACGGTCTAGGAAATTTAGTTAGTCGCACCATGAAAATGGCAGAAACCTATCTTTCTGGGCCCGTGGAAATTCCTGTAAATACTATTCCAGATAATTTTAAGGAGGCTCTTGATACTTACGAAATTCAAAAAGCGGCTGATGTTGTGTGGTCGCTCGTCACTACTCTTGATGAAAGAATTCAAACCACCGCGCCTTTCAAGTTGGTGAAAGTTGATCGTCCAAAGGCCGAGGAAATAATTCGAGGGTTGGTCATTGATCTGTACACGATTGCGCGGATGCTTAACCCAATCATGCCTGAGACGATGGAGAAAATAAAAAAGGCGATTAAAGAAAATAAAATGCCAGCCGCCTCTCTTTTCCCACGCAAGGATTAAATTCCTGAATCCTAAATCTTAAATCATGAATCTGCCTGAATACATCGACGTTCACACGCATGTAAATTTTGAAGCTTTCAATGCCGATAGGGAAGAAGTAATCGCCCGCGCCCTTGGCGCGGGCGTCTGGATGTTCAACGTTGGCACTCAAGTCGACACTTCAAAATCAGCGATTGCCTTAGCTGAAAAATACGAAAAGGGCGTTTACGCTATTATTGGCCTTCATCCAATTCACACTGGCAAATCTTTTCATGACGAGAAAGAGCTTGGTGAAGGCGGTAAAGAATTTACCAGTCGCGGAGAACAGCTTGATCGCGTGCGGTATCTAGAGATGGCGAAACATCCAAAGGTTGTGGGGATTGGGGAGTGCGGGTTGGATTACTACCGAAGCACAGAACATGGAACATGGAACACGGAACAGAAGAAGCAAGAGGAGGCTTTTCGATCACAGATAGAACTGGCAATTGAGGTTAATAAGCCGCTGATGCTTCATGTGCGAAACGGTTCTGGCCGCTCTGCCTACAAAGAAGCCGTTACTATTCTTAAATCTTATAACTCACAACTTAAATCTCAGTTGAAAGGGGACTTCCACTTTTTTGCCGGCAATTGGGAAGAGGCTCGGGAAATTCTTGATGCCGGGTTTAATCTCTCGTTTACCGGCGTTATCACCTTTGCTCGCGATTATGACGAGGTTATTAAAAATGTTCCGCTTGATCGAATGCACGTTGAGACCGACGCTCCGTACGTATCTCCGAAACCCTTCCGTGGTAAACGCAACGAACCGCTCTATGTTTCCGAGGTGGTTAAAGCTATCGCTACAATCAGAAAAGAAGAGTTGGAAACAGTCAAAAATCAGATTATTTTGAACACTAGGAGGCTTTTCGGGCTTCATTCTTGAACCTGCCTGACCGGTAGGCAGGTCTTTAAATCGTTATTCTTAATTCTCACACCCCCTCTGCCAAATCCTTGATTTGGCAGAGGGGGTGTGCTAGTCTGTACCCCATGACTGAAATAGATCCTGTTGACCAAGTTGAGAATCGTGTCTACGAACTCGGTTTTCATGTTGTCTCTTCAATTCCTGAAGAAAAGTTGCCTGCGGAGGTAACGATTATTAAGGATGTTTTGACAAATAATGGCGCCGTCGTTATTTCCGAAGATTTTCCAAAATTGAAGAATTTGGCCTATCAAATGACCAAAGTGGTAGGAGCCAAGCACCTTAAATTCAACACCGCTTACTTTGGATGGGTTAAATTTGAGATTAATCCTGAGTCTATCGATGTGGTTAAGAAGGCTATGGAGAAAAACGACAATATTGTTCGATTTTTGATCGTTAAGACTGTTCGAGAAAGCACCATGTCTGTCATTAAGCCAGCGTTTCGAGCTGATGCTAAGCCAGCTGCCACCGGAGAAATTCCAAAAAATAAAGAAATCAAAGCTCCTGTTTCCGAAGCTGAATTGGACAAAACCATCGATTCTCTTATGGTAGAATAGTTTATATGTATCTCAACAAAGCAATCATCATAGGAAATTTAACTCGAGATCCAGAGATTAAGTCTCTGCCGTCGGGAATTCAGGTCTGTAGTTTCTCTGTTGCGACCAATCGAGTTTGGAAAGATAAAAATGGAGCAAAGCAAGAGAGTGTCGATTTTCATAACATTGTAGTGTTCGGCAGACAAGCAGAAACAGCCGGTCAGTATTTAAAAAAAGGACAGTCAGTGTTGGTAGAAGGAAGAATTCAGACAAGAAGTTGGGATGATAAAGACGGACAAAAGAAATATCGAACCGAGATCGTAGCTGATCGAGTACAGTTTGGACCAAAAGGCACTGGCGGCCAAGGCTCCGCCACGCAGAACTACGCAGACCAAACGCCGAACAGCGCAGAACCAAAAGGTAAGAAAGTAGAGAAGGATGCGCCGGCCGGTATCGAGTATCCAACAGATGAGATTAACCCGGAAGACATTCCGTTCTAAAAATTCAGAAATTTTTAGAAACTGATACCAATCTACTAATGGATACGAATCTGCCAATAACTACCAATAAGAAAAAGCAGAATTAGTAGCCATTCGTAGCATTAGTATAATTCGTATATTAGTATTAATTTTTAAAATTCTTATTTAAAATCATGAAGCAATGCTACTTTTCACAAAATAATATTAAGTATATAGACTACAAAGATGTGGAACTTTTGAAGAAGTTTCTCAATCCGCACGCCCGCATGCTTTCTCGCAAAAAGACTGGTGTCACAGCCAAAAATCAACGAAAGCTTGCCGAAGCTGTTAAGCGCTCTCGCTTTATGGGGCTTCTGCCGTTCGTGTCTAGATAGTTGAAGGTTAATAAGAATAATGTGTTTACACATTTAACGAATTTTTCTTACAAAAGAAATTGGAAAGAGGCAGTGGGTTTTTATTTATTTTGCGTGTTTATAGTGTTTATTTTTGGATTTTTTGTGGGTTTGTCGCTCAGCATGTTAGGAGTAAATATTACCCCGTATACTCAAGTTGTTTTTGTAAAAGTGACCAGTGTTGTATATTGTCTAACGATCTCTAGTTTTTTGTTAAAAGAAAAAAAGTTATTAAAAAATCCTGTCTATGTAATTTTAGTTTTACTCGGTTGTTTTCTGGCTGTTTGGGGAGCATTCTTTGGTTTAATCGTGCCAGCATTTATAACTACCCGAAATCACAATGGTTAGATAACGGGGTTATCAAGTTGAACAGTCTTTCTAAGAAAATCCCCCCGAAGCCTACGGCTTCGGGGGGATTTTCACTGACAACTTTCAACTTTAATCTTACAACTGTATTCTAGTTCACTCTCTCCACATACTCTCCCGTTTCAGTATTGATTCGAATGATCTCACCTTCGTTGATAAAGAGGGGAACGTTGATAGTGACGCCCGTTTCGAGCTTAGCTTGCTTGGTGCCGCCCTTAGCTGTATCTCCTTTGACTGCTGGAGGAGCCTCAACCACCTTCAGCTCCACTTTAATAGGCAATTTAAAACCGACATGACGATCTTGGAAAGAAAGAATTTCAACAACGGTGTTGGCTTTGAGAAATTTTCCTTGAGGGCCAACCAAATCTTCCTTCATGGCGTAGCGCTTTGAAGGGTCTGCAGGATCAGAGAAGAAGAATTCACCGCGGTTATTGTAAAGGTACTTGGCCTGGCGTGAATCAATTTCTGCCTCTTCCACTTTTTCAGACACGTGGAAAGAAATTTCTTTTACTGATCCAGTGATAAGATTTTTAAGTTTAGTGGCGTTGACCGGCTTTCTCTGCTGTTTACGAAAAACGTGCGACGTTAAAACTTCGTACGGCTCATTTTCGTAGACAATATATTTTCGTTCTTTGACTTCGTTATATTCAAGTAATGACATATTTTGAAAAGCTAACAGCCTGCCTATAGGCCTTAATAATTCGGCTATTCTAGCCTAAAGGTAGAGCAAAGGCAAATCGGGGTAGAATCAAGAATTAGGTCCCGATGCGAAGCGATCGGGATCCCGAACTCCGAGTACGGAGCACCGGGAAATCAAGAATTCCGATTTTTGATTTTATTGTAGAGATAGCCAACGATAGAACCAATAAGGAAGCCAGCAATAATTGGTAGGGATAAATGCACCACCTGACGGGGCCACGTTTCAAGAAAATATCCCATAGGTTCCAGACAATTAGTGGAACCAAGTTTGCAGGTAACAAAAAATATCTCGTTGAAATTTATAAGAGTATAGACAAGGGGGAATAGGCCTAAGATTAATCCTAGACTTCCTCCCTTTTTCCAATACGGCCAAGTTTTCCAATTCATAGCTTTTCTAAACCCTAAACCCTTTACCCTTCTTACATTTACTCCTCGGTTTCTCCTGGTTCAGGTGCTGCGGCTAAAGGATCGCCATCTTTGAGCCGTCTTTTGATTTCCTTAAGAATTTCGTCTGCCACTTTTTTATTCTCCTTGAGGAATTGGCGGGTTGCATCATAACCTCGGCCGAGTTTGATATTTTCAGCTTTCTTTTCTTTGTTTGCTGGAGTGCCTGTCTGTGCTGGTAGGTATTCATACGACATGCCACTTTTTTTAACAAAGCCCATTTTTTCTCCAAGCGCAATCAATTCTCCTTCGCGAGAGATACCCTCGTTGTACATGAGATCAAATTCGGTTTGCTTAAATGGCGCTGCTACTTTATTTTTCACCACCTTCACTCGAATGCGTCCTCCCATAATTTCTTCACCTTTTTTAATTTGAGCGATGCGGCGAATATCGAGACGTACTGATGTGTAGAATTTCAAAGCCTTGCCTCCCGGGGTGGTTTCAGGATTACCGAACATCACACCGATTTGCATGCGGATCTGGTTGATGAAGATGACGATGGTTTTACTTTTGGCGACGATAGCGGTGAGTTTGCGAAGCGCTTGGGACATAAGACGAGCTTGCTTGCCCACATGTTGAGCTCCCATATCGCCTTCGATTTCATCTTTCGGGGTAAGGGCGGCCACAGAGTCGATGACAATGACGTCGAGCTTGCCTGAGCGAACCAAGGATTCTACAATTTCCAAAGCTTGTTCACCTGTATCAGGCTGTGAGATCAAAAGCTCGTTAATTTTTACCCCGAGTCGTTTGGCATACTCAGGGTCCATGGCGTGTTCAGCGTCGATGAAGGCGCAGATGCCGCCTTTTTTCTGAGCTTCGGCAACCACATGAAGTGAGAGGGTAGTTTTACCACTTGATTCTGGACCAAAGATTTCGACAATTCTTCCTCGTGGAAGACCACCAACACCAAGCGCGGCATCAAGTCCGATCGAACCGGTGGAGATGGCATTAACATCAACACGCGGTTTGTCACCAAGCTTCATGATTGAATCATCACCGAATTTGGTTTTGATGGCGTTCAATGTATCTTCAATGTTTGCGCCGATCACTTTGTCTACTTTTTCTTTTTTTGGTTTGCCGAAGGCCATAGATTAGTTTTTAAAGTTAATAAAGTTCGTCAAGTTATAAAGTAAGAGTAGTGTAAGTATAAAAGATTTAGGGAATATTTCCATTGACTTAGGCGCTCTTTCGATTCTTGATTTTGCCGTAGAGAAAGCCGAAAAAAACGCCAACGATTGACCATGTTACCACGCTACATAGAGTTATAATTAGAAGCGACAACGCATCCGAAAGTTCAGGATATGCTCGATCAAAAAACGAAACAAACGGGTAAAGCGGGCTTGTCTCTATAAACGGAAGGCAAGCATAGCCGGAGGAAGCCGCGTAAATGGATGTGTGAACGCAACCGTAGTATGCAATACTAAAAAGTGCAGTAATCCCTCCTGCAATTATTCCTCCTTTTATCCAATACGGCCAATGTTTCCAATTCATAAAAATAAAATTAGTTTATAAAGTTAAAGATGAAGTTGAGCTTGCCGATTCATTTGTATTTTCGTACTGATTCGTATTTTGTATTTTATAAACCAGCTCCAAAGTTTTCTGTATCTTTTTCCCAAACCGATCCTGGGCTTCTACGGTCAGTAGATTATAACCCGGCAGGAGCAGTAGTTGCTCTCTAAAATCTCCTTTTGAATCCACAAAAATTATTCCACCGTTTAGAGAGATGGTCGAGATGTTTTGGGCGTTACCAGAGACTGTCACTAGTGGCTCCGTAAATAGGGAGCCACTTGCAGGTTCATGTATGGTAACGATAGGGCCGGCTCGGAATTCGCTTGATTGTCGATAGCCATAAGCTCCGATAGCGAGAATCGCGAGGATAACGAGAGAGATGGTGATGATTCGTTTGCTGGCGCGGTCCATGGGTATGACTTTCGTTTAGTTTGTTGGTCCTGCGGTTTCTTCCGGTGTTTCGGCTGTAGGTTCTGAAGGAGTTTCAGCATTAATGACCTCTCTTGGTCTGGCGCCATCAGCCGCGCCGATAACGCCGCGTTCTTGAAGTAAGTCTACCAATCGTGCGGCACGCGCGTACCCAATGCGTAATTTACGCTGGAGGTATGACGTTGAAGCTTTGCCAGCATGAAGAACTTCTTCTTTGGCTTGCTCGTACATGTCGTCATCATCTTCAAGACTTTCTTCGCTGCTAAAAGTAGATTCGAAGATGGCATTTTTCCCGGCTACGGCTTCTGGGGTGAGGTTGAGCTCGCTCGGCACTCCGCTGTCGTAATTTTCTTTCAAATAGTTAACTACTTTTTTCAACTCTGCTTCGCTAATGTAGGCCGATTGGATTCTTTGTGGTTTGGACATTTCATTTCCTAAGAAAAGCATGTCGCCGGCGCCGAGTAATTTTTCAGCCCCACCGGTATCAAGAATGGTTCGGGAGTCGATTTGTGAGGACACTTGGAGGGCGATTCGGCCAGGAATGTTGGCTTTAATGAGACCGGTAATGACATTTACTGAAGGTCTCTGGGTGCTGAGGATAAGGTGAATACCGACAGCTCGACTCATTTGAGCGAGGCGTACGATGGCGGCTTCGAGCTCCCTTGGGTAGGTAGACATAATATCGGCCAACTCATCGATGACGATGACAATGTAGGGCATGAGTTCTGGCATCTTCATGTCAGCGTCCGGCGTTTCTTCTTTTTGTTTTTCTAGTTTTTTGAGTTCCGGCTCTAAAACATTTTTATGGTACGACTCAATATCTCGCACCGATTCTGATTCAAAAATGTCATAGCGGCGATCCATTTCTTTAGCCGCCCACTTTAGAGCAAGAATAGCTTTCTTGGCTTCGGTGATGACGGGCGTTAGAAGGTGGGGGATTTTGTTGTACAAGGTGAGTTCAACCCGTTTAGGGTCGATCATAATGAATTTGAGGTTTTCAACCGGATTTCGGAATAAGAGTGAGGTGATGATGGTATGAATGGTGACCGACTTTCCTGATCCTGTGGTACCAGCGATCAAGAGGTGGGGCATTTTTGCCAGGTTTGAAAAATGAGATTTTCCAGAAATACCTTTGCCGAGAGATACAAGGAGTGGCTTTTCGGATTTCTGGTATTCTTCGTTTGCCAAAAGAGTAGCGAGACCGACGGTTGATTTTGTTGAGTTTGGAATTTCAATTCCCACTAAAGATTTTCCTGGGATCGGAGCTTCGATTCGGAGTGGGTGAGCGGCAAGTGCCAAAGAGAGGTCATTTTGCAACGCCACAATTTTTGAAAGTTTTACACCTTCAGCCGGTTTTAAAGCATATCGAGTGACCGACGGTCCGATTGAAATTTCATCCATTTCAACGTCGATGCCGAAGTTGAGCAAGGTTCTTTTAATAATGTTTTTGTTGGCGTTGATGTCTCCAACAACAGCCTTTCCCTTATCACGCTCGAGAAGACTCAGTGGTGGGGGAATAAAAGTTTTCCCGAGATTTTTAAATGAAAAACTAAGAGATCTTTTATTAAATGCCATTTCGTCCTCCTCTTTCGAGATTGCAATCTTAGGGATTACCTGGACAGGTTTTTTTTGTTCCAATTTTTCCTTAGCGGGTGTCACTTCCGACTCTTCAGGTTCTTCGGGAACATCTTCTTCATATACCTTGGTGCGAGCCTCGGTTTCTACCCCTACTTTTTTTGAGCGGAATTTTTTGAAGAAATTAAACATCGGTTCGAACGCAATACCCGTTTCAAAAATGATCAAGACTGAAATTATAAAAAGGGCAGTTAAGACAATGAGCGCGGCTGACACATCAAAGAGTCGTAAGAGTGGATTGGAAACAATTCTTCCCACAAACCCGCCTTCAGTTGGAACGTAAATATCCATCATGCCCAAACCAGAGAGTAAAAAAATAACTGTCGCTGCAATTTTAAGGATGTGAATTTTAGGCGAGATCGACTTGAAAGCAGAAATGCCGAGCATGATAAAAATAAGTGGTACAAGATAGTATCCGAGTCCAAGTAGGAAACTAAACCATGTATATAAAGTGTCTCCAATCGGTCCCGCCTTGCCGATCGATGCAAGGGTAAACAGTATTGAAATCATGAAAAAAATTATGGCAAAAACTGCTTTTTTTGTGCCATCAGGGATACTGTTCCAAATTGAATTACTTGTCCTATCCTTAGAATCTTTTGATTTTTTACTCATGGGTTATTGGGGAAAATATTCTAGTATCATAACATAAATTAATTTTGCTGTGATCTTAAAAGTCTAAAATCAGGATGTTTTCAGGGGTTTTTGTGGAGGCCCTGCTACACAGGGACTTATTAAAGACACTTTACATTTTTATTCTTCAAGGCTATAGTGTGACTTAAGGGACATAAAGGATTTTCAAAATCACGGCTCAAAATCTCAAAGACAAGTAAAAGACTATGGATGACAACAAAAAGGACACAGAAGTTTCAAATAAAGGACAAAATGTTGTAAATAACCTTGTTTTAAGGCTTTTTACAAAGGACAACTACTTACTTTTTGTATACAAAAAATCTGAAAGAATTGTTTCCGCGTTGTATTTGGTGACCAATTCGCTTTCAGACGAAGAACCTCTCAAATGGCAGTTGAGGAGTTTGGGACTGCATGCTGTAGCTCAAGTTTTGTCTCTTTCCTCAGCTCAGAAAGATCGGGTCGAACTTCTCCAGTTGTTGGTCACCGATCTCATCAAGCTTCTTTCGACTTTGGAAGTCGCGTATGTTTCAGGGTCACTTTCAGAAATGAATTTTCTCATTCTTAAAAAGGAGTTGGAGAATTTACTCGAGGTGATTGAAGCCAACGGATTTAGCTCCAAGGTTTTATTGGAACACAAAGCTTCGTTGGGGCCTGATTTTTTTACAGTACCACCTACCGAGTTGAAAAGAGATTTGTTAGCTCAGTCCGCACAACTTATCTATCCGACACAATCTCCCGAAGGTCACATCAAGGACTCCGAGCATTCAACGGATAACAAAATTTTGCAACAAAAGACATACAAAGGACAAGAAAAAACAAACAATGTAATAAAAGACAAAAGCAATCTTGATAGAACACACCATGTCTCTAAAGTCGGCAATCAATCCCTCAGCGGTTCTGAAAGAGAAAACCGAATAATCGAATTATTAAAGACTAGAAATAACCTTAATATAAAAGATTTTAGCTCAATTATCAAAGGTTGCAGTGATAAAACAATTCAGCGGGATTTGTTGAAGTTGGTCAGTCAGGGTGTCCTTAAAAAAGTGGGTGACCGGCGATGGAGTCGCTACTCTCTATTCCATTCCGCTCAATAATTTTTTGAGCACGTTTTTTATAAAGGTCATAAAACTGAAGTGTACTTTCTGGTCACATTATAGAGTATCTAATTTAAGCTAGTTTTGGTCCATATTTCCGGCATATTCTGACCCAAGAGTGCTGTTTCTGCTGACTATGGATTAATTGACTTTTCGGCTCCATTTGTGCAATATATCCCTAGGGCTATGTTCGGTCGCGAGAAAACTTAAAATCAGGCTCAATAAAAGCTCCGTATTGGAGTTATCCACATATCTAGTTTTGTGTCATTGGGCTGGTTAGATGTATAATTGTCTGAGGTACAGGAAATGTTACTAGATTGCAATTTTTGTAATCTAGTTGTCAGTGTCTTTACAGAAGCAATTATCGGTTTTTACAGACTGAAATTGAAAGTAAATTCGCACCTTGAAATTTTAATAGCGACTCAGATTTAAATTTTCTGAACTACATTTTCCGCGCTCGATTAGTTAAAGATTGAGATTCCAATTAACCTATCCAACTAGCTCGCAGTTCTTGTGTCGATGTATGAGATTTGCGAGATTAGTGAAAGTTGAAACAGTAATAGAAATGACCTTCGATTTTTTTAAGAGATCGAGGGTCGCGTATTAATTCAGATATTTAGTGATTAGTTTTAAGTCGAAACAAAAACCACTAAATATCACGTAGCATAATTTCCCTTTCGAAATTATTAGCTTTATTCGTTAAAGAAAATTGGTAGGGGAATTATTAATTAGCAATTACAATTATTTATGTATCAGACAAAAACAAAGAAATTTGTTGCAGGTTTGATTGGTGCCTCTTTGGCATTAAGTTTGGCTTTCGCGGTCACCGTAAAAGCTGACACCGTATCAGATCTAACAGCACAAATTGCAAGTTTGCTCGCAACCATCACTGGTCTTCAAGCACAACTTTCAACTATTCAAGGAACACCATCAATGAGTACAGGCTTTACTTTCTTAACTGATCTTCAGGTAGGAAGTAAAGGTACTGATGTTATGAATCTTCAAAAGGTTCTCAACATGAGTGCTGACACTCAAGTAGCATCTGGCGCATCAGCCGGAGCTCCTGGTTATGAAACTTCAACCTTCGGTCCTGCTACAAAAGCAGCCGTAATGAAGTTCCAAGCCAAGAAGGGAATCACCCCAGTCCTAGGTTATGTTGGACCTAAGACTCGAGCGGTATTGAACGCGATGTCTACAGTTGTAGTCAATCCGGGCAATCCAAACAATCCTGCTCCAACTCCTGGAACAGGTTTGACCGTTTCAAGTCCAGTTCAACCAGCCACCACGATTGCTCCTAACGGTGCATCTCGTGTTCCATTCACCAAGATTACCTTGACTGCAGGAAATGATGGCGATGTGACTGTCAATTCATTGACAATCCAGCGAACAGGTTTGGCACAAGATGCCGCCTTCGCTAGCATCGTTCTCATCGATGAACAAGGTCTTCAGATTGGTACATCAAAGACTTTCAACTCAAATCACCAAACAACCTTGGGTGACCCATTCGTGATTCCACGAGGCACTTCAAGAACATTGACCGTTGCTGGCAACATGCCAACAAGTGGATCAAGCTACTCTGGACAGGTTGCAACTTTGACTGTTGTTGGAGTTAACACTTCAGCTACTGTCACTGGTTCGCTTCCAATCACCGGTGCAGCTCAAACCATGAACTCTTCTCTTACTCTAGGTACAGCAACATTGTACTCTTCACAGTACGATCCAGCTTCAAACCTCAATAAGAGTATCGGTGATACAGGAGTTAAATTCTCTGGTATCAAAGTTACTGCTGGTTCAGCAGAAGATGTTACCCTTTGGTCAGTTCGCTGGAACCAGACAGGTTCAGCCGGAGCAAGTGATATCGCTAATCTTGTAACAGTTCTTGATGGTACTTCTTACCCAACAATCGTTTCAGCCGACGGTAAGTACTACACGACTCTTTTCCCAAATGGCATCGCCATTCAGAAAGGATTCTCAAAAGAATTCTACATCCAAGGTGATATCGTTGGTTCAGGTTCAGCAAACCGAACTGTAGAGTTTGACCTCTACAACGCTTCAGACCTCTACCTTTCAGGAAACACCTACAACTTCGGTGTTACAGCTACACCAAACTCAACTGGTACTTTGACTTCAACCTCACGTTCAAAGTTCACGACTTCAACTCCGTTCTACGGCGGTTCAATCGTAACTATCAACGCAGGAACAGTTACAACTGTTAGTAAGTCAACGACAGCTGGTGCAGCTTCAAACATTGCAATCAACGTTCCGAACCAAGTTTTGGGAGCCTTCGATACAAACATCAAGGGTGAACCAATCTCAGTTCAGAGCATGGTCTTCCATCTTTCATCCAACTCAAGCGCTACAACGAAAGTTATCACCAGCGTTTCATTGGTTGACAAGAACGGATCAGTTGTTGCCGGTCCTAAGGATGCCGCTGGTGTAAACGCCGCTGATGGCGCAGCCGGAGCAGCCGGAGATCAAACAGTAACCTTTACTGACACAGTTACGTTCCCAGTAGGTCCTGGAACATACACTTTGGTTGGTAAACTTCCTGGTGGTGCTACTGGTTACACTAACGGTTCAACCGTTATTGCTTCTACAACACCTTCAGGTTGGGGAACAGTACGAGGCCAGATCACTGGTAATACTTTGACTCTCACCAACGCTTTGTTCGGAATGAACACGATGACTGTTCGAACCGCAAACCTAGCCGTTGCCGCTTCAAACAATCCTTCAGCCCAAATCGTAGTTGCAGGTTCACAAGGTTTCACCTTCACAAACCTCCAATTCGATGCTACACAGTCAGGTGAAGATGTTCGAGTTACAACGATTCCATTGACCTTGACCTACACCGGTGGTGCAGGTACAGATGTAAGTTCTTGTGGACTGTACGACGGAGCAACCCTCTTGACTACAGGTTCAAACATTGTCAATCCTGACACCACAGCAAGTGCCGCTCCTTATACCTTTACTCTTGACCAATCTCTTGTGATTTCGAAAGGAACCGTCAAGACGATTTCAGTTAAGTGTAACGTGTCTGGTGCCGCTACTGCCTTCGTTGGTCACTGGGATATGACATCAGCTCAAGTTACAGCTCTTACAGTTACAGGTGTTACCTCAACAGGTTCTGTTACAGCAACAGGTTCTGCTACAGGTCTCGCCATGACTGTTGGTTCAGCTACATTGGCTGCCACAGGAGATACTTCTGGAACTTCTTACAAAGTTGCTTCAGCTGGAACATCAGGTGTAACAACAGCTGCCTTCCGATTGAAAGCTACAAACGACAATGTTGATCTTCAGAGAATTGTTCTCAAATTGACCAACACTGCTTCGTCTTCATCATCTGATGTAACGCAAGTTCACATCTTTGATGGATCAACAGAAGTCGGTACCGCAGTATTTACTGGTGGTAACTCATTTGCCACATCAACTCTAAATACTCCAGTACACCTTCTTCGAGATACTGATAAGGTTTTGACAGTCAAGGCTGACTTGGCAAATATCGGTACTTCACAGGCCGTTACGATGTCTGGTCACTTGATTAACATTGATATTGACACCAACGACACTGCAGGTACCTACGGTACAGGTGTTGGATCAGGTGTTCGAGTTAACTCAACAGGTAGTACTTCAATCGCAAGCACTGGTATTCGAGTATTCAAGTCATACCCTTCGTTTGCACAGGATACTATTACTGCTTCTGGACTCGGCGCCAACTTACCACTTCTTAGATTCAAAGTTACAGCAGATACAAAGGGTTCCGTTAACATCGCTAAGTTCTTGCTTAGCTTGTCAACATCTTCTGTTACTATAAGTGGTGTTAACATCTTTGCATTCACTGACTCAGGTTATTCACAACCCCTATCAGGTGTGAACAGCGGAGGTCAGCTTATGTCAACAGCTGTTAGTACAGGTGCTGGCGGTTCAAGCTACGGTGCTATCGCTATCTACCCACAAACAGTTGCAGGTGCTACTACAACCATTCAGGTTGCATCTGGTAACACTATGTACTTTGAAGTACGAGCAAGCACGGTTACCACTTCAGGAACTAGCTACAACGTAGTTACAACCCTAAAGGGTGATACGGGCTACCCATTGGTAAGCAATACCTACTTCATGTCTACAGTTGCTGGATCTGACGCTGGTTCAAACAGCGCTCTTAACAGCTTGATCTGGTCACCAAACAGCACCACGACCCCTTCGGTCAACGATGTTGATTGGACAAACGGCTACGCTCTTCCTGGTTTGCCTTCAAACGGCATCAGCCAGAGTCGATCAAACTAAGCTTCTTGTGGTCCTGATTGCATCTAAAGTGCAAAAAGGATGAGCTGGCAAACCCCTCCCGATTTACTTCGGGAGGGGTTTTGCTTTTCTTTATTTTCTCTTGTTTGAAAAATCCCCCCGACCTTCGGCCGGGGGGATTTTTCTTGCTTGGGAAGAAATATTTATATACAATGGTTCGATGAACAATAATTGGCAGAAAATTTTACTAACATTTGCCCTCCCTATTATTTTAATTGGGGCGGTTGCATTTTATATTTACACTGATTTGCATCGTCCGGCTATAAATAGTCTTTCAAATTCTGAAACTACGCAAAACATTCCGATAGTCGCAAGTACAGGCACTTCAACTGGAGGCTATACAGTGACGATGCTTGATCCTAAGAATGGAAAACCTTCTCAAGCAAATGTTAAGAAACCAGATCTGAGCGCGTCTGTAGTAAACAGTAGTCACATTGATGATGCGGCTTTTAAAGTAATCGCGCAGAACATTACGACACTCACAAACGATTTAAAAAAAGATTCAACTGATGAGTCAAAGTGGCTTAATCTTGGAATTTTTAGAAAGATGATAGGGGATTATCCTGCGGCTCTTGAAATTTTCACCTATGTTTCCATGGCGTGGCCAACAGATTATATTCCATTCAACAACATGGCCGACCTCTACCAATTTTATTTGAAAAATTATTCCTTGGCTGAGAAAAATTGGCTTCAAGTGATTGCCCTGAAGCCGGATTATCCAGATGCGTATGAAAATCTGTATGTTGTGTACAGAGATTTTTACAAGGAAAAACAAAGCCTGGCCCTGCCGACCCTTCTTAAGGGCTTAGAAAATAATCCAAAAAGTATCGATTTAATGGTATACGTCGCTCGACATTATCGCAGCACTGGAGATACGGAAAAGGCTAAAATATATTATAATAAAGCCATCGCCCAAGCGCGTTTGGTTAAGGGCTCTCAACTTGAAACTATGCTCAGCACTGAAGCCGGTGAAATCTAAAGTTGTCTTATGTCTGATTCTTCTAAAAAAGATTTTTTAAAATTTGCTTTCGGGTTCATGGGAATGATTTCTGTCAGTTTCCTTTTGCTGGTGGGCGTTGGGTTTTACCAAGTGGAAATTTCCGACGCCAATAAACTATCTTCTGTTGAAACGGCAAAATAATTTAGCCCACTAAACCGATATCATGTTTAGTTTTTTAATTTTCTCGATCGCGATAATTTTAGGATTTGTTGGAGTTGTGTCGCTCAAAAGGGGGGCGATTTTTTTGCCGATGGAGAGGCGGAAGCTCACTGAAATGCTGAACGTTGTAAAAATTATTCCAGGCCAAAAAACCCTTGATTTGGGATCTGGCGATGGAAGGATTGTTATTGCCATGGCAGAAGCAGGAGCCTTGGCGCATGGCTTTGAGCACAACCCGATTCTAGTGTGGTGGTCACGATGGAAAGTAAAAAGAAAAGGCTTAGTGGGGAAGGCTTTTATCCACAATAGCAATTTTTGGGAAGAAGATTTTTCGTCTTATTCAGTAATCACTGTTTTTGGAATCAATTACATTATGGAAAAGCTTGAAGATAAACTGACAAAAGAAACACGCATTGGAACTCAGGTAATTTCATATTTGTTTCCTCTTCCTACGTGGAAGCCCACGGCGATCAAAAAAGGTTTCTATTTTTATACACGTACATAGGCGGTTTTCTTTTTTGACAATTCTTAAAGTGTCAGTATACTGATTCTTATAAGGCCAGAGACAGTAGACAGCCACATAGGTGTGGCAGAGGTTCTACCGAGGTTTTGACGGATTTTCCGCCCCTCCTGCCTTTTTGGTCGACAAAATAGTATATGGTATTACATGTTAGGTAAACCTAATACGTAATACCCCATAAATCATGCCTATATCAAAAGAAAAGAAAGGAGAAATCTTAACTAAGCTTAAAACTGTTGGTGCTGCAAAAGCTATGGCTTTTGTTAATTTCCACGGCTTAACTGTTGCAAACGCAACGGAACTTCGCAGAACTTTGAAGGCTTCCGGAGTATCATACTTCGTTGCTAAAAAGTCTCTCGCAAAGAAAGCTTTGACGGAAGCTGGTATTTCAGGCACTATGCCAGAACTTACTGGTGAGCTCGGAATCGCCTTCGGAGAAGATGATATCGCTCCTTCACGAGAAGTGTTTGTATTTCAAAAAAAGTTTGAAAACAAAATTACTCTTTTAGGAGGAGTATTCGAGGGAAAGTTTATTGGGGCTGATGAGGCTAAAGCTTTGGCTCTTATCCCATCGCTTCAAACTCTCCGCGCTCAGTTTGTTAACCTTATCAATTCGCCAATACAAGGATTGGTAATGGTTCTCGATGGAATCGCGAAGAAGAAAGTATAAGGGAGCGTAGCGAACACTTACGCATGATGTAATCATCAGGCGTTTAATATTAATCACTAATTTATTAATTCCAATGGAAGAAACAAAAGTAGAAGTTCCAGCAAAGTTTAAATCAATCGTGGACGCCGTTGAATCAATGTCCGTTCTTGATCTAAACGAGCTTGTGAAATTGCTTGAGAAGAAATTTGGCGTATCAGCCGCGGCAGTTGCCGTCGCCGCTCCAGCCGCAGGTGCCGCCGCAGCAGGTGAAGAGAAAACCTCGTACAACGTAGAGTTGAAAGATGGAGGTGCTCAGAAAATTGCCGTTATTAAAATCGTTAAAGAAGTTTTGGCTCTCGGACTTAAGGAGGCTAAGGATCTCGTAGATGGAGCTCCAAAGATGCTTAAGGAAGGTATGAAGAAAGCCGAAGCGGAAGATTTTAAGAAGAGAATTGAAGAGGCCGGAGGAAAAGTAGAATTGAAATAAGATTTCAATTCTACTTTTCCGGAGGTGCCGAATTTTTCCAACAAAGAAAAATTCGGCCAAGGAGGAAAAAGGAACCAAAAAACTGTACGATATATCGTACAGTTTTTTGATTTAAAATAAAAACCACTCACAAGATTAATTTTGCGAGTGGTTTGCGTTGAGAGGTTTTACCAACACTCCCCTAGTTGGTGAGAACCACGTCTTCGGGACGGCATGCGCATTTAAGGATGTCCTCACTCGGCGGACCACGTTTGATGCCGTGACACGTAGGACAAAAGTCTCGTCCACAGCGGTTGCAGTGATGGTCAGAAACTTCCCCTTCAAAGCAGACTGGGCAGGATCCCTCACAGCCACATTTTTTCGACATAATATAATGTTATCTTCAGTGCCTAACTGAGCACAATAAAAGCATTTAAGTTTTAATTCGTCAACCCCTCGCGCAATTTTTATCTAGTGCTATGATGGCGGACAAGGAGGGTGTAGGGGTTAGGGTTTAGTCATAATCAGATTAAACTCCTCTAAACCCTTCACCCTAAACCCTTTCCCAATATGGAAATCCTATCAAAACTATTCGGAGGAGATGCGCGAGTTAAAATACTCAGGCTTTTTCTTTTTAATCCTGGCCAAACGTACAGCTCAGGCGATATCGCCATGAGATCAAAAGTGGCCTTGCCAGCAGTTCGCCACGAAGTGGCCCTGATGAAAAAACTCGACATGATAAAAGGGAAGCGCTTTAGTCACTTTGTTCCCGTCAAAAGAAAAAAGAAAATGGTCATGGTGCGCAAGACTGAAGGCGGTTGGATTCTCAATTCCACTTTTCCATATCTTTCTCCTATGCGTGAACTTTTGATCAACACCGTGTTGGTGCGATACGGCGACATTATCCGGCGACTTAATTCTGCTGGCCGAATCAAGCTTGTGATTATTTCTGGTATTTTTATTCGCGATGAAGATAGTCGTGTTGATATTTTCGTAGTTGGAGACGGTATCCGAATGGTGGCATTGGAAAATATTATAAAAACTATCGAATCAGAAATTGGAAAAGAGTTGCGCTATGCCGCGTTTGAAACGGCTGATTTTAAGTACCGTGTTTCTATGCACGACAAATTGATCAGAGATGTTCTAGATTTTCCTCATAAAATTATCTTAGACAGACTCAATTTTAACGCTAATCTTTAGTAGCGCTTTATCCACAGTGGGGTTCTTAAGCCTGAGCGAAATGATATAATTAAGAAGGACCAAAAGAGGCGTTAAGAGCTGGTGCTGGTCGGTAATCATCAATTTTCACGCCACTGTATTAATAATTATTTATAATAATTTCATATATGATTCAAAATTGGGGTATGGTATTACAAGGTTCGTTTCAGGATGTTTGGATGGGTTTTGCAAAGTTTGTTCCAAATCTCATTGTGGCTATTGTTATCTTTCTTATCGGTTGGTTTGTTGCCAACTTGTTAGGTAAGGTGGTAGCGCAAATAATTCGATCGGTTAAAGTTGACCACGCGCTTCGCACTGCTCAAGTAGATATTTTTCTTAAGCGTGCAGGTTTCAATCTAGACTCAGGAGCCTTTATTGGAGGTCTTGTTGAATGGTTTATTATTGTTATTTTCTTAGTAGCTTCGTTTGATGTTTTGGGTTTGAGTCAGGTTAACATGTTCCTCCAGCAAGTGGTTCTCGTCTACTTGCCGCAAGTCATTGTTGCCTCGTTAATTATTTTGGTTGCAGCGGTTATTGCCGAAGCAATGCAGAAAGTTGTTTCTGGCGCAGCTTCAGCTGGCGGAATTAAATCAGCTAATTTTGTCGGATCGATCGCGCGCTGGTCCATTTGGATTTTCGGTATCTTGACCGCTCTGTTTCAGCTCGGTGTCGCCGCTCCGTTTATTCAGACTTTGTTTACCGGTATTGTCGTGGCGCTTGCGATTGCTCTAGGGCTCTCATTTGGATTGGGAGGACAAGAAGCCGCATCACGATTTATTGAAAAAGTTCGTCAAGAAATTTCTGAGAGACACACGCATTAATTTTAGGATGTATCTTTGAAAAATGCCCCGCGGGCTCTGCCCGCGGGGCATTTTTGTTTGCAGAAATGCGCCACATAGCTTCTTTAAAAACTCTCAAAAACCTCAAAAATAAGGCCAAAACTTGTCCACTCTGCCTAGCGTATTGACTTTATTTGAACTCTCTATATACTTATCGAATTGTTGAAAATGTTAAAAAAACTTAATTTAAAGCGGAGAACATAAAGCCATTTCGTGGCCTTGTTTAGTACCCGCTTAGGAAAAGCGGTTTTTTTGTTTCTGAAATTCCTGTTGTTCGAAAATTGAATCCTGCCACAGCGAAGACGTTGGTGTTAGTGTTGGGTCTTTTCAAGCGCTGGAGGTGGAGCTTTGTATATGTTAGATCATGTACAAGCAAAATCTTATATTCTTCTGAACAAAGAGTATAAGAAAAAAGGTAAAACAAAACTTGTTACAAAATTTTTTCGCTGTTGGCGAATTAATTTCATGTAACAGGATTAAACAAGAACGTGGTGTAGAGATCAGTTAATTCATTGTAAGTGAATTGACACGATCGATATGAGGTCTGGGGGAGTGGTCTCCCAGACCTATATAAATTTCCTAATAGGAAATTAAGAGCATATGGTGGATGCCTAGACTAGAACGAGGCGATGAAGGACGCAGCACGGCTGCGATAAGCTACGGGGAGGTGCCTAGCAACCGTTAATCCGTAGATATCCGAATGGGGAAACCCATCTCAAAGAAATTTGGGATATTCTGAACTTGCTTCAGAATGCATACCCAGGGAAGTAAAACATTCTAGTACCTGGAGGAAAAGAGAACAATTGTGATTTCCTTAGTAGCGGCGAGCGAAACGGAAACAGCCCAAACCGACCGCATCACATGGAATGTGATGGGCGAGTTGTAAAGTTTCAAGTTTATCAAGTTTGTAAAGTTAAGACAGGATGCACGTGCATTTTGATTTTACTTGATGAACTTTATAACTTTATGAACTTTTAACTTGCGCCATCGCGCTTCGCGTGATGCGGTTGGGGTTATAAGGCAGTGACTTCGGTATTTATATCGAGGAGAGTTATAAAATATTTTATTAACAGAAGTATCTGGGAAGATACATCCAAGAGGGTAATAATCCCGTATGTGAAAATAAAGTATCTCTTCTGTCACTGTTCTTGAGTACTTCGAGACATGAATAGCTCGGAGGAATTTGCCGGAACTAACCGGTAAGGCTAAATACTCTTCTAGATCGATAGTGAACAAGTACCGTGAGGGAAAGGTGAAAAGAACCCCGGTGAGGGGAGTGAAATAGACCTGAAACCATATGCTTACAAGGAGTCGGAGCGGGCATCACATGGGATGTGATGCCGGGTTACAAGTTTCAAGTTTTTAAAGTTTGTAAAGTAAGACCAGATGCAAAAGCATTTTGTATTTACTTGATGAACTTTATAACTTTATGAACTTGGTACTCGGGACATCGCGTTTCGCGCGATGCCCGTCACGGCGTGCCTATTGAAGAATGAGCCAACGAGTTGATTTATACGGCGCAGGCTAAGTCCCTCAAAAGGATGGAGCCACAGGGAAACCGAGTGTGAATAGCGCGTTTGTCGTATAGATCAGACCCGAAGCCAAGTGAGCTTACCCTGGGCAGGGTGAACTCTCGAGAAATCGAGAGGAAGGCCCGAACTGGTTAGCCGTGCAATACTATCGGATGACCTGGGGTAAGAAGTGAAAAGCTAATCGAACTTGGTAATAGCTGGTTCTCTCCGAAATAACTTTTGGGTTAGCGTTGCGTGTTCCTTTTGGGGGTAGAGCACTGGAAGGTCTCGACAGGTCGAAAGATCGCGAAACCTATCAAACTCCGAATACCAAAAGTCATAGCGCAGCAGTTAGACTGTGAGGGCTAAGCTTCACTAGTCAAAAGGGAAACAGCCCGGATCTCAAGTTAAGGTCCCTAAATTATAGCTAAGTGCACTCAAGGTGGTGGATTTTCACAGACAGTGAGGATGTCGGCTTAGAAGCAGCCATCATTCAAAGAAAGCGTAACAGCTCACTCACTAAGAGAATCTGCGCCGAAGATAATCGGGGCTCAAGCTATGTACCGAAACTGAGGATGTAATTTTTCTTCGGAAAAATTACGTGGTAGGAGAGTATTCGGATCGCAATGAAGCCAAAGGGGTGACCCATGGTGGAGCGTTCCGAAGTAAGAATGTTGGCACAAGTAACCACAATGCGGGTGAGAAACCCGCACGCCGAAAGATCAAGGTTTCCTTGGCGATGATTGTCAGCCAAGGGTTAGTCGGGCCTAAGCGAATGGCGAAAGCCGCACGCGATGGACACATGGT
>JAZJZC010000004.1 GCA_040390045.1 Patescibacteria group bacterium
GCGGTGCAGGAGTTGAACTTGAAAGTGGAAAATCTCATTTCTCAAGGCTTGACCAGTGTTAAAAATCTAGTGCTCGATTCTGTTTCTGCTGCCACAGGAAAGTTTGGGAGGGTGGAAACTGAAACTGCTTCAGTTTCGAAAGGTCTTGAGATGAAAGATTCAGTAACAGGTTCAATGTATTGTGTGACCATTCTTAATGGAGAATTTAATAAGCAACAGGGAACTTGCGACTCTCTCATCAACCCAACCGGATTCACAGCTTCCTCCACTCTCGCCACTGAAACACCAAGCGATACCGAACCTCCAACTATCACCATCACCGGCCCCAACCCAGCTGAAATCACCACCGGCTCAAGTTACATAGATCTCGGCGCTACCGTAGACGATAATGTAAACCATAACCTCGGTATTCACACTACAGACAACATTAATACCGCTCTTGCTGGTTCCTACTCTGTTATCTACACCGCCACCGACCAAGCAGGCAACTCTGCTACTTCCACGAGAGCAGTGATTGTTTCTGATCCTGATTTGGGAAATGGGACGACGACGCCAACGGAGTAAAACAATTTGCAGTGTTTCAATAGACCGAAAGAATGTTATAATCGTCTTATTATTCTCTAAATTAAATAAATTACATGAAAAAATCTGTATACATTATCGGTGCGATTATAGTTGTGGTTTTACTCTATGGTTGGATGACCTACAACAGTTTAGTTTCTGCCAACGTAGCCGTTGACGGACAGTGGGCACAGGTGGAAACTCAGTATCAACGACGTTTTGATTTAATTCCAAACCTCGTTGCCACAGTTTCAGGAATTTTCAAGCAAGAACAAACAGTTTTCACCGCTCTTGCTGATGCTCGAGCTCATTACAGCGGCGCACAAAATGTTGATGCAAAAGCTTCAGCTGCGACAGAAGTAGAAAGCGCGCTCTCAAGGCTTTTGGTAGTTGTTGAAAATTATCCAGAATTGAAATCTTCTGAGGCGGTACAAAATCTTATGGCGGAATTGGCTGGTACCGAAAATCGCGTCAGTGTTGAACGAAAACGTTTCAACGAACAAGTTCAGAGTTACAATCTTTTGACTAGCCGTTTCCCGTCCTCAATCATTGCTTCGATTGCTGGGTTTAAGGATCGAGCGTATTTCCAAGCTGCCACAGGCTCTGAGGTTGCACCCAAGGTAAGTTTGTAAAGTTCTAAAGTTAATTATAACTCGCAGGTTTGGCGCTCTTCCCTGCCTACCGGCAGGCAGGTTCGTTGCTTCGCGCCTGATTCACCAGAATCACCTACTGGGTTAGAATTGCATCCAAACCTGCGAGTTCTAAGCAAAGATATTGATTAAGTCGAAGTTAAATTTAATGATCTCCGCCTTTAAAAAAGTTTTCTCTCTCTCGTTGGTTTTTCCATTGGTGGCTTTCGCATACCAAAGTCCCGGTAGCCCGACAGGTTTCGTGAATGACTTTGCAAATCTTTTGAGTCAGCAGGCGCACGCCACGCTTGAATCCAAGTTGACCGCGTTTGAAAAAACCACGGGAGATGAAATCGCAGTAGTAACTGTTAAAAATCTTGGGGATGAAACTGTTGAGGATTTTGCCGTGGCGCTTTTTAAGGAATGGGGAATTGGTGAAAAGGGGAAAGACAACGGTATTCTAGTTCTTGTGGCGGCAGAGGAACACAAAATTCGTATTGAAGTTGGTTACGGGCTTGAAGGTGATCTGACGGACGGAGAAGCCAGTTCAATCATCAGGAACATCATGACGCCAGCATTTCGTAACAACGACTATGATGGTGGCATCCAAACTGCTGTCGATCAAATTATTGCCGCAGTCGCTCCCGATTACGCTTCGGGTGCGGGGATTGAGATCGAACCTATCTCAGAACAATCTGGTGAGGGTTTCGACTTCTCAAATATTTTTTTCTTTATCTTTTTTGTACCGATTTGGTTGGGCAGTATTCTCAGTCGTTCTAAGTCATGGTGGGCTGGGGGACTTGTCGGAGGGGTTATTGGCGTAGTACTTGGATTTATTTACGGTTTTTTGTATCTTGGTTTGATCGCGACCATTTTCCTTATCCCAATCGGTCTGTTGTTTGATTTTTTGGTTTCTCGAACCTATACTAAAAGTACTAGTCGCGGTATCCGCCCACCATGGTGGATTGGAGGTGGAAGAATTGGTGGAGGTGGCGGAGGTTCTTCATTTGGAGGGTTTGGTGGCGGGGGAAGTGGTGGAGGTGGTTCTAGTGGAAGCTGGTAGGAAAAGTAGATTCAAGATTCACGATTTAAGATTAAAGAATCAGAGGGGAAGAATAAATATGCCGAAATTTAAACAAAAAGTTTTACAGTTGGCGGAAATGCGCATGAAAGATTTGGCGCGGGTTACGCCGATTGATAAAGTGATTAAGTTTTTATTTTTGGGATTAATTCCGAAATCGGTAACCCCCAACCAAATTACCGTTTTTCGATTTGTTAGTGTGCCGTTTATTTTGGCCTTGTTGCTTACAGAGCAAAATCTTTGGGCGTTTGTTCTATTTTTGTTTTCCGCTTTGTCGGACGCAGTTGATGGAGCACTGGCGCGAACCGAAGGGCAAATTACTCGATGGGGAATTCTAGCTGATCCTTTGGCCGATAAATTATTGGTGGGAAGCGTGGCGGTGGTTTTAATTTCAAAATATCTCTCGTGGCATCTGACGTTTGTTATTGTGGCACTGGAAATATTTATTTTGGCCTCAGCGTATTTTCGCTATCGAGGTAAAGCTCTTCCGGCAAAAATTACCGGAAAGATAAAAATGGTTCTGCAGTGCTTCGGAATTATTTTTCTTTTTTGTTTCGTTCTTTTCGGCGGAGCATTCTGGCTTCTTCTCGCACAAGGCACACTCTATCTCGGAGTTCTTTTCGCGCTTCTCAGCCTTTTCGTTCACAGATCAATTTAGTTGAAAGATTAAGGATTTAAGACTACAGTAATAGTCTCTTGTTTACATGGAGAGATGCCAGAGCGGTCGAATGGGCCACCCTGGAAAGGTGGTATGTCCGAAAGGGCATCGAGGGTTCGAATCCCTCTCTCTCCGCAATGAACCGCGCGAAAGTCTAAACGACTTTCGCGCGGTTCATCATTGCGTGGAGAGGGAGGGATTCGAACAGCAGAGTAAAATTTTTAGCAGAAAATTTTGTGAGCTGGTGCCCAGCCCGAGTTCGCTGACGAGCGAACGAGAGGTGCGGGCGAATCTCCTACCCTCCGCAATAGAGTTTTGATAAGAGTGTGACTTGAGTACCTAAAAGGATCACTTTAAGTTAGAATGGTAAATATGGAAGGCAAGCTGAATAATATAAAATCTGGGTTCTCTGGCTACATGGCCAGGAGGGGGTATGAGTTGGTTGAAGAGAGAAATTACCCCGAGGCTTTTGGAAGTTGGTATATTGTCTATAAAAATGATTCTCGCTTTATCAGGCTTGTCTGGGATGGAAAAGATTGCGAGATTATAATAGAAGAAAGCGAGGCCAGTGTAGCGACTACTGTATCATGGAAAAATATTGTGAACTATACATTGAAAGCAGATCTTCCAGCACCAGCAATTGAAGAGATTGAATCAATTCTCGAAAAAAGTATTTTTTAGGCAGGTTATTCAACTTTGAAAAGATACCAAAAATTGTACAAACCTGAGAGGGTTAACGATATTAGTTGTAGGTATAAATTGACCCCATTCTTTTCGATAAGGGTGTGTTAAAATGGTTAGATTAATTAGTAATTTTAAATCACCACTATGTTTTTTGGTATATTTGGTTGGGGAAAGAAATCCAGGAGATGGCCAATTGGCGAGGGTAAAGAACTCGTTGCGACATGGTCTTATTTTTCGCTAAATTTCGTGGCTCTTGCGTGGGCGATACATTGGTACGTGATTGGAGAAAATCGTTCGGAAGACCGAGAGGTCACATACGACGAAGTTAAAGCACTTTTCCCTCAAAATACGCCGCATCTTACTAGCCTGGAACAATACGGCCTTTGGTGGGTAATCGGTGCTACCGCCTTACTTGTTATCTACGCTTTTGCAAATCGACAGTGGTAATTTGCGAAAAGTGTCTGGATTTAAATTATGACCGAAAAAACAATTCTAACTCCTGAGCTTAAAGTTTTTGATTTTAATGCCAGTTTGGATTTTTACACCAAACTTGTAGGATTTGAGGTGCTGTACGATCGACCGGAAGAAAATTTTGCTATGCTCGGTATAAACGGAGCTCGCATTATGATCGAAGCCCTAACTCCAAAAAGTCGCACATGGAAAGTGGGGAATTTAGAAAGGCCACTCGGTCGTGGCATGCATTTTCAGATAGAAGTACCAGATGTTCAAGTGTTGTATCAAAACTTCAAAAATGCTGGTTGGCCAATTTTCTTTGAAATGGAAGAAAAATGGTATCGGATGAATGATCGGGAACTTGGTAATAAACAATTTTTAGTGCAGGACCCCGATGGATATTTGTTAAGATTTTTTCAGGATTTGGGTAGCAAGCCAATTAAATAATTTATGACTAGTTGGTACCAAAAAAATATTGTTCCTCGTTTGCTCAATTTTGAAATGGGCGGAGATGATTTGGAAAAGATCCGCCGTGTAGTTTTAGAGAAAGTAAAAGGCGCGGTTTTAGAAATTGGTGTGGGGCCGGGCTACAATTTTGCATTGTATAAAAATATTTCAAAATTATTTGCCCTCGAACCTTCGAAAGAACTTATCGAGATTGCCAAAACCCGTCTTGGTTCAACGTCATTTCCTATTGAATTTTTAAATACAGGAGCGGAACATATTCCACTGCCGGATCACTCTGTCGATACAGTAGTATCAACATGGACACTTTGTAGTGTTTCAGATCCTAGAAAGGTGTTGAGTGAAATCAAACGCGTACTTCGCCCCAGCGGTAGTTTTATTTTTGTTGATCACGGAGCTTCACCTAATTTTTTAATTCGAATGATTCAAACTGCCTCAACATTTTTTACTAAATATTTTACGGGCAATTGTCACTACGATCGACAACTTGAGAAATTGATTAGAGGAGCCGGTTTTGATATTAAGAAAATTGAGCACCCACGCGAGGGCTTTAAACTTTTGATTTATAATTTTCAAGGTGTTGCTATTCCAGTAAATTTGGAAACTAAGTTTCCAAATTTAATTTAAAACATGAGCCAAAATATCAGAAATGAAATTTTAGAGATTGTGCGAAAAATTAAGCCGTACGATGAAATTGAACGCGTGCATATTGCTGATGCAATTTCGTGGATACAGAGTGGCGCTGAAATATTTCGGATACAAAAACCCGATATTCCGGCGAAACATTTAGTTTCTTATTTTGTTTTGGTTGATCCTAAAAAGCAAAAAATACTTTTTAGTCGATCATATTAAAGCGCAACTGTGGCTTCCGGCCGGTGGACATGTGGAATTGAATGAGCATCCGAGAGTGACCGTTCAAAGAGAAATTATCGAGGAGCTTAATATCGAAGCTAAATTTTTGGTCGTGGACGTTTTCTTTTTGACTCAAACTGTCACTGTCGGGCTAACTGCGGGACACACAGATGTTAGTTTGTGGTATGTTCTTGAAGCAGATTCAACTCAAACTCTCCAATATGATCCACGAGAATTTAATGGGTATAAGTGGTTTAGTTATGACGAAATAGTACAAACGCCACTCAAAAAATTAGACCCGAATCTTCATCGGTTTGTTAGAAAATGGATGAATATCAATTCCTAGACACTTAGTGTCTAGGAAGTTAGGAACTGTGAATTACAAAACCCCTCAATCAACCCTTCTCTGTCCTTCCCGCGAAAGCGGGAATCCAGATTTCTCCCTTCAGTCCTAGATCCCCGCTTTCGCGGGGATGACACGTGAGAGGGTTTCGTAATTCAAAGTAGCAAGAATCTCACTTTTGATCAGGAGTCTCAAGCATTTTCAAAAGCTCAGAAGTTTTAGCGGTTGCTACGCCGACAACTAAATCTGCCGCACCGTAGTAGAAAAATAACGTATCACCGCGCTCAATCACTCCACAGGGGAAAACTACGCCGGGCACGATACCTTTCCATTCATAATCTTCAACTGGTTCAAAAATCGGAAAGACGGAACGGGCGAGCACCACTGTCGGATCATTTTTATCTAGAAGAGCTACTCCGACTCGGTAATGTGTGGTGTTTGAGACACCGTGATAAAAGAATAACCAACCTTTTTTAGTTTCAACTGGTGGACAGGCCAGGCCAATTCTGCCGCCATCCCACATGCCGCGACGAGGGTGGAGGAGTGGAATACAGGTACGTACTGGTTCATTTTTCCAATCGAGAGAATCGACAAAGTCGGCGCAGATCAAATCATCAATACGGTGAATAATCATGTACTTGCCATTTATTTTTTTCGGGAGAATACAGGCATCTTTGTTGCCCACGGAAGCAAAGGTGATGAGACTTGGCGTTGACCAATTCCACTCGCCGTTTTGCAAATCTTTGACCGAGATAGATGTACCGGCAACGCGAGGCGTGTTGCCATCGTACGCGGTGTAGAAAACATGAACACGATCTTTGATGAGTGTGGCGCGTGGGTCTTCACAACCCTTACTTTCAAAATCAACACGCGGAGTATAAATAGGTTTTTCTGATCGTTCGTCAATTGAAAAACCATCAAGCGACGTGGCGAGGCCGAAAGTTGAAATGTTGTCGCTCGAAACTGCGCGATAAAAAATATAAATTTTACCGTCAATTTCTACTGAGGCCGGATTAAATGTACCACGAGTTTCAAAGGCTTTATCGGGGCGGGGACTGATGATCGGATTATTTGGTCCGCGAACAAAAAGTGGCTTTTTCTCTACCATTGAGGCGAGGAATTTTTTTAAGTTGACGCGGGCGATGCAGGAGTGAGTATCAGCCGCACCGTAATAGATTTCTAAATTTTCGTCGGAAATTATGGCGCCGGTTGGGAAAATAATGTTTGGCACTTGCCCGACGCGTTCGTAATATTCTTCAGGCACCAAAAATGAACCCTTGGTTCTGCCAATGATAAGACGCGGATTGTTTTTGTCCAAAAGTAGGGCTTCCACACCAAAACTTCGGTCACCTTGAAAATAATTTTGAATATGAGAGTACACCACAAGCCAGCCGAGCGACGTCAGAATGGGCGGCGCGCCGAGTTCCACTTGTTCGTTATTTCCGCGACGAACGTTTAGGGTATGAAGAGAAATATCTCTTTTCCATTTCTCCCAAAACTCGGGATTCCACATGTCAGATTCTTTTTCGAATTCAACGTAGCAGATTTCAGACGGCGGTTCGTCGGTGCGAATGGTAAGGAGTGCTGCGAATTTACCACCAATCTTTTTTGGAAACAGCGCCATGGCTTTGGCGTTAAAGGGAGTAATGGAATGTTTCTCCATAATTTCCATTTTCTCGTTGACTTTGGCGAGAGCAATACGAATACCGTCTTTTTGAACGGGGTACATTGAAAGTGCGGTATAAAAAATATAGTGAATTTTGTTGAAGGTAGTTACTCGAGCATCTTCACAACCGAATTTTTCCCACTCATGTTCGGGAGTGATGAATTCTTGACGATTGTCGAAATGCTGACCGTCAGAACTTTGCGCCAGCCCGATCGTCGACACTGAACGTCTCACTCCGTCTTGCAGTTTCGATTCAGATTGCGCGCGATACACAGCGGCTGTTACGGGAGATTTTCCAACTGGAGGAATTGGACACCAATTAAAACTGCCAGCGGATTCCCATTCGTGGTGAACTTCGGGGGAGAGGATTGGATTGTGTTTATCGCGTTCAATTACAAACATATATTTTGTCGCTAAATTGTATCATATTATAAATTTTAATTTCGATACGAAAATACGAATTATATATACGAATATACGAAATTATACGAAAACTTTTGCGGTGGCACTACAATTTTTGTATATTTTCGTATTTTCGTTAGTCCGTCTTTCGTATTGAAGGACAGTCTTTATATTTATACCCGTTCAAGCTGACTAAAAATTTTCGAAAGTGGCGCGCTTGCCATGCAGACGTGTTTATCACCTCCGCCGTAGTATACGAAGAGTGTGTCGTTTTTAATAACCGCTCCGCAGGCGTAAATTACTCCCGGCTTCCAATCATTCTCATACCATTCATCGGGAACAAGCAGAGGATTTTTTGCTTTAGCCAAAACGTTTTGCGGATTATTCAAATCTAAAAGTAGAGCTCCAAGTTTGTAGCGATCCGGATCTTTTTTATCAATCGCATGATAGAGCACAAGCCAGCCTTTTTCTGTTAGCAAAGGTGGCGGTCCCACTCCGCGTCTCATTGTATCCCATCCCTTAGCTCTTGGTTCTTGCGCAAAACGACTTTTTATCACGTTTCGGCCAGTTGTGAGATCTTCGAGTCGGTCGACATAATCAATTTGTACATTCGGCGAAACGCTGTGCAAAATGGCAAATTTCCCATTAATTTTTTTAGGAAAGAGCACCCAATTTTTGTGGATCTCTCCCTTCGGAGAAATGAACAAGGGTTTACTCCAATTCCATTTCTTCTCAAAAAAATCTTTTTCTTTTATCGAAACAGCGGCGATGCGAATAAAATCCCAACCATCGAAGGCGTTAAAAGTGACGTAAAGCCTGTCGTCAATTTTAACAATGCGGGGATCCTCAGCTCCGCCCCAGCTTCCACCAGAAGGATAGAGTCCGAAATCATATCGTTGAAGTTTTCGAGGAACATTGCTTCTCGGCGTGTCGAGGGCAAAGACCGGATAGGGAACAAAGTCATTAAATTCAATACCATCTTTGCTAGCGGAATATCCAAATCGCGAAATGCCATCAGAGCCCGTGGCGCGATAGAGCAAGTGAATTTTTCCATGCTCATCGGCAATGGCGGCCGGATTAAATGTTCCCGTCGCTTGCCACCAGTGTTCTTCTTTTGGTGAGAGCAGTGGATTTTTGGTGTGCCGCGCGAGTGAGTGTTTTTCAGATTCTGCCTGAGATTTTTTGGCTTTTCGAACGAGGCGTCTGGACAATACAAAAGCCAGAATCAAAATGGAAATAATTAAAATTAGATCTGTAAAAAGAAAAGATAACGGCATGAATTATAAAAAATCGATTTGTAATCGAAAATGCCTAGGCCCGTCCATACTTATCCTCAAAACGAACGATATCTGCTTCGTCAAATTCACCGCGCGAAATTTCTAAAAAAACTACGGGACTTGAGCTGGCTTCGATGTGATGTTTTGTTCCTCGCAGAACGCTGTATTCAAGTCCAGGCGCGACGGCTGTTTTTGTGCCACCCACAGTAATTGTTCCTTCCCCAGAAATAATTTTCCAAAACTCATCTCGATGTTCGTGTGATTGCAAACTAAACGCCTGTCCAGCATTGACCGTAATAATTTTAACTGTCACCGGTTCATTTTTGGTAAATCGGGTAAACGATCCCCATGGCCGCTTTTCAGTATATATAGAGTTATCCATAGAAGTACCACCCATACGTTTGTATTTGTTACCAATTATTATATCACTATTTATATGCGAGACCTGTTTATAACCGAACCTAATTTTACCGATCAGTTTGTTAATCGCTCAAACCATGACTTGGCTTTTTTATGCACAGTCGAACTTTTTTCAACCGCCAATCGTGCTAAAAGATACATAACGGTCGATTCCGCTCCTTGGTTTAGGTTGACGTAGTCTTTACCAACTCCGTCGTAACAACCACCAGAATCATAATCGTAGACTACTTGTCGTAATAGGTTGTTGCCGGTAAACCAGCCAAAGGCCAACATCATCAAGTGTTGATAGCGTTCTTCACCCGTAATTTCGTACATGGTTTTGAGTGTTTGGACGAGCGTGGCTACTTCTTCCGGCTGTTGATCGTGAAGTTGTTTTTCGCCACCTTTTTGAAACCAGCCCTTCTGTCCAATTGGAACGCAGATATCACCTTGGAAACTGTATAAGATCAAAAATTCCAAACTAGTCTTGGCCACTGACAAATATTTTTCATTACCAGTTTCGCGGAATGCCAAGGCAAGAGCCTCGGGCAAGAGCCCGTTTGAGTAGGTCAACGAGTCACCAAACCACTGCCAGTTGTGCGTTGAATTTTTTTCATAGAGCTCGACTAGCTTGTCTGCGTAACCGACAATTTTAGTTTTAATTTCGACAGAAGGGTCGATGGTAATCCATGCGGTAAGAGATTTAAGAAAAAACGCCATAGACCGAGGGTGTTCAGGAAAAAAAGAATTTGCGCTGAGATCGTACAACGAATACGCCTGAGTTCGTAACTGCTTCGACATAACATTTGAACTTGCGGCAATAGCAAGCGATTCGAGCGCGCGGGCTCGAGCATCTTCTAGACTATCAATCCTGTTTTTCTCAGATGGAATCGTTCGGTCGTAATTTACATAATTGGAAAAATCCCCAAAAGCTTCTGCGACGTAATCTATAAAATTTAAATAAATTTTTGCCAACTCAAGTACCGATTTATCCCTCCGCTCCTCGCAGTACTTTATGACGGCAATCAAAGCTCGGGCGTTGTCGTCGAGTGTGTATCCGGAGGACGGATCTGGCGTGGTTAGGTTCGTAAACTGAATCATTCCAAATTTGTCTGTCAATTCAAATATGTGATCGAGTTTTATTTTTGGCAGATTGGTTTCGATGTTTGAGAGGGACGGTGCGAGCGTAATATATTCTTTCATGTACAGCAGGGCGCAGTTGTGCCACGTCTTGCTTCTGGTTCTGAAGTAGGCGCGTTTTCCCATCTCCTTTTGACGCGTAGGATCTTTTAGCATTTTTAAAAGCGCGTTTTTAATATCCTCAGGATTTTTAAAATCAACAAGCAATCCGGTTTCTTCAGTGATGTCTTCTTTGGCTTGGGCAAATCGAGTGGCAATGACTGGCCGGCCAGCACCGAGTGCATAGGAAAATGTTCCTGAAACCGCCTGATTTGGTTCAAGAGAAAGCGCCAGATAAATATCGGTGGCCTCCAAAAAATTTAATAAGTCAGGTAAATCAAAATATTTATTATGAAAAATGACATGTTTTCGCAACCCAAGTTGTTCAACTTTTTTGATCAGTGATTTTCTGTAGCTTTCACCTTCTCGCGCCAAAATGACGGGGTGGGTCGCGCCAATGACGTGGTATTCAACATTTGGAAAACGTTTGACCACCTCAGGTAAAGATTCAATGCCATATTCAATGCCTTTTCCCTTGCTCAAAAGTCCAAAAGTTGAAAGGACCATTTTTCCTGAAAGCCCCAACTTCGCTTTGGCTTTTTTGCCGTCGGAAAATGGCTTTGGGTGGATGCCGTGAGGAATTATTTTTATTTTAGAAGCATCAATTGTATAGTCAGTAGCCAATATTTTTTTCGAGGTTTCTGTCATAACAATAATGGTGTTGGCTTTCATGCCAAGTTCCTCTACGGTTTTTTTTAGAATTGGATTTGGTCCAGGAAGAACTGTGTGCAAGGTAAGCACAATTGGTTTGCGGAGTTCGTTCATGAAATCCAAAATATACGAACCGTATTCTCCGCCAAAAATACCGAATTCGTGTTGAATATTTACAACCGAAACATTTTCCAGACTATTTAAATATCGAGCGGCGCCCAGATAGCTTTTCTTATCAGGCTGAGTGATTTGATAAATTACTCGGTCCAAGTCATACCGATGTTTTGACCGACTATCGAGATTGATTGCTACCACTTTTGACTCCTCTCGAGGCATGTAGAGTTCGTCAAAGGTATTCATCAGGTCCTGAGTGAAAGTGGCGATCCCGCACTCTCTGGGAGGGAAGGTAGAAACATAGACAATCCACTGGCGACTGTTTTTTTGGAGTCCGAACATAGGTATCTAGTATAAAGGGTTTTGAAACTAAGGGCAAAGTTACGAATCTTGCCCGCAGGACAATGTTCCATTCAATGTAGTTTTGGTATACTTGATGAAATATATGAAAATTATTCTACTAGTTGCCCGAGACGGGTTTAGTTTTATCAATCAGGCGGAAGCGCTGTCAAAAGGCTTACGTATCGTGAACATTGATCATAAAATTATTCGAATTGTTGACGAATTTCCAGAAAAAGAAATTAGGGAGTACAACCCGGATTGCATACTCGGTATTGGTTCGTGGCATTCATATAAAGATTTCGTTGAAAAGCCTCGATTTCTCGGTATCCGCGCCGTTCCTTGGATAGTTTCCGATGATGCATTTGATACATTTGTTAATGAGTATAATGAGCTCGATCTCATTTTGACGACCAGCGAATATTGTAAGAGTGTTTTTGTGCAAGGCGGAATCAAGAAGGATATCGTGAAGGTTGTTCCAGAGGCCGTCAACGATGGTTTTTGGAAACCAATACTAGATGAGGATTTGTTGCCATTTATAAAGCGGATTTCAATTACCCATTCAGAAATAGTGTTACCACAGACTTTTGATCTTGAAAAAATAAAAGAAAAGGGTATTCCCATTCTTTTTACCACAGGCGGAGATGCAACGAGTAAAGGGGCGCTCGAGGTAATAGCCGCTCTTGGAAGGCTCGATAGGTCTGTTCCTTGGATTTATATATTAAAAACTTGGCCCTCAGAATTCAGCTTCGGTCGTTCAATTCTCGAGCTCGCGCTAGCGGAAAAGTTAGGTATTCGAGATAGGCTTAAGTATATTGTTGGAGAGTTTTCGGACGAGTTCATGCTCGGCCTTATGAATCTTTGTGATATCTATGTTGCGCCATCGCGGAGTGAAGGATTTGGTTTACCGCTTGTAGAAGCCCAGATGTGCGGAAAGCCCGTTATTACTATTGCGGCCACTGCGGCTCAAGAAACCATCAAGGATGGAAAGACCGGGTTTTTAGTTGGCCAAGACAGCGAAAGTAAATCACCGCGCGCCGATGTAAAAGCTCTTTCAGAGATTTTGGCAAAACTTCTTTCAAACCCAAGGCTTTGTGAAAAACTCGGTTCCCAAGGAGTAGCGTATTCCCGAGAACATTTCAGTCCCGAAGTTATTGTCAATCAACTTTTGAAAGAATTAACTAACCAAAAATATGGTCACTAAAAAGAGTCAATTTTTCGTACTCGCTGTGACCGCAATCCTCCTTTTGTCCTTTATAGTTTTTTGGAAAGTCAATCAAAAGGACATTGGCCTTTCGGAGCTAGCTGGTGAAGGAGACGTTAAAAACTCTGTAGAGCTTGATATAGGACATTCTCATCTTACGGTAATGATAGCCGACATCCCAGCCCTTCAAATAAAGGGTTTGGGTGGACGTGACTTTTTAGCCGACGACCAAGGAATGCTTTTTATATTTAAAGATTTAGCATACCCAAGTATTTGGATGAAGGACATGCATTTTCCGATTGATATTTTGTGGTTTAATGATGAAAAAAAAGTGGTGAGCGTCGAAAAAAATGTTGCAACTTCCACATATCCCAAAATCTATACACCGAAATTGCCTGCGCGCTACGTTTTGGAGACAAATGCCGGTTTTTTTGAAAAAAATAATTTAAAAATTGGTAGTGAAATTTATTTTTCAAAAGAAGTTGCAAAGTAACGAGCTTTGTCAAAGGAATTTGAGAGGCACGTTTACAGTTTTTAAATTTTATACTCCAGTTTGATTTAAACACTTGTCCACTGTTTTTTCTTTTGGTTATAAGTAGTAGAATATAGAAATAAAAGTCAGATAGAAATTTCACAGTTGGCGCATTTCTTCGTTGCTTCACAATTTTACTCCTGCAATGTATACGAATACATTTTAGTTGCAAAATTGTTCGCGCCTCGAATTGCATCCAACCGTAAAATTTCTAAAAAAATTATAAAAACTTATTTATTAAAAAGCAGTATGGCATCCAGCAAGAAAACCCCAGTCAAAGTAGAAGTTTTGGTTAAAAATGTCCAGAAAAGAGACGGATCGATCGTTCCGTTTGAATTTGAGCGCGTCGTCACTGCCATCAACAAGGCGATGATCAGCACCGGCGAAGGTTCTGAGCAAGAAGCGCGACTTGTAGCCAATAAAGTTTTGGCGGATCTTGTTCGTATCGTCCGGAAACATAAAAATTTTGTTCCAACCGTCGAAGGTATTCAGGATTCGGTTGAGAAAGAATTAATTTTGAGCGAATACGTTAAAACCGCCAAGAGTTACATTTTGTATCGTGAAAAACGATCCAAACTTCGTGAAAAAGGATTGCACGTTCCAGAGAAAGTTAAAAAAATGGCGACGGACAGCAAGAAATATTTCAGAAATCCGCTCGGTGAATTTGTCTACTATCGTACGTACTCACGATGGATGGATGGGGAAGGAAGAAGGGAGACTTGGATCGAAACTGTCGACCGTTATATTTCTTTCATGAAAGAAAATGTCGGTAAGAAATTAAAAGATGCTGAGTATTCAGAAATTCGTGAAGGAATTTTGAAACAAGAAGCGATGCCAAGCATGCGGCTTTTGCAATTTGCTGGAGACGCGGCACGCAAGACTAATGTCTGCGCGTACAACTGTTCATTTATTGCTCCAGAAAATTTTCGCGACATCGCAGAAATTATGTATGTCTCGATGTGTGGTACCGGAGCCGGCTGGGCAGTAGAAAGTCAGAACGTTCAAAAATTTCCACAAATAAAATTGCAGACTGGAAAAAAATTACCAACGCACACGATAGATGACAGCAAGGAAGGTTGGTGCGATGCATTTATTTTAGGAACCAACGCGTGGGTAAATGGCACTGATGTTGATTTTGATTATTCTCAATTGCGACCGGCTGGAGCTCGACTTAAAACTATGGGAGGTAAATCAAGTGGACCAGAACCGTTGCGACGCCTTCTCAGTTTCGCTCGAGAGAAAATGTTGAAGAGGCAGGGCAAGCGACTTTCAAATCTCGATGTACACGATATTATTTGTATGATCGGGGATTGCGTTGTTTCAGGCGGAGTCCGAAGAAGCGCCATGATCAGTCTTTCTGATCTTGATGATCTCGAAATTCGCGATTCAAAAAAAGGCCAGTTCTATCTTAATGAACCACAGCGCAGTCTCGCCAACAATTCTGCTGTCTATATTAATAAGCCTTCAACTGCTGATTTCATGAATGAGTGGGTAGCCCTCATGAACAGTGGATCAGGCGAGCGCGGAATATTTAATCGCGGTTCACTTGCTAAAACTTTGCCAGAACGCCGATTGAAAGTTTTGAAGGGTTATTTTGACGCTAGTGGAAAAAATATTATTGGATCAATCGGAACCAATCCATGCGGAGAAATTATTTTGCAATCAAAGCAATTTTGTAATCTTTCAGAAGTTGTGGCGCGAAAGGAGGATGATGAAAAAAGTTTACTTCGAAAAGTTCGCCTGGCCACTATCTTGGGAACCTACCAATCATCACTAACCAATTTCCCATATCTTTCAAAAGAATGGAAAGAACATTGTGAAGAAGAACGATTGCTCGGAGTTTCCATTACTGGTCAGTGGGATTGTCCTGCAGTTCGAGATGCAAAAGTTTTGCAAAAAATGAAAGATGAAGCTATCAAGATCAATCAGATCTTCGCCAAGAAACTCGGCATCAGCGCTTCAACCTGCATCACCTGTGTTAAACCTTCTGGAACATTGTCACAAACAGTAGACTGTTCTTCTGGAATGCACCCACGACATGCTCCGTTTTATATTCGACGCATTCGAATTTCCGCCACCGACGCGTTGTTTAAAATGTTGCGCGATCAGGGTGTGCCGTATCATCCAGAGGTTGGACAGCCAATGGATTCTGCCACGACCTATGTTTTGGAATTTCCAGTTAAGGCTCCAGGAGGTTCAATTTACAAAGATGATATTTCAGCATTGAAACAACTTGAGCACTGGAAACTTTTGAAAGAAAATTTTACTGAGCACAATCCATCGGTGACCGTTTCAGTGGGGGAAGATGAATGGATTTCTGTAGCCAACTGGTTGTATGAACACTGGGATATCATTGGAGGACTTTCATTCTTGCCGAGAGATAATCATGTGTACCAGCTCGCTCCGTACGAAAAGATTGATGAGAAGACCTACTTGGAAATGTCCAAGCGAATTGCGCACATAGACTTTTCAAAAATTATTACGTACGAAAAGCAGGATGAGACTGAAGTGAGGAAGGAGATGGCGTGTGTCGCCGGGGTTTGCGAAGTGGTGTAAAACATTTGAATCTGGCGCCCTTCTTCGTTGCTTCACGATTTTGCTTCTGCAACATATATGAATATGTTTTAGTCGCAAAATCGCTCGCGCCTCGAATTGCATCCAGATTCAAATTTTTTCCTAAGCTGTACTAAATTTGGGAAAGTTAAAAAAAGAATCCCCCGCGCCACAGGCGCGGGGGATTCTTTTGTCGGTCGGAAAAATATTAAAAAAGAAAAACCTCGCGCGGACGCGAGGCATGGGCGAAGTAAAGCTCGTCAAAAATCAGGGTGATTTTTGACGAGGCGAGGAGGAGAGACTCTGCAAGCCCTCAGTTGGTCTGGCGGGTGCGTTCGTCGTCAAATTTTCGCCTATCGCCGCTTGATGTAACTGAAGTTTTCTCTTCTGCACGCCTTCGAGTGTTTCAAGCGGGGCCAAAACAGTCCCATCTGATTGGAGGTGAACGAAGAAGAACATTTCCTGTTTTTTGTCACCATCGGAGGCCAGTTTCAATTTTGGATCATTAACTGGTTCAGCCCCAACCCAATTTTGAACAGGCACAAGTGAGAGGCATTTGCTTACCATAAATACATATTCATCGCTGGTCGAATTGGTAATGTTTCGACGAACTCTACCCACGTACTGATAGTGGTCAGTAAAAAAATACGCCGTTTCCTTGTTGATAACCCCAATGACCTTGTAGCCTGAGCGAATTTCGCGAGCAAGTTTTATCCATTCGGAATCAGTGTATTTGTTGCCGGAGCGTTCCCCACGCCAACTCCAGATTTCATCCAGTTGATCAGGTGTGTTCCCCACACCTGTCTTTAAATCTGCAAACAGGATATCGTCGCCAGTGAAATCTGCGCGGAGTAAACAGGTGTCAGTTCCGATTAACCACATGCGTTCAACGGAGGTCACACCAGTTGCCCTAGTCTCGAATTTACTGTAGATCGGTGGGGTGGTTCTGAGCCAATACACGGAGGGCTCCTTTGCGTTCGTGACGAGGGCTGCAAGAAAAAGAACAACTGCGACAAACAGACGGCTAAGTAATTTTTTCATATGTCAACTTTTACTGTATGCCGTGATATACAAGATTATGGGGCGGAAGCCCATTCGTGCACGCTCGTGCAAGAACATTTCGTTATCCCGAACAGTCAGGCAAACAATTCCGAGCGTATTATGAATTATATATAATAGTATGTCAATTTTTTTTCGGGGCGCGCAGAACAATATTAAAAAGAAAAAAACCTCGCGCGGACGCGAGGTTTTGAGTTACTTATTTTTCGGAGTGATGGCCTCTGTGACCTTCCTCACATCTTCGATCGACTTCGAAAGTTTTTCGCTTGGCGTTAGCCTAGCGTCAGCCTTCGCCTGTGCCAAATCCCTCTTGGCATCAGCGATTTTTTCGGTGGTGTCGAGTGGCACGAGCACTTGGCCTCGAGCGTCGCGCGAAACAGCGAAGTAGATCTCCTCCTGTCTGTCGCCGTCTGACGCCAGAGTGAAAAGTTGACCCACTACCGGTTCATGTCCCACCCAATTTCGAACCGGGATCGACTTCAACCATTTGCCAGTTCGAAAAATGTACTCCCCTCCGTTTTGATCTGAGGAAGCTCGGAGCATTTTTCCAAGGCATTCAAATGGATCACGGAAACAGTAGGCAAAGTTCCCATTGACCAAGGCGATTTTCTGGTAGAACTCGCGGTACTGTTGCGCCAACACGAGCCACGGTTCTTCTCCATTTTGAAGTCCCTTTTTGGATTCGGCAAGCGACCAATGCCAAATAGTTGCTTTACCCTCTGCTTTGTCTACGGTATCTATCCGCAGTTCAACTGGGCTAGTGTTTGTATTCGCAAACGAAGCAACAAGGTGATAGTCCGTGATCTCAAGTGACCACACCATTACCAAAATGTCTGCTACCCCCAGTTTACCTGAGATGAACTGGGTGAATGTCGGCGCGTTGGTGATGAGGGTTTGGGGTTGAACGGCGGGGGATTCCTGGGCGAAAAGCACCGAGGCAATGGTCATGAAAATGATGGCCACGAGTGAACTAAGAGTTTTCATCGATGTAAATGTTCCGAGTGCCTTTTAACGGGATCATGGAGCGAGAAGCCCATTCTTGCAAACAGCTACAAGAATTTTTCATGTTTCCGAACAGTCAGGTAAACTATTCTCGGCGCATTATAAATTATAAATTACAAAATGTCAATTTATTGTAAAGAGAAAGCCGCCGCCCGTGAGGGCGGCGGCTTTCATGTGCTTTGTGTCTATAAGCCGAATTCTGTCCTTCGCTTGCGCGAATGGATAGTTATTTATCTGGGCCGCACATTGCTGTGTGGCTCAAGCGGCACTCGCCAATTTTGCCCACCACAGGTGGCGCAAAATTGAGCGTCCTGAGATTCGCCCTAATTAAGGCGAGCGAAGGGTCTTGACCCCTCGATTACTCGGGACGCTCAATTTTTCAGCTGCCTATGGCAGGAAAAATTGGCGCACGGCCTTGCACCCAGGTAAGGATTTTGTCGTTGCACTTCTCGTATTACTACGGAACTCGCCCCGACGTAAATCGGGGCGCTCCAAGGCTTTCGCGTCGGAGCGTCTCTGTTCGCACCTCTATCCTTGCGCCTGCCCGACTGAACGAGTCAGTCGTTCGGGCGGGGACGGCGGGCGTTACCTCCCGATGCCTTTCGGATCGGGATCCCGAATCCGCAAAGCGGACATCGGGACGCTACCATTCTCCCACGCACCTCGCTTCCACTCGGTGCGGAGTTCATCAAGTTGAAAGTTTCAAGTTTATAAAGTGAAGAGGAATTCTTACTTTAAAACTTTATAACTTTATGAACTTGTAACTGCATCGAACGAAAGTGAGATGCGCGGGGAGTGTTCGGACTTTCCTCGCCAATTTTGCCCACTAGAGATCGTTTTTCATAAACTCTGATTTTACAAAATTGGGCTGCCCTTCGATTTGCATAGGAGAGCAAATCTCAGGACGCTCAATTTTGCAACCACCTCCGGTGGGCAAAATTGGCGCAACTATCCAACACAAAGCTCGAAAATTATACCACATCAAATGATTAAATCAATAGGGGATAGCTACCTTAAAAATTCACCAGAGTTTGTTAACAGCGCCATTGATATTGAGGTCTCAGTTTACTATAATTAGAAGGAACAATTTATTCGCCATAATTATTAAATTCCTATGCAGAATGAAGCTATTGATACAGAAGAAAAAGAAATTGAGTCTTCAAAATCCTCGTATGGATTTTTGGAAAAAATTTCTTTCTCGCTAGTGTTTATCCTGCCACTCCTCGTTCCTCTATTTTTTATGTCGACTAATGTTCTTCCGTTTCAGTTTGCCAAGATGCTGGTATTTTCAATTGTAATTGCCGTCGCGTTTGTATGTTGGATTCTTTCCAGATTAAAAGATGGTACATTTATTTTTCCAGCAAATCTCATTACTCTTGGAGCTGCCTTAGTCCTCTTGGTGTCAACCATTTCCGCTTTTTTTTCAGGTTCAATTGGTTGGTCATTGGCTGGCCAGTCATTTGAACTCGGCACTGTTGCATCGCTTGCAGTTTTGTTTCTGCTCTTCCTGTTAGTCTCAATTTATCTTCGGAAAAAAGAGAATATTTTTTATGCCTATTCACTTTTTCTCGGATCGTTTCTCGTTATTGCTGTTTTTGAACTTTTGAGATTAATTTTTGGACCAAGTTTCTTGTCGTTCGGAGTATTTAATGATGTCATTACAAGCACCCTTGGTAAGTGGAATGATCTCGGTATCTTTTTTGGAACCGCCTCAGTCCTAGCACTCATCACCCTCGAACTCATCTCTCTCAGCAAGATTTTCAGAGTATTTGCCTATATCGTGCTGACTAGTTCACTCTTCTTTTTGGCGGTTATCAACCTCAATGTCGTCTGGTACATTTTGGCGGTCTTCAGTCTTAGTTTCTTGGTGTATGTTATTTCATTTGAGAAAAAGGAAGGTGGCTCGATTTTGGCGGACACTTCTGAAAAAACTTCAAAAGTTAAAAGAATACCAAACGCTTCTCTGGTTGTTTTGATCATCTCTCTAGTGTTCATTGGCGACTCCTTGCTTACACGGGTTGATCCGGCCACAGGAGTTTCGCATACATTCATTAGCGAAAAAATTTCAAACTTCTTCAACATCAGTCAGTTTGAGGTTCGACCATCGTGGGCCGCTACCTATTCAGTTTCAAAAAGCGCTCTCGCGGTCAATCCATTGCTTGGCTCCGGTCCCAACAAATTTTCAAAAGATTGGGCAAGCTTTAAACCTGACGGCATCAATTCATCAATTTTCTGGAATACCGATTTTGATTATGCTGTAGGTCTTGTGCCAACCATGATGATTTCCACCGGAATCCTCGGCAGTATTTCTTGGCTCTTGTTTTTTGGAGTATTTCTCTACTGGGGTTTTCGCGCTCTTTTTTCTACGAGTAGTAACAAGATATCTCGCTACCTCTCCGTATCTTCCTTCTTAGTGTCTTTGTTTTTGTGGATTATCAACATCTTTTATGTTCCAGGCCTCTCGATCGTGGCGCTCACGTTTTTCTTTACCGGACTTTTCGTTTCTTCCCTCTATCAGAGCGGATTAATGAAGCCGAAGGTTTTGTCATTCACTGAAGATCCAAAGAAAGGTTTCATTTCTGTTCTTCTTCTTATCATTCTTTTGGTTTGCACTATTACATTCTCGTACGCTCTTCTTGAAAAGACTATTGCAACTCTTAATTATCAAAAAAGTATTGTTGCCTTTAACTCTCAAGGAGATCTCGATAAGGCGGAAGTCTATCTACAAAAGGCAGCATCAGTCGACGGCTTGGCGCTCTACTATAGAACCCTTGCTCAAATTGATATTGCTCGAATGTCTACCTTGCTTTCTCAGGATGTTAGTGCTGTTTCGACTGATGTTTTGCAGACAAAGTTTCAGGGGTATTTGACTAACGCTTTGAACAACGCTCAACAAGCGATCAAGATTGATCCAAGCGATTATCAAAACATCATCACACTTGGAAAAGTCTACGAAACGGTTGTTCCGCTGAAAATTGCTGGAGCTTATGAAAATGCTCAGGCCGCATACAAGCAAGCGCTCGTGCTTAATCCAAAAAATCCTTCGATCAATTTGTTCTTGGCTCAATTGGAAGTTGTTCATGCCAATAATAAAGGAGCAAAGGATTACATCGCCGAAGCTCTTAAGCAAAAAAATAATTACACCGAAGCTATTTTCCTACTTGCTCAAATCCAAGTTTCCGAAGGTGATATAAAAAATGCCATCACTTCAGTACAAGCCGCATCATATCTTTCACCGAGTGATAGTGGGTTACTCTTCCAGTTAGGATTTTTACGCTACAACGTCAAGGATTACGCAGGAGCAGCCACAGCTCTTGAACAGGCGATTGCAATCAATTCCAATTACGCCAACGCTCAGTACTTCTTGGGCTTGAGTTACTATCATTTGGACAAAGTCCCGGAAGCCATCGCTCAGTTTAAAGCCTTGAAGATTACTAACCCTGATAACAAAGAGATCGATCTGATTCTTAAAAATCTCAGCGCCGGAAAAGATCCCTTTGCCAACGCCACGCCACCGATAGACAGTAAGCCTGAAAAACGATCGACACTTCCAGTCACTGAAAAAGCTCCGGCTGACGAAGCAGCTAACTAGCTATTATGGTCAAGAGAGTGCTCAATATGTTACATCGTGAGATAAGCGGACTCCATGAGGCCGCTTATCTTTTAGGCGTAGCCGCAATCGCATCGCAATTACTTGCCCTTCTGCGAGATCGAATTTTTGCCTACACTTTTGGAGCCAGTCGCACACTCGATATTTATTACGCCGCATTTCGCATTCCCGATCTTATTTTTGTTTCTATTGCTTCTGTGGTTTCGATTTCAATTCTCCTGCCGTTCTTTATAGAAAAGTTTAAGGAAGGGGAGGCGACAGGCAAGCGATTTGTTGACGCCAGCTTTTCGATTTTTTTTGCTGCCATTGTAGTCATTAGTTTTTTGGCTTACATTTGTATTCCATTTTTGACGCCATTTGCTTTCCCAGGGTTTTATAGCCCAGTGGTAAAAGCCCAACTTGTGATGTTGGCTCGCATTATGTTACTTTCCCCGATCCTCCTTGGTATCTCAAATTTTCTGGCCAGTATTACCCAGATGTACAATCGTTTTTTTATTTACGCGCTGAGTCCACTTCTTTATAATCTTGGTATTATCATTGGCGCGCTTTTTTTCTATCCTCTCTTTGGTATATCGGGTTTGGCCTTCGGAGTGGTGCTTGGAGCTGGACTCCATTGTCTTGTGCAAGTACCTTTTATTTTGGAACGAAAACTTTTTCCTAGATTACGCCTGCCACTTGAATGGCGAACAGTGCGAAAGTTGGTTATTCTTTCCTTACCGAGGACGTTGGCGCTCTCCGCCAACCAGATTGCCACCTTTTTTCTAGTGAGCATGGCGTCTCTCATGAGTGTTGGTTCCATCGCCGTTTTTAATTTTTCCTGGAACTTGCAATCGGTGCCGCTTTCAATCGTTGGTGCCAGTTACGCCTCCGCCGCTTTTCCCGCGCTTTCTCGCTATATTTCACAGGGATTGCGCGATACTTTTTTGGAACAGATGATTATTTCCACGCGCCATATTCTTTTTTGGTCAATTCCAATGATGGCGCTGTTTGTGGTTCTTCGCGCGCAAATCGTCCGTACCATTCTCGGCGCAGGAAACTTTAGCTGGTCTGACACGCGACTGACCGCCGCATGTCTGGCAATTTTTATTCTTTCAGTTGTCCCTCAAAGTCTATTGCTTCTTTTTGTTCGTGGATATTATGCATTAGGAAAAACCAAGAAGCCTTTGATAATTAATGTGGTCACTTCAGTTTTTTTAATTTTTTTGGGATATATTTTTATTTACCTTTTCAAGACCTTCGACACATTCAGGTTTTTTCTTGAAAATTTATTTAAGGTCGACAGTTTGCCTGGCAGTATTGTGTTGGTGCTTCCTTTGGCCTACTCTGTGGGTACAACGATCAATGCGCTCGTGCACTGGATCGCTTTCCAGCGAGAATTTCCAAGTTTTACGCGACCGGTATTCAAAACACTTTTCGCCAGTTTTTCCTCATCGGTTATCATGGGGTACGTCGCGTATTTATTTCTCGATATCTTCGACAATATTTTCAATATCAATACTGTTCTTGGTGTATTTCTTCAAGGCTTTTGTTCGGGGGTTCTTGGTATTGCCGCGGGTATTTTAGTTTTGGTTCTTATGAAAAATCAAGAAATTCGAGAAATATGGAAGGCCTTCCATCATAGAATTTGGAAAACTAAAGTTATTGGTGCGGATCCAGTGGACGCTCTGTTATAGTATTAAAAAAGAGCGAAGAAAACTTCGCTCTTACTCGCATTTGTCCGCGCGCCTTACTAAATGGTTGAGCATGCGATGACCTGTCGGCGCAGATCCTCAAGTGTCGGGTAGAACGGACAAAGTGCCTCCGCTGCTTGATTTTCGCGCTCGCCCAAAAGTCCTAGGAGTAAATGTTCCGTCCCGGCGAAAGATGCGCCGAGTCGGTCAGCCTCCTGTTTTGCAAAGCTTAAAATTCTATAGACCCGCGGTGTCAGCGGTATATCGTGGTCAGAATTTAACTTTTCTGAAAAGAGAGACTCACTCAAGGCTGACTCAATTTTGCTCACAACGGTTTGAGTTATTCCTGAAGAGGCTAACACTCTGGCAGCAGTGGACTCTGGGCCAAGCTTGATAATCCCAAGTAGGATATGCCCGCCACCAACAAAGTTGTGCCCGAGCCGACGAGCCTCCTTTGAAGCGTTTGCAATAGCCTGTTGGGCACGCGGTGTAAAGTCCCGGTTCTCGATGTTTTTCATGTTTCTTCTTTTCTAACGTTTCTGTATTCTGTGTACATTTTTACACTACGGTTCAATTTCTGTCAAAATTTTAAGTTGGTGATTAGGCCTTATTTCTGCTAGTATAACGTTCATGGACCTAAAAAATATCCGAAATTTTTCAATTATCGCTCACATTGACCACGGTAAAAGTACCTTGGCTGATCGGCTTTTGGAATTGACGGGTACTATCGAAAAACGAAAAATGCAGGATCAGGTGCTCGACTCGATGGAACTTGAACGAGAGCGGGGGATTACAATCAAAATGACCCCCGTTAGAATGGGTTACAAACAGCAGTCAACCGATTACACACTTAATCTTATCGACACTCCCGGCCATATTGATTTTTCCTATGAAGTTTCTCGTGCACTCCGCGCGGTTGAAGGTGCAATCCTGCTTATTGACGCAACGCAGGGAATTCAAGCGCAGACTCTTTCGGTACTCAACATGGCGCGTGAGGCTGGGCTTGTGATTATCCCCGCGGTTAATAAAGTGGATTCGCCACTCGCTAGAACTGCTGAAATAAAATCGGAGGTGGCCAAACTGCTCGAGTGTGATGAAAGTGATGTGCTTGAAGTTTCCGGACGAACCGGCCAGGGTGTGCCAAAACTCTTGGAAGAAATTGTTCGTCGGATTCCACCACCGCATGAAGAAATTGCGAACAGTGGCAGTTTCCGCGGATTGATTTTTGATTTTCAATATTCCAACCACACAGGGGTGATTGTCTACCTGAGAATTTTTGATGGTACGGCGCGCAAAGGCGAAAAATTAATTTTTAAAATTGCGGGTAAGGAATTTACGCCGATTGAAGTGGGTGTTTTTGCGCCGGCTCCAACTGCCGCGGAGAGTTTAAACGCGGGCGAGATCGGCTATATTGTCACTGGCATCAAAGAACCCGGGATTGCGTCGGTTGGAGATACGGTGACCGTTTTGAACAAACCACTTCCCGAGCTTGCCGGCTACATGAGTCCGAGACCTGTGGTATGGGCGTCAATTTATCCAGAAAGTCAGGACGATTTTAATTTGCTCAGACAAGCTCTTGGGCGATTACGTCTTTCTGATTCCTCATTTACCCACGAAGAAGAGTCTTCAGGTCTTTTGGGTCGAGGTTTTAGGTGTGGATTTTTGGGAATGCTTCATCTGGAAATTATTACTGAACGCCTTCGTCGCGAATTTCCACTTAAACTTATTGTGACCACACCAAGCATTACTTACGAAGTAATTGATACACGAGGGAAACGTTTGGTTGTTCATTCGCCAACACTTTTACCCGAGTATGGTGAGATTGATAAAATTTTTGAACCATGGGTGGTAATCAAAATCATTACCCCTTCGGATTTTCTTGGCCCGATTATGCAATTGCTTTTTAAGCATGAAGCGATTGTGGGCGAGTCAGAAACTTTTGGTGACAATCGCTCCTCCGTCACGCTTGAAATGCCGTTGCGAGAACTGATGAGAAATTTCTTCGATGAGTTGAAAAGTGTTTCTTCAGGATTTGCTTCTCTTTCCTACAAGATTGGTGATATTCGAGAGGCGGATGTGGTGAAGCTAGATTTGTTGGTGGCAGATGAAGTGGTGCCGGCCTTTTCTCGCGTGGTATCGAGAAAACGCGCGGAGGAAGAAGCGGAAGCGGCGGTTGAAAAATTGTACGGCATTTTACCGCACCAAATGTTTGTCACCAAAATTCAGGGAAGAGCTTTGGGTAGGATTATGTCATCGCGCACAATTTCTGCTATGAAGAAAGATGTCACCCAGCATATGTACGGAGGCGACATTACTCGAAAAATGAAACTTCGCGAAAAACAGAAAAAAGGCAAAAAGAAAATGCTCGAACGGGGTCGAGGCAACGTCAACATTCCTCAGGAGGTGTTTATCAAGATGATGCGAAGCGAGTAAACCATCCATACGAAAATACGAAAAAAGAAGATGGTATACGAAATCATACAAAAAACTCAGTAGTCCTTGAGGTTTTTGTATGATTTCGTATTTTCGTACCCAATTCGTAATTTCGTATTGACCTAACTATACAGTCCAGGTAAATAGAGAAGCACCATACTTAAAATAATAAGGATACAGAGTATGCTCCAAATGATCTGGATTTTTTTCTGGTGTTTTTTGTTGAATAGCATGATAGTAGTAGATTAGTAATTAGTAAATTGGTCGGTAGATAAAGATAAGATCACTCTATCTTATTATTTTTATACCGATTTTGCAACAAAAACGAGAGCTAGGCGGTTACTCGGGTCTACCAACTACCAACTATTTACTATATACTATTTTAATGCGCGAATTTGAACACAAAAGGAAATTCCGTAAAATATTGTCATCGCCAATACTTTTGGTTCCGCTTGCCCTGATCGCTTTTTTTTCAGCTCGCGCAACATGGAATATTTACCTTAAGGATCGAGATTCTGTGGTCGAGTTGCAAACGTCTCAAGAACGTTTAGCTAAACTTGAGGGTCGTCAGGCCGAGCTTTCAGTGGCGACTGCAAAACTTTCAAGCGAGTCTGGCATTGAGGGTGAAATTCGAGATCGGTATCAAATGGCTAGGCAAGGGGAGAAAGAGGTGGTAATCGTAGAAAATCCATCGAGTAATCAGGCTACGCTTATTGTTAAAAAAGGTTTTTTCCAAAAAATTATTGATTTTTTTATGAAGAGATAACATAACTATGTTTTGCGGATATGGTTTAGTGGTAGAATGCGTACCCCGTCATTCGACGGGGTAAACTTCCCAAGCAAGAGGCGCGGAGTTTCAAGTCATCTTATGACTTGACCCTGTCGGAGAGGCGTATCTTCTTGAAAGCGATGCTCGACGTCGAGAGCGGTATCTTAAAACAACAGAAGGAAAGAGATTTCTGAAACAACAAATAAGAGATTATTTAATTCAAGCGGGTATAGTATAGTGGCAATATGCGTGCTTCCCAAGCATGAGACGCGAGTTCAATTCTCGCTACCCGCACACGTATAAAACATCGACAGATGTTTTATACGTGTGCGGGAATTGAAGCCCGATTGAGCATTTTTTCTAGTTTCTGAACGTAGAAAAAATCCAATCGCGGGTACTGAAACTGTAAGTTTCGATTCTCCCTATCCGCACAATTACATTATAAAATTTAAATGCTAAAAATTTCTTGCATCATTCCGGCCTATAATGAAGAGAAAAATATCACACGTGTTCTTCGGATTCTGGTCCCACTTATCGGCACGGTGATTCACGAAGTGATCGTTGTCGATGATATGTCAGGTGACAATACGAAAGAAATTGTTAAAAATTTTTCGACAGTCCGACTGGTGGAGCATCTAGTCAACGAAGGAAAAAGTAAAACTGTCTCTGATGGCATACAAAAATCAACTGGCGATTATATTTTGCTACTTGATGCGGACTTGCTGTACCTCAATCAAGGCAACATCACTGATCTCATTACACCCATCAGTAACAACAGAGCCGACGTTACTATCAGTTTCAGAAAAAATGCCTGGCCACTTTTTCCTTTTAAGGATATTGATTATTTATCTGGCGAGAGAATTTTTCCTAAAAAACACGCGGCATCTTTTTTGGATGAGATGGCGCAATTGCCGGGCTATGGACTTGAGGTGTTTTTAAATAAAAATGTCATCATTCGCAATCAATTGCGTCTGGCGGTCGTGCAATGGCCAAATGTTGAAAACCAGCCTCATTATCGTAAAAAAGGTATACTTAAAGGCGCGCGTGTGATTGCCAAAATTTGGTGGAATGTGCTTCGTACTGCCTCAATCATTGAAATATTTAAACAAAATATTAGTATGCGGAAACTTCTTGTAAAATAATATGAAATTAAGTTTTGTTATACCTGCGTACAATGAGGAATCTTTAATTCGCCCGTGTCTCGAGTCTGTCTTACTGCAAACAGAATATCTTTTGGGTGAAGTTGAAATTATTGTTGTAAATAATGCGAGTACCGATAAAACGAAGGAGATCGCGCTCTCTTTTAAGCGGGTGGTGGTGGTTGACGAAGGGAAGAAAGGCTTAGTTAATGCCCGGCAGGCTGGTTTTTTGGCATCTACAGGGGATTTAATCGCTAACATTGATGCTGACACACGATTAACACCCGGTTGGGTGAACAAAGTTTTAAAGGAGTTTTCTAAAAGCGAAAGGTTGGTCGCTCTCAGCGGCCCATATATTTATTATGATTTATCAAGGGCGTACAATCTTTTAGTGCGCACATTTTATTATTTAGGATATATTAGTCATGTTATAAATCACAAGATTTTTCATATTGGAGCAATGCTCCAAGGTGGTAATTTTATTTTACGCCGCAGGGCTTTAGAGAAAATCGGAGGGTTTGATACCAGAATTATTTTTTATGGAGAGGATACGGATATTGCCAGACGAATTCAGAAAGTGGGGGAGGTAAAATTCGATTTTGCATTACCAATCTATTCTTCCGGAAGGCGTCTAAAAAAAGAGGGGATGCTTAGGAGTGCATGGCACTATTCAATCAATTATTTTTGGATCACTATTTTTAAAAAACCTTTTACAGAAAATTATAACGACATTCGATCGAAGGCGGTAAAGCCAAAGAATTGAACTCGAATAACGTTATTGAACGGTAGGTTGCTATCAGTTATAATTATTTGATGGGAAAACCCTCCTTATCAAAAATTGAAATCGATCAGATTGTTGACTTAAGAAAAAATGGTCACACACTCTCGGAAATTCAAGCTGTTGTTAAACGTGCTTACGGGACTGTGTTTAAATACATGAAGAACGTCTCTGTTTTACCTGAAAAAGAAGAATTTTGGAAAGTGAGACGTGGAGGTAGCAAGTTTCGTTCATTAAGTGAATGGCAAGAAGCGAAGGTAAAAGCTAAGAATTTGATTTTTCCAATTGGAAAAAAAGAGAGGCTTATTATTCTTGCCTGTTTGTACTGGGGAGAGGGCAATAAATCCGAACTCAATTTAATCAATAGTGATCCAGATTTGATCAGGTTGTTCGTTAGTTGTTTAAGGGATATTGGAGTTACTAAGGATCAACTCAAGGTATCAATTAGAATTTATGATGATGTCAATAAAAAGGAGGCGATAAGATTTTGGGCTGGTGTCGTGGGAATTTCTCCTGATGAGATTTTGTCTGTTAATGTTTTGTTTGGTAAAAAGAAAGGAAAACTAAAGTACGGTATGTGTCGTGTGCGCGTCCAAAAGGGTAAATTATATTTCAAATTGATAATGAGTATGATAGCCTTGATGAAAGAGAATTTATTGCTGCCGTAGTTCAATGGATAGAACAAGACACTCCTAACGTCTAGATGCAGGTTCGATTCCTGCCGGTGGCACCAAAATAAAAAATAAAAACGCGCATATGGTGCGCGTTTTGGGCTTTTGAAAAAATCAATTAATTGAAGAACGTGTGACTTACAGAAAGGAGGAGGATTAAAAGTGCATCCACACCTACCCCAGACAGAGCACCAAAGAAACAAGCCTCAAGGATATTCCACCAATCCCGTTCAATTTTCCACTCCACTTCTCCGTTTCCGAGATATACAGATTCAAGGATACGGGGACGTATAAGATTGTCCGTAAGTCTCATACGGTAACTCTCGCCGGCTTCGTAGGCATGCAGAATAATTTTGCCGTGGATTGAGGCATGGCGGATATGTTTTTGCCCAATGCTGATGAGATGGAACTCGTTGACCAAAGCATCCTTGTAGGTCTCAGGCGGCATCTCCACGTGATATCCGTCTGCCGGCAAGCTCTTATCAAACTCGCGAGAATCTGTAAATATTTGGCAATGTGCAGGCAGCCAAAATTTTCCCCGAATAATACCCTTGCCGCCGACGGTGAAGCTGTACCAACCTAGCCCACCCGAAAAGATTAAGGGGAGGGCAACAAATACCCAAAAGGCGATGAGCCAAGCTCTTTCTAATTTCTTCATAACAGGTTCCTTTTTGAAACGATCAAGCGATTGATGCGGTGTGTATCTGTCGTAAAACTAGCACCATTGTCTATGCATGTAAACAGGGAAGGGACCTTCTTTGTTACAGCAATTTCCCTTTTTGAGAAGTTTTGCTATACTTTCGAAGTGACGCCAGAAGAAAAAAAGCTTTTAGAGCGGGTAGCTGTATTAAGCGAAGAGAATAACCAAATTCTCAGGGGAATTCGACGGAGTAATCGCTGGGGCACAGCGATTAAGATCTTTTACTGGGTAGTCATTTTGGCGATATCATTTGGAACATATATTTATATTCAACCGTACGTTCAAGGGGTATTTAATGCCTACAAAAACGTCAGCGGAAAGGTTGAAAAGGTTTCTACGGTTGGAGATCAGATTTCCTCTGTGGAGAATTTTTTCAAAAGTTTTTCTAACTAGTTTTAATTTTTTAGTGATGCTTGGGTAGCTCAGTTGGTAGAGCATTCCCCTGAAGAGGGAAGGGTCACCAGTTCGAATCTGGTCCCAAGCACAAATGAGCGGAGCGAATTGGCTTGGGAAGCACGAGAATAATTTCTCGTGAGTCCAGATTCGAACGCCGGAACGATGCCGAGCCAGCAGGCGAGGCCGTGAGGCGGTGGCCAGAAAAATTTTTTTGGCGAAAAAAATTTATTCGCGGCCGAATCTGTTCCTATTTTCTCACCAGAAGAAACTGGCGAGCTGGTGGGCAGACCGGGGTGAGTGACGACGAACCTTGAGTCGCGCCCGAATCTGTCCCGCCCAAGTAGTATTTCCTTGATTGTTCAGCTACAATTCATCAAGACCCCAGTGTCTGGAAAGGAGGTGTTCTTACTCAGTTTTATATTATGATTAAATTAAATAAAGCGTAAAAAGCCCCGCGGGCGGTCGACATGGGTTAATTCCCAGAGTCTTCTTCGGGATTGCGTTCACGCCTTAAATGAATTAAGTAGATGTCATGCCTGTTGCTTACTGCTTTGGCTCTTTGGCGTTAGGAATATGCTGTTGTACCCTACCGAAGGATGCTATGCCACGCTACCTTTGAGGATTAACGCTCCTCGTAAAAAAGGCAAACAATAGAGAAGGAAACTTCTGGGCTTTCGAGTCAGCCCCAGGTGAAGGGAGCATATCTGCATCCCAACTCGAATCGAAGGGACGGCAAGACAAGTCTTGCCGTCCCTATACATTTTAAAATAGTTTCGCCTGATCCGGTTTTCCGGATTTTTTAATAGCAGAGGAAGAAGTTTCATTTTTGGCGGCGGCCGTTCCGGCCGCCGCATCTATGCTCACCTCGTTTCCAAGCAGCGAAGGCAATTTCTTAAAATCAGCTTTCAAGTCGTCCATAACCCCTGCTGCTCGAAGCGCTGCCGCAGGATGAAAAAGCGGATAAATTTTTTTATTTTCAACCTCAAATATTTTACCGTGATCTCGTGTGATTTTAGCCAACGGCAAAAAATAATTCATCGAAAATCGTCCGAGTGTGGCGATTACTTTCGGATTGATAATTTCGATTTGTTTGGCCAAAAACGGCTTGTACGCCTCGATTTCCTCGGGAAGCGGGTCACGATTTTCTGGAGGCCGCCTTTTCACAATATTGGTGATATAGACGTCGGATCGCTTCCACTTGATACTTCCCAACATGTCATCGAGAAGCTTGCCTGAGCGCCCCACAAAGGGCCTTTTAAGCTGGTCCTCAGTAAATCCCGGAGCTTCGCCGATAAACATTACCTGGCAATCAATGTTGCCTTCGCCAAATACCAGATTGGCAGTTTTTTTCAACAGCAAATCAGCAATGACTAATTCTTTTTCCAGCTCCTGCAGTCTCTGTTTTTTATCCATAAAGCTTGAAGCTATCAGCTTACAGCTTTAAGCTTTTAATTAGATTTTACTTTGAGTTTAGTTTTTCGTCCCTTGTCGATTTTAGGCAATCGAATGAAAAGTAATCCATGTTTTTCGCTGGCCTCTGAAGTTTCTACATCAATTTCCTGTGGCAAAAGAATGGTTCTCGAAAATGAACCCCAATAGAGCTCTTTGGTAAAATAATCATCTTCCTTGACTTCTCTCGACTCCTCACGCGTTCCCTTTATTGAAACCATGTCGCGGTTGATTGAAATATCGAGATCTTCCGGTTTTACGCCAGCCACCATAGCCTTGATAATAATATCGTCAGGTCCTTGATAGACGTCGACGGTCAGTTGTCCTTCTTCTTGCTCATCTTCAAGCCACATTTCTTTCTCAGGTTTTTTTATTTTTTGGTGGGTTGGGGTGATTTCGACAGCTTCTTCCCGGTCATCCATGTGCATTGAACCCGTAAGTCTTTCAAAAAATGATTTTTTTTCTTTTGGCATAATAACAATAACGTGCGATTATTTGTAACTTTTTTATTTTAAAATTTTGATCCGCTAGCGTTTCTTAATTTGTTTAACCTTCTCAAATCCCGCTATCAGGAAAAGTATGGCAACCCAAACCAATGCGAATATCGCGAAAATGCTGGTACCCTGACTTTTCATTATATAGAGATTGAAAGTGGTGTGCAATAGGACAGCAATTGCGAGTCCGGCGAAGAAGCAGAGTTGCTTGTTGAGAAGACTTTTTTTAAATGTTTCAGCAATAAAAAATCCTAATATTCCAGAAGCGAGGACGTGCAGTAGTGAGGCGCCGATGAATCGTAAATTTCCTGTGACGAAACTTGAGCCCATGCCTCCATCTGTGATTGCCGATATCAAAAATAAAGTATTTTCCATGGCGGCAAAACCAAGCGCGGCGGTGACCATATATATGATGGCATCAACAGGTTCATCATATTCTTTTGTTTCCAAAGCAGAAAAGTAGGCGGCACCCCATTTAAAAGTTTCTTCAATCGTCGCCCATAAAAATACCATCAAAAAAACCTGCGATGCAAAGTGGGATTCAATAATTTGCTCAAGTGGCAATACAAGTGGTACCGCAACCATTCCGGCAAGAAACGTGCCAATAATCATACCTCTGGGCTCAGGGTGTGCTCTGTCTTCGTGAAGCCAAAACCACAGCCATAGTAATGCTGGGAGAAATCCTCCCGAAAGAGCGAAGAAGATTGTTTGTGGTGTAGGGATCATGGTGAGAGAAGTAAATTAGATGGTGGTAGGTAGTATGGTAGAGAAAGCATATTTAAATTTTGTCTACCGACTAATTACTACATACTAGTTACTGTTTGTGGCTGGCCATTGCTCGACAATAAGCAGATTTTTCTTTCCGAGCGGCATATCCTTCCAAATTTCTTCAGTCACAAACGGCATGAAGGGATGCAGTACGATCAAAGTTTTTTTGAGGGTGTGGAGCAGGAATTGTTGCCGAGACATTTTTTCTTCCGGAGAATCGTTCAGCAAAATTTCCTTACTCTCCTCTATAATTTTATCAGCAAACTCGTGCCAAATATAGTGGTATAACTTTTCCACAGCCAAGTAGAAACGGAATTCATCCATGTCTTTGGTTATATCCACGATCAATTCGTGGCGGATTTTTCTTAATTCTGCGTCTTTAGGTGAATATTTTTCAAAACTGGTCTCATAAGTAACTCCCTGGGTATTTTCCAATATAAAACGAGCCATGTTCCAAATTTTATTGGAGAAATTTTTGTAGCCGCGAATTTTATCTTCAGAAAGCGAAAGGGAAGTCCCTGGGGTATTTCCGGCAACGAGACCGATGCGTAGCGCGTCAGTACCAAATTTTTCGATTAAGCCCAAGGGGTTGATAACATTTCCCTTGCTCTTGCTCATCTTCTGACCCTTAGCATCGTTGACCAGGCCGTGCAGATACACGGTGTGAAAGGGTAGCTCGTTCGCGAGATATAAACCAAAAATAACCATTCTTGGTATCCATTTAAAAATAAGATCGGATCCGCTCTCCATAACATCTGTCGGATAAAACTTTTTAAAATCTTTACCATCAGGAAATCCAAGAGTAACGAGTGGCCACTGTCCTGAAGAAAACCAAGTATCAAAAGTGTCAGTGTCCTCTCGCACAGAGCCGGCGCACTTTGTACATTTTTGTATCGAATTATCCAAATCAGCCATGCCGTGTCCACAGTTGGTACAAATTTTGGCTGGGATTTTAATACCCCAAACAATTTGGCGGGAGATATTCCAGTCAATGGTGTTGTTCATCCAGTACAGGAAAATTTTTCGGTAATTGTCAGGGACAAAGGTAATTTTTTTCGCTTCAACTGCTTCGGCCGCTTTTTGTGCAAGCGGTTTCATTTTAACAAACCACTGAGGTGAAATCTGTGGCTCAATGGCTGTCTCACATTTGTAGCACACGGGCACATTGTGTACATAATTTTCATCTACCTTTACCAAAAGCCCCTTTGATTTTAACTTTTCAACAATTTTTGGACGAGCTTCGGCAATTTTCATTCCAGCAAATTCTCCCGCGATTGGCAAAAGTTTTCCACGCAAATCAATGACTTGTTCCTTCGGAAGATTATGTCGTTCAGCAATTTCAAAGTCGATGGCGGTGTGCCATGGTGTGATAGTCATGACGCCAGAACCCATTTCCATGTCTATGGCTTTGTCTTTGATAACCGTAGCAGTAATTGGGCCGTTGATCCACTCAAGTTCAAAAGTTTGGCCATGCGAATACTTGGCATATCGCGCATCATCGGGATGCATCACAACATACTTATCTCCAAATTTTGTTTCGGGACGAGTGGTACCAATCACGAAAGGCCCGTATTGAAAATAATAAAATGGATCTTTTCGTTCTTTGTTTTCTGTCTCTACATCGGAGAGGGAAGTTGCATGTTTGGAACACCAGTTTACGATTCGTTCTCCACGATAAATCAAACCATCGTCGTACATTTTCTTAAAAGTTTGGTGAACAGTTTTGATTACATCGGGATCAAGGGTAAATTTTTCTCGTGACCAATCACACGATGCACCCATGCTTCGTATTTGTGATTTTATATTTTTTGAATTCTCGACGGTGAAAGCCAAGATTTCTTTGTACAACTCAGCCGGATCCATGCCGAAACGCGATCTGCCTTCTTTTTCAAGTTGTTTTTCATACACAACTTGTGTTTCAAAACCGGCATGATCAAGTCCGGGAAGCCAAAGCGCTTTGTACCCTGACATTCTTTTATATCGTGTCATAATGTCCTCGATGGTCATTACGAGAGCATGGCCGGCATGGAGGTTACCGTTGGCGTTGGCTGGCGGCATGATGATGGTAAAGCTTTTAGCTGAGAGCTTAGAGCTGTTAGCTTTTGGGAGATTGTCAGGATTAAAAAAACCACTATCCTCCCAGGTTTTATAGGTACGAGATTCCACTTCAAGTGGGTTGTAGGGTTTTAGGAATTTTTCGGGAATGGACATGGGGAAATCATACCAAAAATGGAGTCGTTCGGGTAGTTCTCTTCACTAAAGCGCTCCGCACTCTCAAAAATCAAGAAAATTTCTTAACGGAAAATGAAAAACTCACCCCTCGAAGCTCTGGGTTCAAACAATTTCATTTTCCTAAAATTTTCTGATTTTTTACGATTGCTACGCTAACTCGTTCAGAGAACCACCCTCACTAAAATATTCCGATAAGAATCGTCATAGAAAAAGAAGCTAAGCCTGACTTTTTTTGAGTGGCGACACGTCCGGTTATCCGCTATAATTATTCTCATGAAGAGCTTCAGCCTCAAATTTTTGGACATTATGATTGGTATTGTTTTGGGACTCGGCTTTCAATGGTGGCCGTCGCTTAAAGAGCCCTGGCAATTTTTGGCGTTTGTGTTCGTATATTTGGACGTCGTTGATTACTGGATTGACTACGGCCCTTCGCTTAAAAAGTTTCCACCCAAACGAGAAATTGATGTCATGCTTGATGTTGCCATCATGTTTTCTTTGTTTTTGTACATCTACGCAACCCAATTAACCCCGGTTCATTTTTTCGCGTCGTTCGTAGTGTTTCGAGTTCTCGATTTCTTCTGGCTTTTAAGTTCTAAGTATGAATATCATCCTACAGGTACAGACAAATCATTTATTGATAGTTGGTTGACCTTCAACCTTGTGGAAAGTTTTGTGGCGGTAACTTTAATTGCACTTACAACTTTCACCGAATTATCTTCTTTGGTTTTAATTTCCACTTTTATAGTTTTTCGAATTTTTATTCGAGTTATTGCGACATGGCGTTACAAAAAAGTTCATTTTACTTAAACTGTTGGCGTTGAAGGAAAGCTTAAATTTCCATTTGCCTTAATATCCAAAAGTCCTGTAGTTTCAGTGACCGACTTTGTTCGATTAAAATATCCCGCGATAGCGATCATCAAAGCGTTGTCGGTTGAGTGAGAAATTTCGGGTAGGTGAAGCGTAACATTTTTTTCAATGGTTAATTTTTGAAAAGAGGAGCGGATATTTTTGTTTGCCACAACGCCGCCGCCCAAAATCAAGGTTTCAATGCCATACAGATCGATAGCTTTTCTGACTTTTTCAATAACCACTTCTGTCGCCGCATCTTCAAATTCCCTGGCAATGGCCATTTTATTATCCTCAGAAAGTGGCTGAGGTAATTTTTGAGTTAAGTACAAAACAGCGGTTTTTAATCCCGAAAAGGAAAAATCTAGGTTGTCGCTTTTCAACATTGGTCTCGGAAGAGAGAAGCTGTCAGCTGTCAGCTGTTGGCTTCTAGCTTTTTCTGCCAAAGCGGAAATCTGTGGCCCGCCCGGATAGGGAAGTCCTAAAATTCGAGCCACTTTATCAAAGGCTTCACCGATAGCGTCGTCGCGTGTTCGGCCAACGATTTCGTAATTCAGCCAATCCCTTACTAAAACTAATTCCGTGTGTCCTCCGCTTATAAGCAAGGCAAGCGCGGGCAAGCTTAAAGCTTTAAGCTGATAGCTGTTAGCTTGCACATCTTGATTTCTTTGCTGCAAAGAAATCAAGATGTGCCCCTCCATATGATTCGTGGCAACCACAGGAATATCCCACGCCACAGAAAGCGCTTTAGCAAAATTTACTCCTACCCAAAGCGCTGGTTCAAGTCCCGGGCCGTACGTAACAGCAATCAAATCAATTGCTGGTTTTTTGGCTGTTGGAAGAAAATCTAAAAGTTGTTTTAATAATTCCGGTTCGCGATCTAAAACAGTTGCAAGTGAATCTAGTTTTGAGTTTGTTTCTCCTGAATCAGAAAAACCCGATTCTTCCAAAACTTTTTTTAGTAACGGAGTCAGGTTTTTTCCGTGCTCTCGTTTCGCAACCATCGGGAAAACACCACCATACTGAGTGTGGATGGCAATTTGTGACAGCACTGCATTAGCCAAAATTTTAATTTGGGTGCCTTGTTCATTTTCCGTAACATCAATAATGCTCAGTGCGGTTTCGTCACAGCTGGTTTCAATACCAAGGATAATCATAAAAATTTATTAGGCACGATAAACGTTATGCCAGCACTTCTCGCCCCGTACTGAGAAATTCTGATTTCTCTAGTACTAGGGTCGTCGCAAGAGGTTTCAATACCTAAAATTATCATAGACCACACAATAGCAGTTTTTAGCTATTTTGAAAGTTTTTAAACAGCGGTCCGTACATATCATCTTTCGGTGGAATTTGTAGTTCTTTTGGATTAACTTTTTCGCAAAAATCAATTGATGCGCCTGTAATGACTGCAAGTGGTTGTTGCTCTGCGCCTTCACCCATCAAAAATACTGCCGCAGTAGCTAAACTGTCAGCCACGTTGGTTTGAGAAAAAATAAATTTTCGGCCGAAGATGTCTGACTTGCCTCGGTAGTCTTTAGTTCCGTGAAAACCTGCGTACCCGAGGGCAATTCCAACCACCCCCGCGCGCAAAGGCTGCGTATGACTATCGGTGATTAGAACACCAAGATTTTTGACTTTGTATTGTTTCCGTAATTTCAGACGGAGCGCATCTGCAGACTTGAAACTATTTTTTGGTAGAAGAATAAGTTTGCCCCTTGCATTTGATTCATCAATTCCCGCGTTGGCCATGAGGATTCCATCCTTGAGTGTCAGCCAAACATGTTTAGTTTTGACCGCAATGCTACTTTCAGAACGAATTAATTTTTCTTTCGCCGTTGAGTTTTTTAGCGTCGTCGTGCGACGCTCAGCTAACGCCACAATTTTTGAAGTAACGACAATGACAGATTTTTCCGGAACATGTTTGATATTTTGAGTGACAAAGTTGAAGAGGTCATCACCCTCACTAAAAACTTTTGTTTTAATTGCTTTGACTATCATGTTTTTCTGCGTCGATTGTTTTTTCTTTCAGTAAACGAATTCCAATGTAGGAAAGTGGAGAATACAAAGCTCCCATGGCAACTTTGTACAACCACCAGGAAAGAATGATGCTAATGAGTGTTTTGGTTGAATAGACTCCCGCGAAGGCGATGACCATGAAGATAGCTGAGTCGAGCAGTTGTGACCAGAGATTTGAAAGAAACGAACGAAGCCAAAAAGATTTGACGCCAAACTTTTCTTGGAAGAAGAAAAATGACAAGACGTCTTGATATTCAGCGATTAAGAATGCCACAAGTGACGCGATACTGATTCTCGCGGAAAGACCGAACATCAGGTTATAACCCTCTTTGGCCCACAAGCCCTCGCTTGACCAGGGCATGGCGAGAGAAATAAAAGAGTAGATAATAAATAGCGCAGTGCTCACAAATCCCGCGAGGACGAAAAATTTAGCGATTTTCTTTCCGTACACTTCACCAATGACGTCGGTCATCAGAAAGACAACAGGGAAGGAAAATACAGCTACCGATAAATGCGAACCAAAAAGAAATGGCATAATTTTGAGCCCCAAAGTATTGGCGGCGAAGAGGGAAGTAAGATAGATGGTGAGTGCGATTATTATTTTTTTGAATGATTGTTCGGTGAGTTGAAGCATGGGGAAGGGGTTAGGTTATAGGGAGGAGAAGGGGTTAGTAAAAAACAAATGCAGTTTTACTGAAAGCTCGACCATGTTTGGATTTGTTTGTTGTTTAACATGATGTTGAAAATAAGTTTCAATCGTAGCACGCCTCAAATTCACTTTCAATTATTTGCAAGAAAAAACCACTAGCAAAAAGTAGTGGTTACAATAGTAGCAGTTTCTTCGCATGTTTTGCACACCCCGGTTACTCCAAGGATCGCCTTGTCCTCGCAATTAAAACATTCACCGATTATAAGTATTGCCGTGCAATCCCGGCAGATCGGGCTTCCCTCGTCCGTTCGAGCTACAGCGATTTTGATTTCGCCGCAATTCGAACACAGCTCGGGTTGTAAACGACCAAGTGTGCGTGTTTTGCGTCTACAGTAATTACAGATAGGTTTATCACCTCTCGATGCCGCTTTTGAGATCCAAACCTCACAGCAACAGGAGCAGAGTCTGGGGTTGGGTGGATGTTTCAGGTAGCATGTACCACAAATCGCGGCACCATCTTCTGTACGTCGATTGACACGTCTGACTAGCATGCATTTCGAGCAGGTCTCATAATTGACGGGATCCTTATAGTAACAGCTTGCACAAATTGGCCCTGTACCTTCAATGTGTTGAGTCACGAAGCGAAGATTGCCACATCTTGAGCAGTTTTCTTTGTGCGCGCGAGTACGATAGTATTCTTTCGAACGGCAAGCAACACAGATGAAGTTGCCGGTTTCTCTTTTTTTGCTACCTTTTTTCTTCTTGTTGCAAACTGAACAAATTGCTTCCATTTTGACTCCTTACTATTAAGTTTCAAACCCTTGAGACGCCTCAAGGTCAATACTTTTTCTCGGCGGACAATAACATCATGCGAGGCTTGCGTCAATTTTTCTCAACATCTTTTTTCAACATTGCTCGTCGAATCATAAGCATCACGCTAAAGGCTAGGTTGGCAAGTACCCAAGTAATTGGATACAGCAGTGTGAGAATATTAAATTGCTGCAATGCAAAAATACTCAAGCCGTGGCGAATAGTAGTTATCTGATACATAAATAAGGTTTCAGAGTGAGGTTCCTTCCAGGATTTTCGTATGGTTGGGAAAAAACCAAAAACATCGGTTGAAACGATAAGGATAACGGACAATACCGGTTGTTTTGCAAAAATCCAAAGAGCCAAAGAAGTAAGAGCGAGAAAGAGAAAAGCCAAATCTAGTTTGGTAATCTCTTTATTTCCATTTCGTATAGAAAGTAGAAGAACTATAAAACAAATAGTCGCGGTGACACCAGTTGTCCACGCTCCAACTCCAGCACCACCGCTAATTTGCAGAGCCCAAGAAATAGTAACAGCGAGAGTCCACACGAGCCAGGAGAAAATATGCGGGACCGTTTTTCCTTTTACAGTGTCACGAATATACGGAGCGTATCCGACAAAGACAAGCGTGACTGCGACCAAGCTAATAATAATTTTGTAGTCCATTTTATAAAGGCGGAGGAGGGGGTGAGATTAGGTCACAAGTATTTTCTTGCTAGAAAATCTTGCGACCCCGCCTCGCGCCGTCGCGCTCCGGCTTTCGAATCCCCCTCCTTGCTCGCAATGATGAACTGCTCGGACTTCGTTTAGAAGTCCTTACAGCTCATTGCGGAGGAGGGGAGATTCGAACTCCCGAGGAGCTTTCGCCCCTGCCGGTTTTCGAAACCGGTACATTCAACCGCTCTGCCACTCCTCCGTGGATTGTGTGGATAATGCTAACACTTTTTGCTAATTTTACAAAAAATGTTATTATTTCCTCGTCTTTAATATGTTCCATGTTTTATGTTTATGGTTCATGTTCTTGGCTCTATCGTCTAATGGTTAGGACACGGCCTTTTCAAGGCTGGAATCGGGGTTCGACTCCCCGTAGAGTCACAAAAATAATGAGGGCGTTGCGAAGCAATGACGGATTTTATTTTTGTAGACACTGCGGGGAGTCGAAGGACGGAGCGGAATGAGACTCAGCAGAGTCGAACCGCGAGTCGGGGTCGCGGAAATTTCTGAGCGAGGGCGAAGAAATTATCTGTGACCGAAAGCGTACTCGCGGCTCCCAGTTAAGGTCACAAAAGCGGTTTCTAATTAGTTTTAACTTAATCACAAAAATGCCCAACGATTTTGAAAAACAACAGCCAGCAGAAATACCTCACAACCCGTTTAATACCAGTTCTGGCTTAACTCATGACTATGCAAACAATCTTCTCATTCTCGAGATGCGTATAGCCTCTTTTGACGAAAGTTCTCAGGAAGCAACAAAAAAATTTCATGAATTAGAGATTTTAAAATATTCACAAGAAAACCCTGCTTCTCGTTTTCCTGGCGCGTATAATGATAAAACAAGACCAATTATCGAAGAACTAGATGGCTTAACTGAAAAATTAAATTTAGCCGTTAAGCGAGAAAAGATAGAGGTAGCGGAACTCGAAGATATTTATAACCGAATGTCGGAATTAATATTTGGTAATGATCGATTTCACTATGTGGATTGGACAGGGAGAGGTTTGCATAAACCAAAGCCTCAACCTAAGAAACCTCGTATAATCTAAACGTGCTTCAAACCCAATCAGTTCAATCCGCAAGACCTTGGTGTTTCGAGTTCGTGAAAGTAAAGAAGAAATCGTGGCAGACCCCATCTCTAAAGTCCATCCAAGCTATCGAATCATTACGGGAATATTGACTTCTGTATTTAATGTTGTATTGTAGTCACAGACCAGAATATCAAGCAGTGACTACTATGATAAAAATCTTTACCTGGGCGATCTCTTCTTTCATCCTTTGGGCCACGTACTTCCATCTCAATGCGTTGCCTGAAGTTCAGTTTGAGCTCAATCAGCCGGTAGACCGAGCTCACCTGACATGGTCAGTGGTCGCGGTCTGCGTCAGTCTCGTTTTCGGGGTGCTGATTACATTGGGCTGGCCTTTGTACGTCTTTTGGGATCGGGCCCAGGACAGATTGGCAAATGCGATAGCTCGGTTCATTTCCTGACTGCCCCAATTTCTGTGCACTCCCCATGCCGCCATGTGATCAATTGATCATACGGCGGTTTTTTTATTCCAATAACCAAGTGAGTGGTGGTTACATCGTTTAACCTTGTACTACTTTGCCGTTGTACTATAATTGTCAGCAATGAAAGTCACTGAGACAGCGGGTGGAATTGTGGTAAATAAAAATGGTGACGTTGCTATTGTCAGTAATCGAGGCGTTTCGTGGTCATTACCCAAAGGTAAAATTGATCAAGGAGAAACTGATTTGGCGGCGGCCATTCGCGAAATCTATGAAGAGACGGGGATTACTGATCCAACGCTTGTTCGCGATTTGGGAACGTATGAACGATATAAAAATGGTCCAGGCGGAACTGAAGATAAAAACGAATTAAAGAAAATTCACATTTTTTTATTTACTTCAACTAAAGAAAAATTACAGCCAGTTGATAGTCATAACCCTGAGGCTCGCTGGGTTACAAAGCTTCAAGCTCTAAAACTATTGACGCACGCTCGCGATCGGGATTTTTTCCAAGGTGTCATTGATTTGATATAGATTCTAACTTGGTGTAGATTGTTGGAGTAATAAGAGGCGGGGTGGTTTTTGTAACGTTAATATTTTGGGCGGTTAGCTCAGTTGGTAGAGCATCTCATTGACGTTGAGAGGGTCAGAGGTTCGAATCCTCTACCGCCCACATTGAGTCCACGAAATGTGGGCGGTAAGGAGGCAAATTGTTTTGCCTCCGTGAGGATTCGAACAGCGGAACCATGTTTTTTCAGCAGAAAAAACAGGTGAGCTGGTGTCCAGACCAAAGTGAGCGACGGCGAGCTTTGAGTCGCGGGCGAATCCTTTACTTCTACCGCCCACAAAATCAGAAATAAAGTTTGTCCTCGTCCTATCCCGTCTCGGACTACCTCGTCGGGTAATAGGCGAGGAACCGGGGCAAACTTTGTTGTAGATGTGTCGGCTCCGCCGATTCATGCGTGCGTTGCGGATTCATCCCCGCCACAGACGGACGGGTGTTCTCCGCAGTTACAATAAAAAACCTCCGCCTAAGCAGAGGTTGGGGACAGAGATTACAAGGTTTCGGCGAACCACACGTAACGCCCGGATTTTTGGGCGACAATACGGGTGCAGTGGCTCTCGGGGTCGCTATCCAATTTCAACCGGAGCGGCGCCACGTTGCGATGGTAGACAGTGCCGTACTTATAGGCGTTGGAGAGAAACACCGCGCCGGCCACATTTTTCAAGCGCTTAGTGTTGATCTCGAGTTGCCGTCGTCCAGCCCTTTTTTGCAGCGGACAAAGAACCAGCACGCGGTGCGCGCCGGTATTTGCTAGCAGGTCGCGGGGTGTGGTGATCGAGTGAACGGTCAGCTGGCTGCCGTTTTTGGCGAAGAACCTGACCATAGCCCCTTTTCCAAAAGGAACGCCCTTTTTTGTGGTCTGAAGTTCCCCAATTGCCTCGTGCAACGGACTCTTAGTGCTACCCATAGTTTCCTTTCCTGACAATGAAAAAACATTGCCATTTCTGCGTTTTTAGTGTCTTGTACTGCTACAAGTTAGTCTAACAGGGTTTATGGTTTGTGCAAGTTCAGAGTTAATTTTCTGATTCTTGAATCTTTCTACTGCGTGTGCAAATACATGTAAATATCCTCAAGAGCTTTGACGGCATCACCCGCGGCGATGTTGTTTTGGTGATAGAGTCCATTCGTACAATCCCCAGCACTCCATATACCACTGACAGAGGTTCTTTGGTTTCTAGGGTCAACCACGATTTGTCCTATTGCATCTCGTTCGACAAGGTTTGCAACCAAATCAGTCGATGGCACAGAACCCACTTCAACGAAAATACCTTGCGCGGGCAATTCAACAATTTTTCCTGTTTCTCTTTCTTTATACACGATCGCTTCAACAAATTTATCACCCTTCACTTCCAGAATTTCCGTATCAACAACTCCGCGCATTTTTGGATGGGAAAGAACTTTTTTAACAGTCACAGGATCAGCTCGGTATTCTTTGGAGCGTTGTAGCAAAACCACACTCTTAGCGTACGCCAAAAGTTGGGCGGCCGTTTCAAACCCAGCGTTGCCTCCTCCAATCACCACGACATCCATGTCAGCAAAAAGGGGACCGTCGCATGAAGCGCAATAGACAACACCCTTGTGTTCAAATTTGGCCGCGCCTGGAACTTCGAGTTGGCGGCGACGGCTTCCAGTAGAAATCAAAACAGTTTTGGCCTCAAAAGATTCATCTTCGAGTTTTATATTAAAACCGGTGGGGGATTTTTCAATGCTATTTACAAATTTCCCTTCGTGAATGTCGACGACATCCCCCGCGTAGGCTTTGAGATGTTCCTTGAGGGTTTCAGCGAGTTTGGTACCACTGATTGAAGGCGTGCCGATCCAGTTTTGAATATCACTTGAGACAGAGCTTTGGCCGCCAAATTCTTTAGCAACAAAAAGAGTCTTCAGGCGTTTGCGTGAAGCGTAGACACCCGCGGCGACAGCCGCGGGCCCGCCACCGATGATAGCCAAGTCATATTGGGTAGATTCAAGATTCATGATTTAAGATTAAAGAATAAAATATTTAAATGAATTATAGCAGGGCACATATTGTAACAGCAAACTGCCCAGTTTCGCAAAGCGAAACTGGGCAGTTCTTGAATCGTGAACCTGCCTACCGGCAGGCAGGTCCAAAATCTTGAATCACTTTTTGGCTCTGCGAAGAAAAGCCGGCACCGCACCCCAATCATCATCGTTGTCATCAACCACTTTCTTTTCTTCAACTTTCGGCGCAATTTCTTTTGGAGTAATCGGAGCGGTCATTGGATTGTAAATTTTACCCTTCTTTTCCTCAGCGGGAGAAGATGTGTCAGTTCCAAAGAGGCTTCGCTTGGCAACGGTCTCTGGAAATCCTGAAGCGATAACCGTAATTTTGATTTCACCTTTCTTGATTTTTTCATCACGAACGGTTCCGAAGATAACCTTTGCGTTTGGATCGATTGATTCCGTAATAACCTTAGCAGCATCCTGAATTTCAAACATGGTAAGGTCATCACCTCCTGCAATCGAGAAGAGAACTCCTTTGGCGCCGTGGATTGAAAGTTCAAGTAGGGGAGAGTTGATTGCATTTTTGGCAGCTTCTTCTGCGCGTTTTTCTCCAGATGCGGTACCGATGCCCATGAGCGCTGATCCAGCATTTTCCATGATCGATCGAATATCAGCGAAGTCGATGTTGATAACTCCAGGAGTGGTGATGAGGTCAGAAATACCCTCAACTGCTTGTTTCAAAATCTCATCACACATCGCAAACGCGGCGCGGGCAGTGGTTTCCTTGCTGATGGTTGAAAGAAGTCGGTCGTTTGGAATGATGATGATAGCGTCGACTGATTTTTTCAATTCTTCAAGACCTTGTTCGGCAAGTCGCATTCTCTGTGAACCCTCAAAGAAAAATGGTTTAGTAACAACAGCGACAGTGAGCGCGCCAATTTCTTTTGCGGTTTTAGCTACGACAGGGGATGCGCCAGTGCACGTGCCTCCTCCCATTCCTCCGGCGATGAAAACCATGTCAGCACCCTTGATCGCTTCCTGGATTTCCTCCTTGGTTTCTTCAACTGCGCGTTTACCGAGTTCGGCGTTCATACCAGTACCCAATCCACGAGTGAGATTTTTACCAATGTGAATTTTTTTCTTGGCGAGGGTGTTGTGCAAATCCTGCGCATCGGTGTTGACCGCAATAAATTCAACTCCTTTAACTTTGGAGTTAATCATGTGGTTGATGGCATTTTTTCCGGAACCACCAATACCTAAAACTTTTATTCGAGCGAATGTTTCAACTTCTGGTGCAATTTGGGGCATGGGATAAAAATTAAAGTTAAAATCTTAAAATTCAAAATACAGGAAGGTTGTTAAAAAGTCAAAGAAAATTTTAGTTTTTCGTTTTGAGCTTTTAGTTTCTCCATCATAGCAGAAAGGTTTAAATAAATACAAGCATTGACTATAGAAGGCATGTGTATTATAAGATAGCAAGCAAAATCAAGCTGAAAAGTGATTTTCTGCGAGTTCCAAAGGAAAATTATGGCATCGATAGGAATTAGAAAAATGCCGGTGAGGCTCAGCCTCGCGGTCCCCGGGGGTCTCCGCGAGAACAATCGCTTTGTCGTCTTCCGTTACTGTGAAGTGGCGGTTGAAATCCCAGAAGACAAAGATTGTGTTCTCTGCTACGAAATTAACGGTTTCAAGTGGGGTTTCAAACGTCAACGTGCAACCTGGGAGTGCGGATCCGAGATGTTTGAGGTTGTTTTGGTTCCAGAGAATCCGGCTGAGGCCCTAGACATTCTAAATGATCTTAGGAGCGTAGGCGGCTCGTCAAAATGGCATGAGACCCAATCTGTATCTCAGCTTAGCTAGGTTTCTAGCCCACCGTTGCTTCAAGCGACGGTGGGTTTTTTGTTTCTAAAATTTGGATTCAAAAATCAAAAGTTGACTATTCCAGATTTATGTATTATTGTTGATTTAGAGTCAATTTCACAATCAACAAGAAAGCTAGATGACCTCTAATTGCTATCTCTCAATCGTTCTTGCGAACGGAAACTCGTTTACTCCCGCGGAATCAGTGATCGAGCCGCTCTCATCGAAAACGGGTTCAATCACGCTCACATTCGGAACGAAAATTTTTACGTTCAACCAGAAAAGAGCGAAATTGGCTACCGGTGATGATGTGGTGCTTCAGCCTGTGATCGGCACCGACGAGGTGACTTTGGAAAGCTGCATCACGAGTAGCGGTGATTGGGTGTTGATTACTCCATCAATGCTGCCGGCTCTGCATCGATCTCCGTTGAGAGTTGTCACACGGAGGCATCGAGCTACTCGCTAAAGAAGTTTTTACTCCAAACTACGACAAATCGGTCGTAGTTTTTTAATATTAAAGCCCCCAAATTTTGCGGCAAAATTTGGGGGCCAACATCATTCTTGATTCTTGATTCTTGAATCTACAATTCCTACCTTAAATTTGAAAAATTTAAGGTAGGAATTGTTTGAGCCACCCCACAATATCCTTCCTAGCTTTTCTCGCAATTTTAATTCCACTGAGTTCAGAGTCGCCTTCATTTAATCCTAAGAGGCACAATCCAAACGCCACTGACCACGATGAGTCTTTGACTTGGCCTTTATTGCCATCGCCAAGATTGATGCTCGCAATTCGCGACGGTACCTTAAGCGCCGCTTTTGCTAAGTCTTCTATTGTTTCAATGCCCGAACTGCCACCAGTGATAATAATACCAGCTGGCAAAAGTCCGTTGCGGCCGATTTTTTTCAAGTGTGCTTCAATCAAATCAAAAATATCTGAAAGTCGCGCTGCAATTATTTCATCAAGTTTTTTCTTAGGATAGGAAACTCCTACAATCGCTCCGCGTTTAATATCCTCCGCTTCCTCGATTGGAATTCGCAGGCCGAGTGCAATGTCATTGGTCACATCATTGCCGCCGAGCGGGAAGACTTCAATAGAAATTGGAAAATTATTTTCAAACACGGCAATCGAGACAGTTTCAGAGCCAATGTTGGCAAGCACACACCCTGCCATTTTTTGAGTTTTTGAAAGCGTGACGAGGGATGCCGCAATCGGAGCCGCCACAACATCAATCGCCTCGACTCCAACTTCACCGATAGTTTCGATCAAATCGTTAAAATGATGTTCCAAAAAAGTAATGAAAAAAACTTTGGCCTCAAGCTTGGTGCCCTTCATGCCGGCCGGTTTGCCATACACCTGTTTTCCATCAACTTTAAATTGAATTGGAATCGTGTGAATGATTCTACGGTTCAAAGAAAAAGCCACAGGAATTTCCGCTTGGCTTACTTCAATTGATTTTTTAATATCCAAATCCGTAATTTCGCTATCGGCTCTTGAAATGATGACGGTCCCTGTGGTCGTGATGCCTGAGAGTCCCATGCCACCAATTGAAATGATGGCGCGAGTAATTTTTACACCCGAAGCTTTTTCAGCCTGATTTAAGGCGGAACGTAAACTTTTTACAGCCTCTTCTTGATTTAAAATATAACCTTGGCGTAGTCCGCGAGATTCAGAATATCCAACACCGATTATTTTCGGTAATTTTTTATCCAAATCTTTTTCATGCACGGTTTCAGCAACAACCACTTTGATTTGGTAAGAACCGATATCTATGCCGACTGATATGTTTCTGCTCATTTAGGATTATACGAAAATACGAATGAAAACGAATATACGAAATTATACGAAAAGACCCACATTAGAAAAAAGTTTTCGTAACTCTTCGTATTTTCGTAATTTTTTTCGTATCGATTAGATACCAAACTCGGCGCGGTACTTTCGTTCTAATGCTTCCATTCTACTACCATGATCCATTCCTTTCAAATGAACTAAACCGTGGATAAGAAGAAATCCCAGAAAATTTTCGAATTCTCGGTCGAATTTTTTGGCTTCAATTTTTGATTCATCGAGATTGATAAAAATTTCTCCTGAACTTTTTGAAAGAGGGAAGCTCAAGATGTCCGTGGCTTTATCGATTGAACGATAGATGCGATTTAACTTTCGGATTTCAGCTCGGGTTACAAATACGATACTTAAATCGTATGTTTCGCCAAGAACGGTATTTTTCATAGACGCAAAAGGCAAGCGCGGAAGCTTGCCTCTTGTCATGTTTGTAATTGAAATGTCTTGGTTTTTCACTAGGGCTCAAGGGGTATTTTCCTATCTACCCACTACCATACTATCTACATACTATCTGGTCTTTTCCTGCATTTTTCCGAGTTTAATAAGGAGATCAACCTCTTTACGTCGCACCAGTTTTTTTAAGGTCATTTTCTTTCGAGTTCCGACAGATTGATTGCGGTTTTTGTATCGAAGAGAACGAACACGAGGAAGTACGCCTGAGCCCTGGACGCGCTTAGTAAAGCGTCTGAGAACACCCATACTGTTTTCTGTTCCGGTTTTTGTGACTTCAACGTTGGTGGCCATGAAATAGTAGATTAGTAATTAGTAGATAGTTTGTAGACAAAATCCAAATTAGGATTGCAGTAGTCTACCAGAGGAATCTCAAAAACGCAATGGTTAATTAACCCGTACTGACCGCTTTTTGTTTTTTCCTAAAGCTATCAGCTGAAAGCTGTAAGCTTACAGCTTCTTCAGGTACTTCGGCAGATGTTCGATTTTAATGCTCTCCTGTGAGCGGTCGGTCATACAGCGCACAATCACCGTGTCCTCAAGCGCCTCCTTTTGTCCCATAATAAGAGTGTAGGGAATTCTCATATTTTCGGCGGAACTCAATTGCGAGACAAGTTTATCACGCGAAATGCCATGATGCATTGGAATTTTGGCTTGCCGGAGGATTTCGATAATTTTGAGACTTTTTAATTTGGCTTCAAATCCAAGTTGAATAAAATAAATTTTTGGTCGCAGGAATTTCAAATTTTTCTGGACGTTTTTCTCTTTAAATGTCAGTCGAACGCCAACGCCTGGGACATCGCGCTTCATACCGATTTTCTTGGCGATACTGGCGTAGCGCACACCAACGGCAAGCGGTACACAAACTTCTTTACTTTCCGCATCGTGAATTTCAAAAAGAGTTTGTGACGCGAAGGAGCGATTACCAACCAAAAAGTGATTTATCTCGTAGGGTATGTCGAGCATTTCCAAATATTCCAAAACTTCCTTAAAATGTACGCGGCTCGGCTCGGACAAGAAGTTCATTATCTTTGGAGAACTTTCTTTTAGGATTCTGCACTTTTCATTTTTGCACGAAAGAAGATCAAAGATATCTTTTTTCATCAGCTGGCGACAGTGGGCAGGGAGTTCGTCAATATTTTTTCGGTAGTAGGCAGTTAGTTCTCGCGCAAATCGTGCCACGGTATCTTTTTCTCCCATACTATTGATCTGGATGGACAAATTTTCGTACCCCTCTTCTTTGAGAATTTCCATCGTCGTTTTTATGAGTATGGCTTCCGCAATACTTTTTGCTGTACCCATAATTTCAAGTGAAACAACTCGTTCTTTCGCGCTACTTTTTTTGATGCCTTCTGGCAAAATTGGTTTTCCGAAATAGAGCATCAAAGGCTGTGGCAAATTTTGAAAATTTTTCTCGCCGTAAAGTCGCAGAAGTGCTACTCGTTCTAGAAGGCTGGTTTTGGTTGGTACATCGGGGACGTCTTTGTTTTTCGATTCAGAGTCCTGAAAACTTTTGGCTTTTTTTACATCTTCCTTTTTTATTTGAGGGACATCGAGAATAGTAAAGCCATAGTAGAGCGCTACTTCAGCTGGCAAGTCCAAGTTTTTGAACAAACAGGGATCAACTTTTTTATTTTTCATTTTTACCTTTTCTTTTGTTGCCATACGATTTGTAAAAATTATTCTCAGAAAGGTACCTAATGACTTTCTATTGTGTCAGCAAGATCGCCAGGGAAAATTGAAATCATGTTGAATGGGTAGAGTCGGAGAATCGGACGGCCAACAATATTTTTCTCATCAAGTGGACCCCAGCCACGTGAGTCGTAACTGACTGGTCGGTTGTCTCCTAGTACAAAATAATGAGTGTCATCAAGCACGTAGGTTTTTTTAACTTCAGGTTTATTGTTTAGTATCGAAGTTTGGTCTAAAGTGAAGCCGTTCGGGTGCTCGGTGTTTTGTATCGTGATCGTCGTGCCCTCCATTGTGATCGTTTCTCCCGGCAAGCCGATAATTCTTTTGATCAAATATTTTTTTTCTTGGGGTTGACTGAAAATAATCACCTCGCCGCGTTTTGGTTTCTGAAAATGGTAACTAATCTCATCAGCAATCAAGTATTGATTGTTCAAAAAGGTCGGATCCATCGAGGGTCCTGACACCAAAAACGGTTGAGCAACAAAAAATCTAATTGGAAGAATGATGAGCGCGGTCAAAACTGCAAATTTTACGACATCGAGCCAAGATTCTTTTGGTTTGCCGGAAATATTTTCGTGCGCAGGAGAAGATTGAGAAGAAATTTTATTTTCAGGAACTTTTTCAAAAGTTTTTTCGTTCTCTTCGATCATGATGATTGAATTCTAGTACGTCTCATCGCTTGACACAAGAGTTTTTGTTGTGTTGTGACGCATTTTTTGCGAATTTTTAATTTTAAAATGTACAAACGTTGAAAAGTTTATCCCTAGAATAATTTATTCGACTACGGTATCATGTAGCGATGATTAAGAACGCTTTTTTCTCGCTCGTCGATCTTTTTTATAGTATTTGGCTTTTCGCTCTTGGCGTAATCGCTCTTCTCGTGACTCTTTTTGTGGGTTTCAGGATGTTTTCGCAGGTTGACCTGCGACCTTTTTACCCGGTTTTACATGCGGCCTACGTGTACGCTCCGCTTTGGTCGCCGATTTTGTTTGGTGTGCTTTTTTTTAAGTACTGGATGCGCTATATTCGCGCCGATTTTGTAAAAGCTTCCGGCTCGATACTTTTGGAAATTAAAATTCCAAAGGAAACTTTGAAATCGCCGCTCGCAATGGAGATTTTTTTCACTTCGCTGTACCAAACGGGCTCTGCCACTTTTTCCGAGTTGTACTGGAAGGGGAAAGTTCGCCCCTGGTTTTCGCTTGAGCTTGCGTCAATCGAGGGTCAGGTAAAATTTTTCATTTGGTCACACAAAAAATTTCGTAATTTGATCGAGGCACAACTGTACGCGCAATATCCGGCCATCGAAATTCACGAAGCTGAGGACTACATGGCCTGGGCGTATCCTGATCATATCAATTTGCCGATGTGGGCAACCTATTTTAAATTTACCAAGGAAAGTATTTATCCAATCAAGACTTACGTTGACTACGGGCTCGATAAAGATCCAAAAGAAGAATTCAAAATTGACCCCATGACCTCGGTTTTGGAATATCTCGGGTCACTGCGAAAGGGCGAGCAGACATGGATCCAAATTATTATTCAGGCACATCGAAAACAAAATCTCAGAAATGACGCTCTTCTGTTTACGAAGCCCGATTGGAAACATCATGTCAAGCACGAAATTGAAAAAATCAGAAAAGAATCAATAACAAAAACCAAGGGCAGTGAATTTCCCGGAATGCCTAACCCAACGAAAGGTCAGCAGAATACAATCGCTGCGCTTGAGCGAAGCGTTTCGAAGTACGCGTTTGAGGCTTGCATCAGAGGAATTTATATTTCTAAAAAAGAATCGTTTAATCCGATCAACATTACGGGACTCATCGGTAGTTTCCGGCAGTACAGTTCAAATGATGATGTCAACGGTTTTAAATTAGGTTGGTTTACCGACTTTGATTTTCCCTGGCAAGATTTTCGCCGCATTCGCCGAACGCGCGCTGAACATGAAATGTTAGAAGCCATTAAATTGCGATCATTTTTCCAGCCGCCGTTTAAACATTTCGAACAGTCGCCGATTATTCTCAACACCGAGGAGCTGGCAACGATTTTTCATTTTCCTGGAAGCGTCGCTGGCACTCCGGGTTTTGTGCGCCTAGCTTCCAAACGTGTCGAACCGCCTGGCAACTTGCCGATTTAATCAGTTTCAATTTTCATGGAACTCGACTTTCAAAATATTCGCCAACTTCTTGAGACGAGGCTTGAGCAGAGACGTCAAAATCGCAACGTTTGGTTTTTGGCAATTTTGGCCGTGCTGCTTTTTGTGACTTCTGTTTATTTTTTGTATATACAATCACCGACAAATTTCGTGACACCTGCAATCGTGAATGTGAAGGAAAATGCTAGCCTCAATGAAATTGCCCAGTCTCTCTATAGTCAGAAGGTTGTGAAGTCTGCATTTGCCTTTCGCACAGGAGTAATTGCAAAGGCGGGGGAGAAAGGGGTTCACTCGGGAGATTATCTATTTAAGAATCCAGCAAATTTGTTTACGGTCATTTCGCGATTAACGAAAGGTGATTATCAATTGACACCAGTAAAAGTTTTATTTCCCGAAGGTGTCACCGTTTCGCAGATGTCCGTGATTTTGTCTGACAAGCTTATTGATTTTGATTCCGAAGCATTTATTAGGCTCGGCAAACCATTGGAAGGCTATCTTTTTCCTGACACCTATTTATTTTTACCGAATGCCAAGCCATTGGACGTTATCGACGTGCTTAAAGAAAATTTTGATAGCAAAATTAAAACCGTAGATGACTTGATTAAGAAATTTAAGAAGCCAGTTAAAGATGTGGTGATCATGGCCTCGATTTTAGAAGCCGAAGCCCGTACTAAAGAAACGCGGCAAATTATTTCTGGCATTCTGTGGAAAAGATTGAGTCTTGGTATGCTGCTCCAGGTTGACGCACCATTCCAATACATCATTGGTAAAAATACATTTCAATTGACGACTGCTGATTTAAAATTCGATTCTCCATACAATACCTACAAATACAAAGGTTTGCCCCCAGGTCCGATTGGAAATCCCGGACTCGAGGCTATTATCGATGCTGTGACGCCGCAAAAAACTTCTTACTTTTATTACTTGTCTGATGTGCGCGGCAACATGCATTACGCAAAAACCTACGAGGAGCATTTGCTCAATAAAGAACGTTTTTTAAATTAGCGTTCTTTAGAATTAAGAATTAGGAATTATGAATGAGGAAAATTTGTACGATATATCGTACAAATTTTAATTTTAAAAGGAAAAGAAAAAACCGAGCGGAAAGGCTCGGTTGGTGATAAATGGTGGCGACTACTATACGACATACCAATCACTTTTTATGCGCATCTCACAGTGTGGGCAATACCAAACCCTACACTGTACTGTTAAGCCGAAGTTTTCAGTCTTTGTTGTCTTGTCAATTCGTGACGGATATGCCCCATCCGGAACAATGTGTTTGCAGACCATTTGCAAATCACCGAGCGTCCTTGGTTTTTTGTTTTTCACAAACTCATCATTCACATTTGAGCGTTTCTAAAAAAGATGCTACATTCGGTGTCATGACAAGTCAAGTTCTAAATTCTAAACCCTATACCCTAAACCCTAAAACCTTCGGACGGGTTTTCGTCGGGCTTTCCGGCGGAGTGGATTCGTCCGTTTCTGCGGCACTGCTAAAAAAAGATGGGTTTGATGTGACCGGAGTTTTTATCCGTGTTTGGCAACCGGATTGGATTCTATGCACCTGGAAAGAAGACCGACTCGATGCTATGCGTGTCTGTGCCAAGCTCGGCATTCCATTTGTTGAATTAAATTTGGAGAAGGAATACAAAAAAGAAGTGGTTGACTACATGATTGCGGAATATAAAAAAGGCAACACACCGAATCCGGATGTGATGTGCAATCGCTATGTAAAGTTTGGGGGGTTTTATGAATTCGCGCGAAGTTCTGGCGCAGACTACGTCGCAACAGGCCACTATGCGCGGGTCATGGAACATGGAACATGGAACACAGAACATAAGACAGGGGATAGAAGACAGAAGAAAAAGACCGGCTCTTATGCTCCAGGCTCCATGCTTCATGTTGCGTGTGATGCCAACAAAGACCAGTCCTACTTCCTCTGGCAAATTCGCAAGGAGCAGTTGTCGCACATTTTATTTCCAGTCGGTGGATTGGAAAAACCAGAGGTTCGTCGATTAGCGAAAAAATTCGGTTTAATTACTGCTGACAAAAAAGACAGCCAAGGACTTTGCTTCCTGGGCAAGATCGATATGAAAGATTTTTTGAAAAGATATATTTCAGAAAAAAAAGGAAAAGTCTTAAATGAAAGCGGAGAAATTATCGGGACACACTCTGGTGCAGTTTTTCTCACACTTGGAGAACGACACGGGTTCACGGTGAATGTGGAATCCGCCGCGGCGGACGGAACGAACGCTGAAAACAAGCTTCCATATTATGTGGTGAGTAAGGACATTAAAAAGAATACGATTATTGTTTCGAACAATCCTAAAAGTGAAATGACTATTGGTTCAAAAAAAGTATTTGAAATTCGAGATACAAATTGGTTGGGAGAAGCGCCAACGATCGGTAAAAAATATTTAGCACGAATCCGCTATCGTCAACCATTGCAGGAGGTTAGATTCAAGATTCATGATTCAAGATTCATGATTCACTTTGCGTCTTCGCAAAGTGGCGGGGCTCCCGGCCAGTCTATAGTTATATATGACGGCGAAATTTGCCTCGGTGGGGGAGTTATTTGCTAAATTAGGTGTATTCCAGGTTTTCCACTGCTGGACTTGCAAAAGTTCTCACAATAAGAGAGTATTAAATTTCATGCGGGCATGCATGACCAACGAGTGTTGGGGCGCCGCTCAGGCCCATCCCTTATGTCTTTCTGGGTGTTTCCCTGAGCGGCGCTATGCCTTTAAGTTTTTTGATTTCGCGGGGTAGGTGATTCCCCCGCATGGAGTGGGTGATGGTTGCCTGGGCAACCGGCGTCGTGCGAGGCGAGCCTCCAAACTGCGGTGGTAAAAATAACCTCGCACGACGCCCAATCACAAATTTTTTCGAGGAAAACAATTGCGCCCACCTCGTTTTGGGTGAGGACTCATGTGAGTCGCACCCAGCACCGTGCAGGTCACACCTGGCCTACGCATGTGGGTTCAAACCTGCACGGTGCTAATCACTTTGTTCTTTGTACATCTTTCGCCGAAGGTTACTCTTTATTTCCTTTGCGCGAACGCCGTGCGGGAGAGCTCTCCCAATTCTCCTCGTTTGGGAGCAAGCCCTGCACGGCGACCAACTCTTTCTTTTGTTTTTTACGTTCGACCGCATGCACCAGCTCGCGGTTTTCTTTTGCTTCGCGTTTTATGTTACGTGCTACATGTTCCCCGCCCGCCCGAACGGATTCAGGTGCGTTCGGGCGGGCATGTTCCGTGGTCTGTGGTCCGTGTGATATAATCTTTGCCATGAGTCCCGAACAAATTTTCATCGTAAAAACCAACGGTAGTAAGGAACCTTTTCAAAATTCCAAACTCGAAGCTTCGCTTCGAAAGGCTGGCGCGTCAACTGAGGTTACCGATAAAATTGTTCATCACATTTCCAAAGAAATTGAAGATGGCATGAGCACCTCGGCTATTTATCAGCATGCTTTTGAATTACTCCACAAATTAGAGCGTCCCGTCGTTGCGCGTTACTCATTAAAGAGAGCAATTGCCGAACTCGGCCCATCTGGTTTTCCATTTGAAAAATTTATTTCTGAAGTCTACAAGGCGCAGGGCTTCGAAACGCTCACCGATCAAATGGTGGATGGACATTGTGTCAGTCATGAGGTTGATGTGGTAGCGTGGAATGAAAATAAATTAATTATGGCCGAAGCCAAATTTCATAATGAAATTGGGTTGAAATCGGATCTAAAAGTGGCGCTGTATGTTAAGGCTCGATATGAGGATTTGAAGGGTATGGAGTTTTTGTATGGCAAAAAACGTCAACTCGACGAAGGCATTTTGATAACCAATACTAATTTTACCGAAAAGGCGATTCAATATTGTGAGTGTGCTGGAGTTAAGTTGATCGGTTGGAATTATCCTACCGCTGGAAATCTACACGATATGATTGAGGATCACGGCTTGCATCCGATCACTTGTTTGACGACGCTTTCAAGCGGACAGAAAAAAAGTTTGATGGAGAAGGGGATTGTCCTGTGCAGAAATGTTCGAGATGGACGAGAAGCGCTTTTGTCTGCTGGCTTGAGTGAGGCTTCGATTAAGGAAGCCCAAGATGAGAGTAATTTCCTGTGTCCCGTGACTATGTAATGAAATATGATGAAAGATTTTTTAAAAAAAAATGAAAAGGCGGTTTCAGTGGCAATCATTAGTTTTGCGGTTGGGTTCGGTTTTTCTCTTGTTTTGATGAAGGTGTATGCACACAGTGAAATTATCGGCAATTTTTGCGCGAGAACGGCAGAGCAGGCGCAGGCGTATTTTAACTCTCTTTAGTAAATTACAATGTCACCGAACCCCTATGAATATCAACCTTCTGTTGAAAGATCGGATCAATTCTTCAATTTTTATAAATCACTGGTCGAGGCAACCTCTTCCAACAATGGACTTAGTAATGAGGAGCTAGCCGTGCGGTTAGAAAAATTACGAAGTGAAAAATCCCTAATCGTCGATGCGCTGCCAGGCCTAAATGCACCTCGGGCAATGTCTATTATAGATCGATTTCTAAGCGCAGAAGAGAATGCTTCAGATGAACAGGATATGAGCGGTTTTGTAACTCTTGGTTTGGAGCTATTTGAGCAGCTTCGACCGCAGATTGAGATGGCATTGAAACGACATGATATTGACGAACTGAGAGTTTTAATTTCTTACTCTCATGTAGCTGAACATGGTCATGATAATCAGCCATATATGGCAATTGCTGGATTGATGGATCATATGGAAAGTATAGAAAAAAAAGTAATGGGCCCAGAGAATTTTGATCGATATCAGTATTTTGTGCAATTAATATTGGAAAGGGGGGATGTAAGCCAGCGTTCTGTGGCACGAGATCTTTTGATAAAATCTGCAGAGGCAAATATAGATAATCAAAAATTTTCTGGTTTGGTTTCTAGATTCTACGCTGGTTTTAATAACGAGGAAATCGGAATGGAAATTATTCAAAAATTTTTGGTGCGTCATAAATTACCATTTACTGAGGTGTATTCTGCGTGGGGTGAAAGTGGTAATTACAAGAAAAGAAAACATGCCACGGAGGAAGATGGTGGAATGCTTTTTAGCACAGTTATTTATCGCAATCTGGATGTGATTCGTGAAGTTGAAGCCAAGAATCCAGGAACCTGTAGGTTTTTATATGACGAGTTTAACATTGCTGATTTTGGGCGTTATCCTGCGGAATTACTTTTGGATCAACGCAGAGAATTTGATAGTCAAAAAAATCCGTATGGTGTTATTATTTATCCTCGCAATGATCATAATGGCGCTTTTTATCAGGACGCTCTTACGATTAAGGCGTTTTACGCGGATCTAAAGGGTGAGTTTAGTCTCCGCGTTGCTGAATGTGAAGGAAAGATTGATGTCGTGCGAGCGTTGCAAAAATTCGATGGGCTGTATAATCCAACAGACGGAAGTGGCCATAAAATTTCTTTGCTGATTCTTGGAGGTCATGGTACAGAAAATTCTATTCAGTTTGGCGGAGGAGGAAAGAAGCATACTTTGTATACAGAAGATTTGTCGAGAAAAGTATCAACGAAAGCTGGCGGGTATCTTGATGAGAATCCCACAATAATTCTAGATTCATGTTCGACAGGTGCGGATAAGGGAATTGGGCAAGAATTATCAAGAAAATTTGGAGCGAAGGTGGTGGCTCCGAAAACACCTACGGGTTTGCGGAGCCTTCACGCTAGTCAGAGTAGCGGGGGTAGTTTTAGATTTAATGCACAGTATAGTACAAAAACAAAAAGCGTTTTCAAGCATGGAGAACCAGTTTTAACTCATGGGGAAAATCAAATTACAACGCAATGAAAAATATATCTTTCAAAGAAAAAGTTTTTTTAATAGTTCGAAAAATTCCCAAAGGAAAAGTTTTGACCTACAAGGAGGTTGCTCGTCGCGCGGGTAATACAAATGCATCCCGTGCCGTGGGCGCCGTGTTGCGAACAAATTTAGACTTAGCCATTCCATGTCACCGTGTCATCCGAAGTGACGGTAGTTTCGCAGGATACAATCGCGGTGGTACAAAAAGAAAAATCGAAATTCTCAGGAAGGAAGGATATACTTTCAGTCTATGATTGTTGCTCAGAAATTAGTGAAAAAATTTGTAGAAGCTCGGGGTTGGGAAAACCAACTACCAGCAGATGTGGCGAAGTCGATCTCAATTGAAGCGGCGGAACTTCTTGAACTTTTTCAGTGGTCAAGTCCTAGAGCGGCTGATGTTAAAAACGACAAGCAGAAATTTTTTGATTTGAAATGTGAACTGGCCGACGTTTTAATTTACTGCATGCATATGGCCACAATTTTAGGATTGGATCCTGAGAAAATCGTGAGAGACAAATTGGTTATCGCTGGTAAAAAATATCCTGTGCGATTGGTGCGCAAGTACGGTGAAAATGATACGTCTGCCACGGAAAAATATTTAAAAATTAGAAACGCGTATCGTAAAAACCGAAAAAAATAATCACATGGCAAAATACTGGACAGCAAAAAATTACGAGGACGTCGAAAAAGCGGAAGTTTTTTCAGAGCTTTTTGTTGTGGCTAGTGAAATCCTGAACTCAATTCCCGAACCAGTGGCTTTAGTCTCAGGACCGATTTCAACGGGGGGACTTGGATCAATTGAAAAAAATTTAGAGGTGATGGCACGAAATATTGCCGCTTTAGAGAAAAAGGGTGTGCACATTTTTAATCAATTGCCGTTTGAAAATAAATTTAAGGAATTTTCTAAAAATTCGAAGGAATACTACACACCGATACTTGATCATTTTTACCTTCCGCTTTTTCAAACTGGAAAAATTACCAAAATTTTCTTTGTGCCTGGTTGGGAAACTTCTACTGGAGCCAAGTGGGAATACGAGCAGGCTGAAAAGCTTGGAATCGAAAAAATCTTACTCTAAAAGTCTAAGGTTGATTTGCGTTGAATCCCGCTAGAAAAGGTGCTAGTCTCAAATTGTTGTCTTGCGGGCAAGGCCGGGTTGCTAGGGATTCACCTCGGTGAATTCCGCCCATAACCTCCAAGAGACACACGAAGGGATCGTTGACATGAGAACATCTGCAATCACACACGGTGTCAGAATAGCCCGGCTGTTAGAGTCGGGTCAGTTGCGTACTCAGGACTTGGCGAAGTTTGCCGAGAAAGCCGAAGCCGCCTTTTACCCAGACGATGAAGTTGGCCGGACCGTTTCCATAGCGTTTACCATTGCCCTCGCGGCCGTTGATGACCGTGGTCCCAAGCTGGGACAGTTGGAGGCTTCCGTGTCCAAAGAGGTCTGGAACAATGAGGCAAAATGTGGCAGTTTAATCACTAAATTGGAGGATGCAGTGAAAGCCCGAAATGTTTTGGGTCAGGAACAGTTGGCCCGCGTTTGTGGATTGAAGGCTGAACTTGGTATTGAATTCTCGGTGCATCCGCGGATCGAGTTCCCTGACGCCCTTGCTCTCGCATCGGCTCTTGTTGCACGAGCGCCACACGCGAAAAACGATTACGTTCATATGATGGAGGCACAAGGAGCTCTTGCACGGGCTTACCGGGAACTTCCTGGAAGTCTCCTGACGATGGAAGCCTGGCTTTTGAATATTGAGGCGAGGCTTCGACGTGGCAAAGATGAGTGGGATTTTGCCGGTCTTGGTGCTGATTCAATGCCTAAATACTGTCCCTTACGGCCATGGGCATTCAATTCGCTTTTTCGAGTGACTCAATTACCAGCAGATTTTTCCGCCGCGCGATCTGCCGCGGAATTATTTCTGGACTTGGACCACGAGAAGGAAGCAAACCGCCCGCTTATAAACGCGGGATTGCACGCGCTCATTGCCCTTGCAGAGATTGCGGATTACAGTGGTCAGAAAGATTTGCAACCGGAAATTAAAGCCATCAACCAGGAGGTCCTGGGCTGGGTTGATGCCGCGCCGGAACAACTCTGCCTTGCTGACAGGATTGAAGTTTTGGTGAGGCTTTTTGGTGCGACCCGCGATCCGAAGTATGCTGTCCGATGCAGTAATTTGATGGCTTCGACAACTACCGGAGTTCCAAATGTGATCGAGAGCTACATCCGTCTTTTTGGTTTCGGTTATACCGATCTAAAAGCGGATTACTTGCTCAGGCAGGTAAAGGTATATGGAGATGAGGGGATAGTTGGGCGTCGGCGAAAAGCTAGTCTACTCCTACTGGCCATCGAAAATTCGGTCGTGAATAAAGTGGATGCTCCGAAAGTTTGGCGTGAGGCCTACGCCTTCGCCGAGCAGGAATTGGGTGACGCAGAAAAGTTCGAACTTTTCTGCCGCCTCGCCCGCGTGGCGAAGACGATGGCAGAGGTGCCAGTGTTTCCGCCGAAGTCGTAAGGAGTTCTTTTATTTTTTCCAGCCGAGTTGCCCAGCGCATCTCGGTTTTTTCTTTTGCCCGCTACCCGTCAACCTGCCACGTCGACGTGGCAGGTTGACGGGTGTCGAAATGCCATTCGCACATTCGTACGAATGGGCGAATAACAATCATTATTTGACGCTTTTTTAAAATGCTGTATGTTGAAACTCGGTCTGTTCTTTGCAAGCAATTGTCGAGACAACCAACTCACGGCGAAGCTGGCCTTGTGTCAGACGTAGCCAAAGCGAAACGCAGAATTGAAAGGATCAACCTATGCTACATGCAAAGGGTAGTCTTAGCAGTGTGGAAGATGGTCACGGCATGCACAGATGGAATCCCTATCATGTGGGACACAACCTGACATCGCCGGTCCTAGATGCACTTGGAAGGAACAAAGTCGAAGCCGGTCATTTAGGTTTACTTCTGAAAGATAGGGATCGACTTGAACGTGTCGCGCGGATGATTCGTTGTGGTGGATGGTCTCTTACAGAAATGGAGGCTAGAGCATTCGATGTCCTCGGTGAATCGAGGATGCATATTGCAGATCAAGTCACAGGTTTGTGGGAGAGGCGGAAGGCTACTCTGCAAATGAAGAGTTTTGCTCTTCCGTGCGACATGATTATGGCTGCGCCGGAACGGCTCGTGTTTATCCTGGGACTTCCTCTGATGGAAATGTACGAAAAAATCTGCCAGCATCCTCTTATTTCCCATCGACTGATGACGGAGAAAGTGCTGCCACAAATTAAAAAATGGGAAAAGGAATATGAGCCAGCACAAGCTGGCTACCACCTCATTCGTCCACTTCAATACCAGGACAAGATTCGCTGGAATGAAGAGTCGCATGGGCGAAATATTACCCGGGAAGAAACCCTGGAGGTAATAGACTCGATCGAACCGGCCTTCCAGTATGCTTCACCCGCACTTGTTCTGGAGGCCATGATCTCGCATCTATACATCGTCGGCTACAGCGAAAAAGTTGACGAGGACACCAACGTGATCAGTCAGTTCAGTCACCGTGTCCCTGTTTCTAGGTCGGTTACTACGGTGGCGGCCGCAAATTTTGTTGGCTGCTTTTTCACCTCAGACGGAGGAGGGGAAACCTTTCCAGCAAGCAATCGAAAGCCGAAAGAGTATTATCTCGCAGTTATGCACTACCCATGGAATGGTTGGTCAGGCAATACGGTTATTTCTCGGAAACTTTGAGTTAATTTTTTTTCGTGCCCCGCGACTGCGTCGCGGGGCTTTTCTTTTTATGAGTTTTGAGAAATTTGCTGAATTCTGTATAATTGCCACCATGATGACTTCCAGCGAAATCCGCCAGAAATTTCTAAAATTTTTTGAGAAACGTGGTCACGCTGTGATTCCGTCGGCATCGCTTGTGCCTGAAAATGATCCTTCTGTGCTTTTTAATACTGCAGGGATGCAACCCTTGGTGCCCTATCTTTTAGGAAAAAAGCATTCTAAAGGTACTCGTTTGGTTAATGTTCAAAAATGTGTTCGCACTCAAGATATCGATGAAGTTGGAGACAACACGCACGATACTTTTTTTGAAATGCTTGGTAATTGGTCACTCGGGGACTATTTTAAAGAAGATGCTATTAAATGGAGTTATGAACTTTTAACCTCTAAAGAGGAAGGATTTGGGTTGGATCCAAAGAGGTTGTATGTAACGGTTTTTGGAGGAAATGATGACGCGCCGAAAGACATGGAGAGTTTTGAAATTTGGAAAAAGTATATTCCTGAGAATCGAATATATTTTTTAACGTGGAACGGAAAGAAAGAGCCAAATTGGTGGGACGCAGGAGCGGATGGTCCCTGTGGCCCAGATACAGAAATGTTTTATGATATTACTGAAGAGGGAATTGGCGATATGACCAAGGAGGAATATTTGCGCGCTGATAGTGAGCAAAAAGTGGTGGAAATCTGGAACGATGTGTTCATGGAATTTGTTAAAAAGGATGGAAAAGTAACTGGAAAACTTTCTGCCAAAAATGTTGATACAGGTTCGGGTCTCGAACGGCTGGTCATGGCCATTCAAAAGAGGGATAACGTTTTTGCCACGGATCTATTTCAGCCGCTCATGGACAAGATCGATGAATTTACCTCTACGAAGGATCAAACCTTAATCAAATCAAAAAGAATTGTAGCAGATCACATCCGAACCTCGGTGTTTATGATTGGAGACGGAGTTGTTCCGTCAAATACCGAGCAGGGGTATATCCTAAGAAGGTTGTTACGCCGAGCAGTTAGACATGCAGACAAACTTTCAATGAAGCACGGTTCACTTTTCTGGATTGCGGAAACGGTTATTGAAAAATACAAGGAGGTGTATCCAGAACTGCTTGAACGAAAAGAGATAATAAAAACTGAAATTGATAAGGAAGAGCAGAAATTTAGAACCACGCTTGATCGAGGTTTGAAAGAATTTGAAAAAGGAACGGATCCTTTTACACTTTTTTCAAGTTATGGATTTCCAATTGAACTGACGATGGAGTTGGCACAGGAAAAAGGTGTTGTGATTGACATAGAAAAATTTAATGAAGAATTTAAAAAACATCAGGAACTTTCACGCTCTGGTGCTGAGCAAAAATTTAAAGGCGGCTTGGCCGACGCGGGGAATCCAACAGTTGTAAAATATCATACAGCGACGCACTTACTTCATCAGGCTTTGCACGACGTGCTCGGAGAAAATGCCAATCAAAAGGGAAGTAACATTACGCCAGAGCGACTACGATTTGATTTTTCACATGATACGAAAATGACTGATGAAGAAAAAAAACGAGTGGAAGATATTGTAAACAAAAAAATTACAGAAGCAATGCCAGTAGGTAATGTTATTTTGCCTCGTACCGAGGCTGAGAAAGTTGGTGCGCGACATTTCTTTGGCGAAAAATACGGAGAGGAAATTTCGATTTATTTTATCGGTAACGATTTACAATCAGCATATTCCAAAGAATTTTGCGGTGGCCCACACGTCAAAAACACCTCAGAAATCGGACATTTTAAAATTGTTAAAGAAGAGGCAGTTTCAGCTGGAGTTCGGAGAATTAAGGCGGTGATTAGTTAGCCAAACTCAGCCTTTACCGGCTCATTTATGTGCAACACCGGGTGTTGCACATTTCTTCACAAATTTATAAATTCCTCACATACATTAATAACACACGGCCGGGTGTTATTAATGTATGTGGCTCAGTTGATAAGTATCACTAAAGAAAAAACCGCAGAAATATTATCTGCGGCTCGATGAAAAATAGCCCATTGGCAAATCGGGTATTTCCAAAAATTTTACATCATCTGGGTCGACCGATTTGTCCCCGATCACCACTGTGTCTCGGTCTACCTTGCCAATACTTCCTGACAAGACATCCCCTCGCGGATTACGCGGGTACAAAACCACTTTATGGCCACGCTGCTCCGCTGTGCGCAGGCCTCTAAGTAAATTTGCTGTATGTAGCGCATCAACTAATAAATTGTCGCTCATAGCATATGTCTTTCGATGGGTGTTTGTACTGCACTACTATTTCAAGAATATCTGTAATCACTGAGTGAAGTCAAGCAATATTCTCTATCTCTAATGCTCCATGCTGTGTGTTCCATGCTTCATGCTCCCCGTGCTATAATTTCCCCATGGGTTTTTTGAACTTTTCAAAAAAAACAACCAAACCGGTTGAAATTATCTTGGACATTGGCAACAACACTGTCGGTGGCGGTATTTTTGAGCGCGGCCAAAATGGTCACGCGACTCTCTTGTATTCTGCTCGCGAATCTATCACTCAGCAAGGCGTGTTAACGGGAGAAAGTTTACTTAACGCTACTACTCGTTCGCTCGACCTTGTGCTCGTGCACCTCGAAAAGTATGGTCTGCGACATTTTTCTTCAGGCACGTCGACAAAATATTCGATACAGAAAATCTCGATAGTCATTTCCTCGCCGTGGCACATTTCCGAATGCAAAACCATTACATTTTCAAGCGCTAAGCCCAGTGTTGTCACTCAAGGCCTTATTGAAAGTTTAATTTTGAAAGAGGAAAAAGATTTTGAGGACGCACATCAGGTGACCAAGCATCACGAAGCGGGTATTGAAATTTTGGAAAAGAAAATTATTAAAATTCAGTTAAATGGGTACGCCACTTCGAATCCCTATGGTAAGAACGCCAGCTCGCTTGAGCTTCTTATTTGTCTAAGTTTTTCATCAAAACATGTTATTAAAAAAATTGAGCAAACAGTTCTGAAGCATTTTTCGCACCAAAAATTTGAGTGGCATTCCTTTTCGCTGATCGCCTACGCAGCAATTAGAGATTTTTTTCCAGCCATTGAGAATTTTCTGTTGGTATCAGTTGGTGGAGAAATTACCGATATTACGGTTATTAAAGCCGGTGTGATTGCAGAGCAATTGAGCTTTCCGCTTGGACACAACGGCTTGCTTAAAACCCTTGGTAGAATTTGCGAGGGACATCCAAAATGTAGTTTGGAGGGGTTGTATACGTTACATCGAGACAGAAAAATTAGTACTCCCGATGGAAAAAAAGTTGAAAAAGCAATCGAAGAGATGAAAAGTTCTTGGTTGGAATCCTTCATCACATCAATCTCTAGTTTTTCTTCTGAAGCTTTTTTGCCCAACATTGTTTTCTTATTTGAAGACAGCCCTTTTATTTCTGTCTTTGAGAATTTTTTGAAATCTGCCGATTCGAGCAAATTGACGCTTACTTCTCTGCCATTTGATGTTAAAACCATGGGCGAGTTTGGAAATGCATTTAAAGGTGCCTTGCAGCCTATTTCTGGTGATATTTCTTTATCCATGGAAGCTGATTTTTTAATGAGGTCAAAATAACTGGGGAAAACTCTTTTAAGCTGCGCAGTTGTGGTAGAATTAGGAAAAGTTTTAAGTTTATTTAAACGTACTCATGCCAAAAAATATTGTACAAGATGTAGTTCCAGCAGGAAGGCGACGAAGCATTCGCGATATTCCAATCGACGAACGTCCCAATCACTATTCCAACCTTGAGGAAGTGCCGAGACACTCGCATCGTGAGACACCGCCGGAGGAAGATGATTCATATGAAGAAGAGGAAGCTCCTAAAAAAGGTTCAATTTCAAAATGGATTTTGTGGGCCATCGGTATTATTTCAGTGGCCATTTTGATTGTGGTTATCAGTAACACTTTTTATAGTGCAACCGTTACGCTTACTCCCAAATCGAAAGCAGAGTCTATTAATTTAAATTTGACCGCAAGTAGCAAGCCAATCGTGGGCGATTTGGGCTACACGGTATTTTCTTTGGTTCGCGAAAAAGAACTTTCGGTGCCAGCAGACGCAGAACAATTTGTTGAAACCCGCGCCACCGGAAAAATAATTATTTACAACTCCTTTAGCACCGCTTCTCAGAGGCTGGTTAAAAATACTCGTTTTGAAACACCAAAAGGTTTGATATATAAAATTCAAGATTCGATCACCATACCCGGCAAAACCGTGATTGATGGCAAAACCGTTCCCGGCAGTATTGAAGCTGTGGTTACAGCTGAATCTGCTGGCGAAGAATACAATATTGGTTTGAGCGATTTTACAGTGCCCGGATTTAAAACCAATTATGAACGCTATTTAAATTTTTACGCCAAATCAAAAACTCCGATGACCGGTGGCCAGGCAGGAAATGAAAAGACAATCTCAGAGGCCAAGGATCTTGAAACAAGAACTACACTCGATAAACAATTGCTCGATGGAGTACTTGCAGAAGCAAAGGATTATGCAGTGGGAGATTTAATTTTTTATCCGCAAGCCTATCGAATAGAATTTGAACCTGTGGCTTCTGCCAATGATGCAAATCAAAACAACGTGACGATTAAAGAAAGAGCAAAATTTACCGCGTACATTTTTAGTAAGCCCGATATTTCGAAGGCTGTAGCAAAAAAGACCGTTGATAACTTTGATGGCTCTGTGGTAGATGCAATTGGAGTGGAGAGCTTGAGTTTCCAACTTGATAACGATGCTTCCAGCGCGGACTCCCTAGTATTTAAGCTTAAAGGTGATACCCAAATTGTTTGGCAGATTGACGCAAGTAAAATTTCTTCACAATTGATAGATAAAGATAAGTCTGAACTCGCTCAAGTCATAAGCACCAACTCAGCTATTGCCAAGGCGAACGCCGTGATCCGCCCTTTTTGGAAAAGTACGTTTCCTCCTGGACCCAATAAAATTAAGGTGGATATTGTGAAGCCCGCGAAGTAAGAATTTACGAGCGTTGCATTTTTAAAAAAATAATATATAGTATTTGTGTCGTTAAGTTTCTCAAGTTGATTCTGAAGTTTTAACTTTAAGGCACATGTTGAGAACGGGGGTCGGACGATAGATAGAACCTAGTGTTCTAGATTATTAAAAGGAAAATTTCTCAACATGGCAAAAAAGTTATACGTAGGAAATTTGTCGTATGGTGCAACAGCAGATAGTTTGAAGGCCGCCTTTTCAAAGGTTGGAACTGTGGTTTCAGCAAACGTTATCATCGACAAAATGACAGGACGCTCACGAGGTTTTGGTTTCGTTGAAATGGAAGATGCAGATGCTGAAAAAGCAGTTGCAACTATGCACGGAACTGAGCTCGATGGTCGCACATTGACTGTCAACGAAGCTCGCCCTATGTCAGATAAACCTCCACGACGAAGTGGCGGATTTGATAGAGGAGAGCGAAGTGGTGGTGATGATCGCCGATCAAACTACTAAATAGTAAATTAGATAGTAGTAGGTTAGACATGAAGATGAATGTTTAACAAAAAGAATGCCCCGCGCCTCTGGCGCGGGGCATTCTTTTTAGAATTTGCTATAATAAAACCATGAAGAAAATCATCATAATAATACTTTTTATTCTTGTAGTAGCTGGAGCTGGAATTTTTCTCTGGCAGAGAGGTTCCTTATGGCAGGCAACTAATCCCGAACCAGTCATGTGTACGATGGAAGCCAAACTATGTCCCGATGGTAGCTACGTTGGCCGTTCCGGACCAAAATGTGAGTTTGCAAAATGTCCTGTAACAACATCTGGCAATTTTACAAAGGGTGAATTAACCCTAGGTGTTGGAGAGAGTAAAAAAATTGACGATCTCACTATTAAAATTAATAAAGTTTTGGAAGATAGTCGCTGTCCCAGTGACGTGCAATGTATTCAGGCGGGGACGGTTAGACTCGAGACCCTTCTCACCTTGCCGGATAGCACCGAATCCGCTGTTTTTTCATTGAATGCTAAGCAGCAGTTGTATGGTAGTTATTTAATTTCCTTGATCGCAGTGTTGCCCGGGAAAATTAGCACCAAAACCATTACCAACAAGGATTACGCAGTGACTTTTTTAGTTGAAAAACAAAAACAAAATCCCACATCTCAAACTGGAAAAATTTCTGGAAAAGTAACTCTTTCACCCACATGCCCTGTTGAAAAATTTCCACCAGATCCCGCGTGTGCGCCCAAGCCTTACCAAACAACAATCCAGGCTTTTCTTCCTGACGGCTCTGAGTTAGTAGCGTCTGCCAAATCAAATGCCGATGGTACGTTTACGATGAGTCTACCGGGGGGTGATTACAATCTTGAAACCAAAGGTGGTGAAGTCTATCCACGATGCGCTTCGCAAGGTGTCACCGTGAATGCAGGCAAAGAAGTTTCAGTTTCAATTTCATGCGATACGGGAATACGTTAATTTTGCCTTCAACTAATAATTCTTTTATGAATCGTTATTTGAAAATTTTGATGGTCGGAGTTGTCATTGCTGGCATGGGGTATGTTTTTCGCGCACCGATTGAAAAAACCATTGGCCCGATTGTAACCCCAATATACGAGCGATCAGTGGAAAATTTTAATTTCCTTTTTTCCCAAATTAGAAATTACTTCACGCCTTGTTCCTCTCCAATTGCCTACAAGCTCGATAGCTTCAGTACCAAGTTTGGAATTTCTAAAACCTATTTTTTAAGCGCCATGGCAGATGCTGAGGCCATTTGGGAAAAACCTTTCGGCCGACAATTATTTACCTATGCGCCAGAAGGAGGAGTACTCAAAGTAAATTTAATTTACGATTACCGCCAACAAACCACGGCCAATTTAAGCACACTCGATGTTGTTGTAAAAAACAACAAGGCTTCCTATGACGATTTGGTTGCCAAGTTAGCAACTTTAAAATCTCAGTATCAGACTAAGAAAGATGCATTTGACGCGGCAGTTAGTGCCTATGAAACTAATGCCGATGAATATCACCAGGAAGTTTCAATGTGGAATGCAAAAGGCGGTGCGCCGAAATCTGAATACGATAAGCTTCAGGCAACTCGCGTATCCTTACAAAATCAATCAGCGCAACTTCAGGTGATGCAAAACGCGGTTAATGAATTGGTCAACCAAATTAACTCTTTGGTGCTCACAATCAACAGGCTCGGCGCTAGTCTCAATTTAACCGTTGATCAATACAATACAGTTGGAGCAACGAGAGGCGAAACATTTGAGGAAGGTTTGTATCAAAGCAGTGCGGCCGGATCGGAAATTGATATTTACGAATTTAGTAGCCGAAATAAACTAGTGAGAGTTTTGGCGCACGAGCTTGGACACGCGCTTGGTCTTGATCATGTGAATGATCCCGAAGCCATTATGTATAAATTAAATAATGGTTCGAGTTTGGCTTTAACTAAAGCGGATTTAGCGGCGCTCAATACAAGGTGTAGGGTGAAGTGAAAGGAGGGGAAGGTTTTAGGGGTTAGGGTTTAGTAAACAAAAGTAAAAAGCCCGCAAAATTTTTCCGAAAAATTTTGCGGGCTCACTCGAAAAGGTCAATTGAACACGAACTTATAGATGGGGAAAAGTCTCCAAATGATTTGGACAACCTGCCCCGTTGCCCTGTGCCGGAACATGCAGTGTTTTAGGTCCCTCGTGTCTTTGAGCTCGGTAACTTGCTCGAAGGCGCTGCAATCCTCCGAAAGATCCTCGGTGAGGTGGGCGTAAAGATTTCCGAAGCCTGTTGCGGTAGACGTCGCCCATGCTTCATGCTCCTGAGTGTTCCTTGGAATAAGTTCAATTCGAGAATTATCCCTTTGGATCCAGGCGATCTCGTCGGTTGTCTTAAGCACGGTGTAGCCCAGTTTTTCATAACAGGCGAGATCCGCCTTGAGAGAATCATGTACCCAAAAAGCGCTGTGTTCGTGTTGAATGGTGGTGCTTTTGCCGGCACCCTCGAGTGTGCTTAGTGCAAGAAGGAGGTCTTCCCAAACTGCGGTTTTCATAATTTCGTGTGTGCTGTGTTTGCTCGCAAAACCTTATCACAAAATATATGAAATTCGCAAATGGAAATACTAATTAATTTTTTTCTGAGCGTAAACCGAAATACTCCGTCTCTTAAACGCATGGCCTTGGCGAAGATGGCCGTGGGATTTAGTTACTTTTTCAATAGTGAAAAATTCCGAAAGTGAGGCCTCAATTTCAGCTTCGGTGAAGACGTGTTCGGCTTGGCCAATTTTTGGATGAATGTAGGAGCCTTTTTCCTCAGCGGGATTTTCCTTAAGTAGTCGCTCGGCATTTACATCGTCATCTCGAAGAAAAGTTTTTAAAAATAACCAACCACCAGGTCGGAGCACTCGATCAATTTCAGAAATTAATTTTTTTCGTTGTTCCTGATTCAAAAAATGTGAAGTCATCATGTCGAGAACGAAGGATTGAGATCGGTCGGGGACAGGAAGGACATCACTAATTGAACCAACTTTATATTCCAAATTTAAATCAGTGCTCAATTTTTTTGCCTGCTCAACGGCTTCACGAGAAATGTCCAAACCCAAACCTTTCAAACCATAATTTTGAGCAAGAAAAATTAAATTGCGCCCGTTGCCACATCCTAGGTCAAGAACCGTGGAGGTTTGATTCAAAAATTCTCTACCGTGCTCGCGCTCTAGCCAGCGGGCGAATTTTTGTAGGTCTTCACTTGGATTAGTTGAAATCGCCAGGTGTGTTCCGGTTTTATATTCCTTATTCCAAAAGTCTTGTCCTTTGCCCGCAAATCTCTTTCTTTTCATAGCCGTATACTACAACAAAGATGCACTTCTCGCATCATTTCTCAATTTCGGCTATACTGTCAAAATTATGGCACCAGCGCATCACAACAAAATTTACATTTACGGCAAACACGCCTTAGCCGAAGCCTTGACGAACACTCCAAAGGTTATTGAAGAAATTTTCATGACTTCTACATTTGATGATTCTGCTATTCGAGCGCAGGTCAAAAAGCTTGGTCTCGCCACCTCAGTTTTGTTACCAAATAAATTACCAAAAGAAGTTGATTCACAAGCGGCTCACCAGGGAATTATTGGCGTGCTTTCTTTTGACAGACTGATCCAACCGTTCACACAATTTGCTGAAAATTTAAAAATTACTCCCGACACCTCGCTGATTCTTTTAGGTGAACTTTCCGACCCACAAAATGTCGGCGCGGTGATTCGCAGTGCTGCCGCCTTTGGAATTTCTGCCGTTTTAATTCCTGAACACAATCAAGCTCAGATCACCGGTTCGGTGGTAAAAGTTTCGGCAGGAATGGTTTTCAGAATTCCGTTGGTCTCAGTGAGCAATGTTAATACCAGTTTACGTGAATTGAAGGATAGGGGATTTGCCGTGTACGGTCTTGAAGGTGGAGCAAAATACACTATGCCGAAGGAGGAATTTGAATTACCGACAATTTTTGTACTTGGCAACGAGTCAGAAGGCATTCGCGAAAAAACTCGCGAGCTCTGTGATAAATTAATTTCCATTCCCATTAGTCCAAATTGCGAATCATTGAACGCTGGTGTCTCCGCCGCCGTTGCATTTTACGCATGGAGCGCGAAACATCCGAAGGCTGTAAGATCAAGCAAATAAAAACCACACTTTGCAGTGTGGTGCGAATTCTTTTTCCTGCTCACTCGCATAGCACGAGGTCACTGGTTTCAGGTAATTCCGGCAACTTCCAACTCAAGGCCTGCTGGATAACTCTTTCCGCGCCAACCAAGGCACGTTCGCTGACGCGGTTGACCGGTTGCCAGGACCAGGTTTTGGGATGTTCAATGCTGTTGTGATCAAGCAAGGTCTTTCGAAGTGCCCAATTGGCCGCCGCTGCAAGCTCAATGCCTCGCATGAACTGGATGGCGCCACCAAGCATTATCATCGATACATCCCAATGCTCCTGTTGGCTTCGGAAATTGCTAACCTTCCGAAACTCCGATTGTTCAAACTCCACGCTGAAGGTGGTTTCCGATGGCACGAGCGAAAGGTACTCCCGTATCGCAATATGCCCACCAAGCCAATCAACTTGTTTACCGTCAGCAATTGCCAGCGAGTTATGTTGAGTGGCTCCGGGCGCGGGCTGGTCGCCGTTCATTTTTGACCACCCGCTATCACCAGCGATTCTCTGGCCAAGGAAGCCACTCATGGCAATCAAGCCATCCTGCCGACTGAGATCTTTTCCGTGAAAGCGACCAATAAACCATTCGTAACCGGCCATCTTGAGGACGAGAAATGACCACTCGGGCCGCATTCCCTGCAGGATGTCGTGGCTAGCGTCGTAGTTGAGGAAGCACCATCCTTTTAGTCCGGCCGCCTCGACCATACGCGCGATGATGATCCAGTGAAGCGGATTGTTCGCGATGTTTTGGGTGAAAACTTCCCGACTCGACCAGCCGCACATTGGGCAATTTTCAATGAAGAGTTTTACCCGGTGTGCCTTGGCGTATCGAACGAGCGGAATCAAAACCCTCCCTGCCAGACGCATATTTTGCTCGATGGTCAGGTTAAGATCGCGTCCGATGAAAATCGTAACGCCCTTCGTACCAAGGCCAGCTTTTTTGAGTGCGCCGGCAGTGCGAATCGCTCGCCGAAGATGTTCGATATTTTGAAGGCGGTTTTCAAGATTAAGGTCGAGCAGGTTGTCGAATGCTCCGAGGCTGCCGATTTTAACCTTACCTTGCGCAGCGTCCTCAAGTCGCTTAATGTCATCCTTGAGAATCTCCTCGCCGCTTCCATCACGGAACGTTCGAATGGGAGTGTGTTTTGCAACCGGATCCGCCATGCTTTCAGGCGGGACATTGGCATCTGCTGGCGCAAGTGCACAACCGAGTTCCAAGACGGTAACTCCGGTTTTTCGCGCATGCACGAGGTGTTTGGTTGCCGCTATCATCGACGCCTTTCGTGGGTCGCGGATAAACATATCCGAGTTGGTACCCGGTGGTGTTTGAACACTGGCTGTAAAATAGCCGATGTCCAACATATCTAATGTTGTCATAGATTTTATGTGTACTGGTGAATCCAAACGCTTCCATACCGACACTCGTCGGCTTGGCCGTTTAGGTTGTTGAGAGAATATCCCAATCGGGTTCAATACTACAAAGATAGGAGGAGTTGTCAATCTTAAAATTTAATTAAAAAAACCGCCGACGCAAAGCGTTGGCGGGATTAGGTGATACGCTGCGTCAGCGGAACGAACGCGCTTTTGCAAGGACGTTATCGATTTGGATCGCTTCACCCCTGAGGTTATACGAGAAACTGAAAATTTCTTCCCATCGTGCCTTTGTGTTAGCCAGACAGAAAATTTTTCCAAGGGCCGAGTTCCAAGTATCAGTTTGGACGGTAGTAAACGCCAACTCTTCGGAAGGTCGCAGAATACATCTTGGAATATGATCCTGAATCGATGTTGTCGGGGTTCGCCACTTGGCGACATGAGCTGCCGCCTCCTGAGCCTCTGCGTAGGATGTACACTCATTTGTGCGAATGAGTTTAGTCACGGCGTTTGGCTCCAACACACCAAAAGCCGCCAACTGGACAATGGAATAGCCAGCGCCTGGACTGAGGCCGCATTCAAGGCCGACCTCTTCCAAAAAGTCTGCAACTTTGCTGGCGGCGTACACCCCCGCGCAGTCGAGAACTTCGCACAGCATCTGATCCGGATAGACCTGAAGATTTTCCAGCACTTTGGTCATTTGCGTCAGCGTGTGTGTGGTGACAAAAAACAAATCCGGCCAGGCCACGCGTTCGACGCAAGACTGCTCGATACCTCGTTCATGCCAGGTCTGGATGTTTTGTACAATCATCTGAACGTAACCTTCGGCCATGCGAAGCATGCCCCCCATTTGCTCGAGAGTGATCGTGTTGCGTTTGTGCGGCATACGAGAAGAACCGCGCTGACTTTTGCCAAATGGCTCACGCATCAGAGTCCTCCCACTTCGAGCGTTGAGACGGATGTCGGTGGCGATTTTTACGATCGTCGCAACCAGTTGTCCAAGTGCGGAAGCAACCGGCGCGTAGACTTCGCGAGGAATGATTTGAGTAGCGCCGTAAAATGGCAGGAAACCCAAACTCGCGAGTGCCACTCTTTGAATCTCATCCGAAAGGTCGGGTGAGTTGCCTATAGCTCCGGAGAGCTTTGAGCGGTCGAGACCGCTTTTGGCGCGTTTCAAATTCTCAACGCTAATCAAGATGGCCTTGAGCCACGTGGCGACACGTTTTCCAAAAGTCTGGAGTTCCGCCCACTGACCATGAGTTTCGCCAAGCATGACTGTGAAGCGATGGTGCTCAGCCTGCTTGATCAACACATCAATTAGAATGCCGGCCAACTTTTCAACTTCTCCGAGAGAAGCCAAAAGCATTTTGGCAAAGGCCGGTTCCTCAGTATCATAGGAAGTCATTTTTCCGTGAAAATACCGCTTTAGTGTCGAGTGTAAGTGCCGTTGTCTTTCCTCAACGAAGGCGATCAGATCGTGCCCGACTTCGGTATCTTTCTTTTTCCACCACTCAAGATCGATAGGAATACTCTCAAGCATTTGACGGATCGTCTCTGCTTCTTCGCGCAGAATTTCTCCGCAGGTTCCTCGAGCGTCGATCACTGCCAGTTCGGTTGCTTGCCAAAGCCGTAATTTGTTTTCATCCGTCCAGATTTCTTTTATAACAGGGTTTCGGGCGTATCGTGGGTGCATAAGTTCTACTGGTTGCAGTTTCGTTTCAAGGCCGGTGCGTCAATGCATTCGGCTGTCTAACTCTGCGTCAATTCAAGCATTATGGAAAAGCCGTGTCAATTTTTTCTCTGTGCATAAAATTTTCTGTTGTTCTGCTATAATTATCAAATGCTCTCCGAAGATAAAATTGATTACCTACTCCAAATTCGGGATTCGAAACCGGGATTGAGACCTGAGACCGTGAAAGTTATTTTGCGTGCGTTACGATGGGACGAAGATGAAATTGCAAGGGGATTGGAATTTTTGAAAAGGCCAGCGCCATCTGTAGCTGCGGCAGTTCCGACTCCCGTGGAACTTGCTGAGTCTGATGAGGAAGTTCCCGATGAACCGAAACCCATTGTCATTAAACAAAACCCATTTCCACTTGGCGCACCGCACCATAAATTAGTAGCACAAAGAAAAGAAAACCGTCACAATCATCATGTGTTGGCCGGATTTGTTTTTGGAGCAATTGTCATAACTTCGTTTTTGATTTGGTACGGGTACTATTATGCCAACTAAAGATAAGTACAGCGCCGTTTGGGTTTCGCATTCCTCAATGGGGGATTTTTTGAAATGCCCGCGAGCCTATTATTTGCATAATGTTTTTAAGCATCCGAAAACTGGCAAGAAAATAAATATTATTAATCCCGCGCTGGCGCTCGGCCAGATTGTCCACGAGATTGTTGAAGGTTTGGGAGAATTTAAAGTTGAAGAGCGTTTTAATCGGCCGCTTCTTGAAATGTATGACAAGGCATGGGAAAAAATTTCTGGAAAACGCGGTGGATTTAAAAGTGTAGAAGAGGAGAAAGAAGCCAAAGCTCGTGGCAGAGCGATGGTAGAGAGGGTTATTAAAAATCCTGGGCCACTAGCAAATAAAACTGTTCATATTAAACCAGGCGCAAATGGCATGCCTCCAAATTTTTATTTATCAGAAGATGACAATATTATTCTGTGCGGAAAAATCGACTGGCTTGAGTACATTCCCGAAACTGACTCGGTTCGCTTAATTGATTTTAAAACAGGCAAACATGATGAAAGTGGTGACTCGCTACAACTTCCCATTTATCATTTACTATTGAAACATTGCCAAAAGCGCCCGCTCGCCGGAGCAGCGTATTGGTATTTAGATCGCGATGATGTTCCGACGCCGGTTGACCTGCCTGATTTAGAGAAAGGCAGAGAAGCGGTGCTCAAGGTTGCGCGCGAGGTCAAGGCGGCGCGTGATAAAAAAGAATTTAATTGTCCACGTGGTGAGAAGGGTTGTTTTGCCTGTCAGCCATTCGAAAAAATTGTGCGAGGTGAGGCGGAATTTATTGGGACTGGAGAATACAATCAGGATATCTACGTTGTGTAGACCTGCCCGCTTTACCTGCCGGCAATCGGGCGGCCAAACAGGTTTAAGATTTCAAGAGTCCATTTAACCATTCGCTCGAAAGGTTAAATAGGAATTTATTCTACTATTTATGGTAAGGAACCAATAAAAGTTAGATTTTGACATTTTTTACAGAAACGCTAAGCTTCATTTTAGAAAGATACCAAGTGTACTTGGTTTGAAACGAAGTAAACAAAACTCAGTAAGGATCACTGTATGAATAAAAATGAAAGCCTCAGCGTATTTGTTGTTGGCAAAGGTGGACGTGAGCATGCCCTGGTGCATGCTCTTGCGCAGTCGCCACTCGTTGGTAAGCTTTGGTGCGCGAACGGAAATCCCGGAATAGCCGCAACCAAGTTGACGACAGGTAGGTTAGTTTATTGTCCGACGATCGAGGAGCACGGAGAGCTTCTTGCGACTGCAGTCAGAGAACGGATGGATTTAACGATCTTCGGTGGCGAGGAGCATTTAATGGCCGGATTGGGTGACGCATTTCGAATTCACGGACTCAACGTTTTTGGTCCAGGCTATCGAGGCGCCAACCTTGAAGGGTCGAAAATGTACGCTCAGCGGTTTGCTGAGCGACATGGTTTACCCTTCGCGGTCGGTGAATGTTTTGTCAGCAATATGCACGATGCATTTGAGTACGCAGAGTCACTCGATTATCGGTGTGTCGTTAAGGCCTCGGGACCTTGCCTCGGAAAGGGCGTGAAGGTTTGTCACAACGTGTCAGAAGTCGAGGAGGCCTTGCGGTTGATGATCGTGGATCGTAAGTTTGGCACGGCCGGTCAAAACATTGTCATCCAGGAACTACTGGAAGGACAGGAACTTTCGTTGCACATTCTGAGCGACGGAGTGAACTGGAGGTTACTTCCCATCGCGCAAGATCATAAGCGCCTCCTCGGTGACAATCTCGGCGACATGACCGGTGGCATGGGAACGTATTCTCCGCATCCGACAATCACCACTTCTGATCTGGAAAAAATTGCGGCTGAAATCATGCCGAAATTTCTCGAGGGTTGCAGGAGGGACAGCATTGTCTTTCAGGGCGTGTTGTTTTTTGGGCTCATGGTTACCGCGGATGGCGTTAAGATTTTAGAGATCAACGTCCGTTTCGGAGATCCAGAAGCCCAAGCGATTCTTCCGAGAATTAAAACTGACATGGTAGAGCTTTTGCTGGCCACGGCGACAGGGCGGCTTGCCGAAGTGCCGCTTGAGGTGTACGAGGACCTCGCAACGGTCAACGTTGTCATGGTATCGGCGGGATACCCGGGAAACTACAACAAAGGTTTTCAAATTACGGGAATTGAAAGCGCAGAAAAAATTCTTGGAATCAAAGTTTACCATGCCGGTACGGCGATCGAGCGAGGAGTTCTGGTGACAAACGGTGGGCGAGTGCTGAGCGTGTGCTCATGCGCGCGCGATCTCAAAACTGCGCATGAACGCGCATACCATGCCGTCGAACTTATTAAGTTTTCCGGCGCGTACTATCGCCGAGATATTGGCAGGCAGGTTCGTAAGGCGACCTACGATGGTTATACTCCGCAGTTGGCACCCTATCGGTTGCAGCACGAGTAGTTATTATTTTATCAGCCGGTTCCATTTTGGAACCGGCTTTTGTTATTTGCCCACAAAATCCGAATTTTGAGGATTTTGTGGTTTGCAAATAACAACCCCGCACCAACCCCAGGGCGTACCCCTCCGGGTATCACGAAGCGTGAAGTGCGCGTCCCCTTACCTTGTAGGGCTCCATTGTTTCCTTGCGAGTTTCTGAACGAGTTAGGAAACAAGCAGTACCCTTGTGGTACGAAGCGCGAGCCCGTATGTCCTCTGGTGCTGGGGTTATTTAAGCTCTTTAATTTTTTCCGCAATCAAACTAATTTCGTCATTTCGATTCGAGATTTTGCCTTTGATGGCGACACATTTTTCCGCAACAAGAAGCGCTTTAAATTCTTCATAGACTTTTGGAAAAACCACCGCTTCAATAGTTCCGCTTAAATCAGCAAGGCGGAGGAACATCATCTGATCGTTTTTCTTAGTGAAAATTGGTTTGGCTTCCTCGATGATGCCGCCGAGAACTACGACCATTCCTTCCTTCATTTCCGCTTTGCATTTCACAATGTTCATGTCCCTTTTTTCTAAAACATTTTTAAATTTATCAAGCGGATGTCCCGAAATGTATAAGCCAAGGAGCTCTTTTTCCCAAATTAATTTTTCAGATGCTGTGGCAGGAGATCCTTGCGTGAGTACCAAGCCTTCATTTTCCGAAACAGTTAGTGTGTTGCCGAATAAAGAATCCTGATTTTCTATTTTTTGAGATTTTTCTTTATTGAATTGCAAAAGATTGTCCATGTTCGCCATCATCATCCCACGTTCGCCAAAGTCGTCGAGTGCGCCGGATTTAATCAAGGCTTCAATTGATTTTTTGTTAAGACTTCGGTCATGCACACGGGTCAAAAAATCTCCAAGGGATTTAAACGCACCGTTTTTCACGCGCTCAGCAATAATGACATCGGCAATGCCTTCTCCAAAGTTTTTAATGGTTGTTAACCCAAACCTGATGCGGTCTACCGCATCAGGAGCTGTAAGCTGTAAGCTGTCAGCTTTTAGCTTCACCACCGTAAAACCTGAGTAGCTTTCATTAATCGATGGAGGCAATACCGGAATTTTCATTCGTTTACATTCCGAAATAATTTCAGAAATTTTTTCAACGTCGCCCGAGTCGGCGGTGAGTACGGCAGACATATAGATCGCGGGGAAGTTGGCTTTCATGTAGGCAGTTTGATATGCCACACGTCCGTAACTTGCAGCGTGGGCCTTACCGAAGCCGTATGCAGCAAAAGGCTCGATCAGTTTCCAAAGTTCATCGGCCTTTTTCTCGCTCATGCCATTTTTTACCAGACCTTTCAACAGTTTTTCTTTTTGCGCGTCCATCTCAGCGACAATTTTCTTTCCCATGGCTTTGCGGAGTTTGTCTGCTTCGAGCCACGAGTATCCTGCGAGTTCAATAGCGATTAACATAACATCTTCCTGGTAGGTAATAACTCCATACGACGCCGAAAGAATATTTTTCATGCGTGGGTCGAGATATTTAACCAGCGATGGATTATGTTTTCGCTCAATATACTGAGGGATCGATTCCATAGGACCCGGACGATAGAGAGCCACCATGGCGTTGATATCATGAATGCTTGTAGGTCGCAGATCTTTAAGATAGTGAGTCATACCTGAACCACTGAGTTGAAAAAGTCCACCGGTAATTCCAAGCGCGAGCATCGCAAAAGTTTTTTTGTCATCAATCGGAATGGTGTCAATATCAATATCTACATTTTCTAATTTTTTAGCCAGCAAAACTGCATCAGCAAGAATGGAAAGATTTTTAATTCCAAGAAAGTCGAATTTCAAAAGCCCGACATCCTCCATAACATACATATCGTATTGAGTAATAATTTTTCCTTCGCCTTTAGGATCAAACTGCAGTGGGGTAAAATCTGTTAAAGGTCTAGGGGAAATAACCACACCAGCCGCATGTACCGAAATGTGTCGGGCGCAACCCTCAATTTTTTTAGCTAAATCAATAATTTCCGTGACCTCGGGTTCATTTTTGTATCTTTTTTTCAGCTCAGGAACTAACTCCATAGCTCGATCGATTGACATGGGAAAACCTTGCGAACCCATTGGGATCATTTTTGAAATACCATCACCCAAACTATACGGATGCCCGAGCGCTCGCGCCACATCTCTCACGGACCCACGCGCCATCATAGTTCCAAAAGTTCCCACCTGCGCCACTTTATCCTCGCCGTACTTTTTTCGCGCATATGTAATCAGTTCATCGCGTCGCGAATCGGCAATGTCCATGTCAATATCGGGAGCAGAAGGTCGTTCGGGATTGAGAAATCTCTCGAAGGGCAATTTATATTCAATGGGATTTACGGTACTAATGTAGGCGAGGTAGGAAACCATCGATCCAGCGGCCGAACCTCTCGTGGTACTAAAAATTTTCTCACTTCTGGCGTGACGAAGAAGGTCAGACACCACTAAAAAATATGGAGAGTAGCCTTTATCGCGAATGATTTTCAATTCATACTCAACACGATCAGTTACTTCTTTTGTCGCTTCAATGCTTCGAGTTTTGATACCGTCGTACACTAACGCCTTCAACTCCTCATCAAGAGTTCTTCCGGAGGCAACTTTGTAGTCGGGGAAAACCCATTTGCCGAGCTCGATTTCCAGGTTGCACATATCAGCAATCTTGGCGTTGTTTTCAAGGGCTTCGGGCAACTTTTTAAAAAATTTTTGCGCGTCCTTGTCAGATATGAAAGAAAAATCGCCGGTGTTTTCAGCTTGACCGGCCCGCTCGCTCAATTCAGCGTTGCTGTTTACAAGGGTTAATGTATTCCGCGCTGTCTTGTCTTTTTCAGAAAGGTAGTAGACATCGTGGCAGGCTACAATATTCGTTTGAGTTTGTTTGGCAAAATCGATCAACATTTCCATTCTCTTGTCGTGTCCTTCAACCTCGGGGAAATGAGTGATTTCCAAAAAGAAATTATCGTTGCCATACATTTTTTTATACCAGTCAGCAATTTTTGTGGCGTTTTCAATATCGCCAGACTTAAGCGCCTCCAAAATTTGACTATTAAATGATGGCGCGATTGCCACTAAACCTTCAGAATATTTTTCGATAAGTTCTGCGTCGATTCTCGGCTTGTAATAGAAGCCGTCAAAATGCGATTCGGTTACCAGTTTAATTAAATTTTTGTAACCAATAAGATTTTTGGCAAGCAAAACCAATCGTGTGCGTCTATTGTCGACACCGGCTTGTTTGTCTTGTCGCTTTCGAGCCGCGACATAGGCGTCAATGCCGATGATTGGTTTGATGCCCTGAGCTTTACATTCTTTGTAAAATTCAATGGCACCGTACATGTTACCGTTGTCAGTAAGAGCCAGAGACGTCATTTCAGACTTTTTTGCAGCCGCAACGAGCTCGTCAATCTTTGGAAGTGCAGACAGTAAGCTGTAGTGACTATGGACGTGTAAATGTGTAAACTTTGTCATGCAGAGTGATTATACTATATGAGTAAGCCGCGACAATCTAAAATTAAATTTCTAATTGGAATTGATGAAGTGGGAAGGGGACCAATTGCTGGGCCGGTTGCGGTCGGAGCTTTTTGTGTCCCGGTAAAATTTCAAGACGAATTATTGAAATTTTTCCCTAAAAATCAAATTCGCGATTCCAAAAAATTGAAACCGCTTGTCCGCGAGGAAATCTACGAAAGACTGAGCCTTGCCAAAAAGAGTGGACAAATAGAATTTACCGTTATTTTTTCCAGTTCAAAAATTATCGATACGCGTGGTCTTTCTTTTGCTATTAAAAACGCTCTTGCTCAGACGCTTTCCATAATTGGTAAAAAAGCTCATGAGTGCCAAATTTTCCTCGACGGTAGTCTTAAAGCGCCGATTGAGTTCGTAAATCAAAAGACGATTATTAAAGGTGACGAAAAGGAGGCAGTGATTGCGCTCGCTTCAATTGTCGCCAAGGTCACCCGCGATCGGGCTATGAAGGTTTTAGCAAAGAAGTACCCGCACTATGGATTTGAAATTCACAAGGGCTACGGTACAGCGATGCATTACAAGAACCTTAAAAAGCGCGGGATGTCTCCAATTCACCGGCGCTCGTTTTTGAAAAATTTCGCGGGTTAACTCGCTCATTTTCTGTGGATAACACCCGCTATTGACACTTATTTAAATCTGTGATAACTTCCTCCTCAGCGATCTTTGAGTAACTTAGGCGCGTAGCCTGGCTTATTGTCGCACCAATTCATCAGAGGGAATCAATTGATCCCGAAAGGAATTCGTGGAAACTGAAAAAAAAGTTACATCGCACGCAATCGGAACGATTTTCGTTAAGGTTCGTGCTGACGGTGAGGTTGAGGCTGCCGCGATGCATTACACAAAACGTGAGAAGAGAACCAAGCAACTCCGTACGACCTTGAGGCTCCCGATGGGTAAAGGGAAGAAGGTAGAGAGGGAATCTCTAACCGAGACTCAGGTCCGTGAGGCGGTTCAGGAATGCGCAAAAATACCTGCTGACTTTGATTATGAGTTCGAGTTCCGCGGTCTCGTGTATTATGCCGTGGTGCCTGACGATGACAACGGCGACAGCGAACTGCATCTGAAAGCCTTTATGGTTGCGCGGCTGAAAAAGGGTGAGTTGCGGGATTACCAGGCCAACGAACAGGAGTACGATCCTGACACCGGTAAACCTATCCCTGACGAGGTTGAAATTCTTGGGCCTTTGAAGTGGTACGAGATTCGCGAGGTTCTCAACGAAATGGCAAGACAGGGAAACGGCCTGTATGTTCACACTACTGCTGTTCTTGCTACACTCGTTGCTCTTGCGGGAAAGTACCCGAAGGTTGAAGCTCGTTACGGTGGCATCGTTAATCGGCCTGACGTGCAGCAGCGAGTCGCCATTTCAGCAAATTACAGGGACGAGGTCAAAGCCTACGTCGGCTCGCTCCAGGCCACTTGAGAGTTTCGTTTTTTTCACACCGCTCCGGTATCCTGGGCGGTTTTTTCTTGTAATGTTGCCCCGCCCGCAGCGGGCGGGGCAACATTCTGGGAGATTGCAAATTTTCTAATAAGTGTTAAGCTTTCAAACCATGGTAGTACGAATGCGCGCCAATCGGTCTCATAGGGATAATCGACGAAGTCACTTCGCGTTAGGTGAACCTCGATTTTCAACGTGTAAAGATTGCGGAGCATCGCATTTGCGACATCGAGTGTGTACCACCTGTGGTAAGTACAAAGGCATGCAAGTGCTCAACGTACATGCCAAAGTAGAGAAGAAAGCGAAGAAGTTGAAAGAGAAAGCGGCAGTAAAATAAGCACGAAATTTTAAGCACGAAATCCGAAAGAATATCTAAATTAGAATTTAAAAATTTTAATTTGGGATTTGTTTCGAGTTTCGAATTTGAGATTTCGGATTTGTCTTCATTTATGGCTAACAGGCACCTTGCAAGATCGACAGTTCTACAAACCCTCTTCGAGTGGGATTTTAATGGTCAGCGAAAGACTGACGATGTAGAAACGATTCTCAAGAGAGATATCGCCGAATTTGCTCCTGGCGTTAGTGATTCGTCGTTCATGACTGAGCTCCTCCGTTCTATTTGCGACAAGATGTCGGACATTGATACGATTATTGAAAAGGCTGCTCCAGATTGGCCAATCAATAAAATTTCTATTATCGATCGCAACATCTTGCGCATCGGTCTTTACGAATTGCTTTTTGCGGACAAAACTGAAGTGCCGGAAAAAGTGGCGATCAATGAAGCGATTGAGTTGGCGAAAACATTCGGCGGCGAAAATAGCGGCAAATTTGTAAACGGCGTTCTTGGTTCAGTCTACAAAGAACTTGGAGAGCCCGGCAAAGATGCTGTTTCCCAGAAGAGTAAACGCAAAGCTGAAGTTCCGTACGAAAAAATGCCTATCCAAAAATTGGGAGGCGCAGTGGTCTATGCTAAGGATGGTGGTGAAATTTATCTCGCGCTTGTCCACGATATTTTCGGTCATTGGACGCTCTCAAAAGGAAAAATTGAAGTTGATGAGGACGTTAAGCAAGGTACGACGAGAGAAATGAAGGAAGAACTTGGCCTCGATGTTTCGATTCAAACAGATCTTGGAAAAAATGAATACATCGCATCCGATCCAACTCTTGGTAAAATTCGCAAACAAGTAAATTACTTTTTGGCAGAAGCCAAGTATGAAAATTTAACTCTTGGTACTTCAGGTGGACTCGACGACGCACGATGGTACAAAATGGCGGATATTGTTTCTCTTAATTTGTACAATGACATTTTGCCAATCGTCACCAAAGCGGTCAATATATTACTTAAAAAGTAGATAGTCGGTAGTCAGTAGTTTGTAGAAAATCCGTTTTTCCTTACTACCAACTACCCACTACAATACTAACCTACTACTCCAATGGATTTTTCAAAATTCGAAGACCAACTCGGTATTTATTTCAAAAACAAAAGTCTTTTACAGACGGCTTTTACGCATAGATCATATATCAACGAAAACCGAAAAGGTGCGCTTGAACACAACGAACGCCTGGAGTTTTTGGGCGACGCTGTCTTAGAGTTGATCGCGACGCATTTTTTGTATAACAAATATCCTGACAAAGCAGAAGGGGATTTGACGTCCTACCGTTCTGCGCTTGTTAACGCCGTGACACTTTCTGAAATTGCCACGAAACTCGGCATGAATGAATTTCTTCTTTTATCAAAAGGGGAAACCAAGGATACTGGCCGCGCTCGACAATATATTTTGGCAAACACTATGGAATCTTTTATTGGCGCCCTGTTTCTCGATCAAGGATATGACGCGGCACAAGTATTTATAAAACAATACATTCTCTCGCTCATCGACAACATTGTTGCCAAAAAAAGTTGGCTTGACGCAAAAAGTTTTTTTCAGGAAAAAGCTCAGGAAGAAGAGGGAATTACTCCGTCTTATGTAGTACTTAAAGAAACTGGTCCCGATCACGATAAACAATTTACGGTTGCAGTAGAAATTGGTCGCGAACGTGTTGCCACAGGCGAGGGAAAATCAAAACAAGAAGCTGAACAGAGTGCGGCACAGGAGGGACTGAAAGCCAAGAGTTGGAATTAGGAATCAAGAATTAGGAATTATGGGAAAGAAAAAACCGATCAATGATCGGTTTTGCAATTTTATACTGTAGCGCGAGGAATTGACGTCGTTAATCGACGTTTTCCGTCAAGCATCAGTCCATAGGCGAAATTACAAAGTGGAATTTTTTCAAAACCCGCGGTATTGTCCCAATTAGTAATTAGCCAGCCTTTGGGCAGAGTCTCGCCAATTAACAGCTCTCTTTTTTGAGGTGTGCCGAAAGGTCGATCTGGAACTTCAAAAATTTCGGTTTTTGGGCATGCCGTAGGAATGTGAAGAAGCGGATAATTTGGCGCAAGCTCAAGTCGCCGCAAACACCTTTTGTCTACCGTTGCGGTTGTTCCCGGAAATCTGATCTGGACAGTACTGTGGCCAGGAAAAGCCTCCAAAACGGTTGTGAGCAAATTCTTAAAGCCCGTCGGTTCGGTGTCATTGAAAATTACAATGTCACCTTTGTGAAGAGCCGATCGGCTTTTGTGCAACCCTAATCTCCAGAGTAAAAGTAGAATTACGGTGGTTTCGACGAGAATCAATATCGATGAAAGATTTTTCATTGCATGGTACGTTTTTCTGCTTTCATACTATCTGTTAAAGCTTCTATGTCAACACAAATTAGAATTCCCTTTATTTTTAATAAAAGCTATAATTCTCCTCATGTATCTGAAGGGCTTAGAAATCTCTGGCTTTAAATCTTTTGCCAAAAAAACGGTATTGCAATTTAGCACGCCGATTACTGCTGTGGTTGGACCGAATGGTTCCGGTAAATCAAATACTGCCGAGGCTTTTCGTTTTGTGCTTGGCGAACAATCGATCAAATCGATGCGCGGAAAGCGCACGGAAGATTTAATTTGGAATGGGGGTGGCGATACTGCCCGCGCCAACCGCGCTTCGGTAAAAGTAGTTTTCGACAATCATCAGAGAATGCTTAATGTTGATTTTGATGAAGTATCCCTTGAGCGTGTGATTTATCGTGACTCTTCCAGTGAATATTTTATCAATGGTACTCAGGTGAGGCTCAAAGACATTATCGAACTTTTGGCCGGCGCTCACATTGGCTCATCGGGACATCATATTATTTCTCAAGGTGAAGCTGATAAAATTCTAAATGCCAACAGTAAGGAACGTCGTGACATGCTTGAAGACGCGCTTGGTTTAAAAATTTATCAATATAAGCGTTTGGAAAGCGAGCGGAAGTTGGAAAAAACTGATGAAAACATGAAGTCGGTTGAATCTTTGCGAAAGGAGATTGCGCCGCATTTGAAATTTCTAAAAAAGCAGGTTGAGAAAGTGGAAAAAACTCTCGAGTTGAAGGAGGAATTACGAACAGTTTCTAAGAATTATTTTAAACGTGAAGAGGTATATATTACATTTCAAAGACAAGCGATTGAAAGTGATAGAAAAAAACCGACGGATGACCTTGCGCAACTGCAAAGTGATCTTGCTAAAGCAAAGGCGGTTTTGGAAATTTCAGCTGGGGTGAATGCCAAAAATAACGAAACAATTAAATTAGAAAGTGATTTGAGCGCGGTGAGAAATGAAAAAGATCGGTTAGCGCGAGAGCTCGGCCGAATCGAAGGTGCAATTGGTAGTGAAGAAAGAATTGTTCGACGTGAGAAGGAAATGATGGCTCAAGAGGGGAATCAACAGGTTTTATTAAAAGACGTAGAAGCTGTAAGGACTACGATTGAACAGAAAATAGTAGAGGTGGAAAAATTTAAAGACGAAAATTCTTTGCAGAATTTTTTTGATTTCATTCGAGCTACGTTTGATGAATTTATAAAACGCCACAAGCGTGGAGATACAACACAACTGCTCAATCAATCACTTTCAGAAATTGAACGATTAAAATCTGAACGCCAAACTTGTGAGGCTGCACTCGCTGATTCTAATAAAAAAGAGGAAGATTTGCGCGCCACGCTTTTGCATATGCAGAAATTGATTGAAAAAGATAAGGATTCAACTCGAGATGCTGAGCGAGAGATGTTTAGGATTATGAACGAGGAAAATCTTGTTCGCAATATTTTGGCGTCATTAAAAGCCCGCGAGGAAAGGTTGAATCTTCTCGATGAAAGCTTCAAGAGAGATGTTCAGGAGGTAATGATGTTGGTTGGGCGTGAGGTTTACAATTACACAAGTGAAGTAATTCTCGCGGAGAACGGAGCCGCGATTTCTGCGGCAGAAATCGCGGCTGAAGAACGTGTCCACCAAGAAGAGCGTCGTCGCTCAATGGAAAAAATGAAAATCCGTATCGAGGACGCAGGAACTGGTGGTGGCGAAGATGTTCTCAAGGAATACAACGAAACACTCGAACGCGATCAATTTTTGGAACGAGAATTGGCAGACTTAGCTCAGTCGGCACTATCTCTTAAAAATATTATTGTTGAACTGGAGGAAAAGCTCGACACCGAATTCCGTGAGGGGGTGTTGAAAATTAATACTCAATTTCAAAATTTCTTTAATTTAATGTTCGGAGGTGGATCCGCATCACTTCAAGTGGTACGCGAAACAAAAAAGAAAAAGAGTGATACTGATTTGGAAATTGACATGGATGCAGTACCAACTGAAGACGGCGAAGAAGACATGGAGGAAAAAGAGGGAATTGAAATTGATGTCAGTTTGCCTCGTAAAAAAATCAAAGGCTTGATGATGCTCTCCGGTGGTGAACGTGCGCTTACTTCGATTGCGCTTTTGTTTGCCATTTCTCAGGTCAATCCGCCGCCATTTGTCATTCTCGATGAGACTGACGCGGCACTCGACGAAGCCAACTCAAAAAAATACGGCGATATGATCGAAAATCTCTCCAAACTTTCACAACTGATTTTAATTACGCACAATCGCGAAACCATGTCCCGCGCAGGAGTACTCTACGGCGTCACCATGGGTTCTGGTGGAGTTTCTAAATTGCTCTCGATTGCATTTGAAGAAGCTGTTGCGGTGGCAAAATAGCTATGCGCTTTTTTGATATTTCTCTCTCTTTGTACTACACTTCAGTAAGTTGATTTTTAGGAGTCCATTATGAAGACCTTGAGAAAGCTGCCGAGATACAAGAGGACCCATGTTTTGCGTGATGCTGGCTTTTGGCAGGATCGCAGGATAGCCGACGGTGCTGCGGTGCCAATTCCAGGGGGAGTCAAAAAACCGACATATCGCGACGGCGGAATTGACTGGGAAGCATCCGGTCTCGGCAATTCATAATTTGCTTGCCTCGTTTTCACAACACACAACCGTGCATTTCTATGCGCGGTTTTTCTTTAAGACTTTATGTAAATTCATTACGTACTATTTACTATCTATCAGCACGTAATCCAACGTTTTTCTCTCCATATCAGCCAAAACAACTTTAAATCGGACAGAGTCACCCAAAGTATATTTCTTTTTAGTTTTTTCACCGATGAGACAATAATTTTTTTGATCGAGTTTGTAAAAATCTCCCGCGAGATCGCGAAGTTTAACCATGCCTTCACAGCGAGTTTCTTTTTCTTCGATGTACATACCCCACTCAGTCACACCGGAAATGATGCCGTTGAAACTTTGACCAACTTTAGTTTGCATGTACTCAACTTGTTTATATTTTTTCGAAGCGCGCTCAGCTTCAGCGGCGGCAATTTCTTGTTCAGAGTTGGCGCTGGCCATTTTTTCATAGGAATGCCATTCATGTTCAGGAATTTTAGTGCCATTTAAATGATGGAATAAAACTCGATGTACCAGAAGGTCAGCGTATCGGCGAATAGGGGATGTAAAGTGAGTGTAGTATTCGAAGGCCAAACCAAAGTGTCCAATGTTACCCGTCGAATAAATAGCCTTGGCCATCGATCGTACTGCCGCAGTTTTAATCATCGATTCTTCGGCGCGTCCCTCAATCTGCTTGAACAGCATTTGCAAATCCTTTGCGGAAACTTTGCCATTCGTGTTTGGCAACTCGTGTCCAAGAGCCTTAAGAAAAATTCCAAGCTCGGCAATTTTCTCCTGATTTGGCGTATCGTGAATACGATAAATAAAAGGCTCTTTACTTTTGTGTTTCTCCCGAGCTTTAAAAATAAATTCGGCAACTTCCTTGTTGGCCAAAAGCATGTACTCCTCGACGAGCTTATGAGTATCAAGTCTCTCTTTTTTGTAAATTTTAACCGGTCTGCCCAGCACATCGAGTTCGAAGCGTACCTCGTCCTGCTCAAAGTCGATAGCACCAGCAGAAAACTTTCGTTTCTGCATTTTTTTAGCCATCTCATTGAGCGCTAGCAGTGCTTCCGTATGTTCTACTGATTTTCCATCGAGTACATCCTGTGCAGATTCGTACGTGAATCGTTTTGCAGAATGAATGATTGTTTTTCCAAACCATTTTTCTTTTACGATTCCTTCTTTGTTTAAAATAAAAACGGCAGAAAATGTTAAACGATCCTCGTCAGGTTTCAAACTACAAACCTCGTTTGAAAGTGCCTCAGGAAGCATGGGAATTGTGCGATCAACAAGATAAACAGAAAATCCTCGGCGCAAGGCCTCACGATCGAGCTCAGTTTTTTCCTTTACGTAATGAGAAACATCAGCAATGTGCACTCCAATTTCGTAACTATCCTCTGAAATCTTTTTATAGGAAATAGCATCGTCAAAATCTTTGGCATCAATTGGGTCAATGGTGAAAGTTAATGTGTTTCTGAAATCACGACGCTTACTGAGTTCATCGGCAGATACGTGGACTCCAAGTTTAGAAATTTTTTCCGCCTCATGTTCGACACTGTGGGGAAATGAGGAATCAAAACCTTTTTCAAGCGCGATACCAAGCATTTCGGCGTTATTCTCTCCCTTTTTACCAATAATTTGGAGAAGTTCACCTGTTGGATTTTTATTTGGATCAGACCATTCGAGGAATTTTACAAGTACTTTCATGCCAACTGCTTTCTTGGCCATCTCGTTTGAGCCGACGTTAATCTCCTTGTAGACTTTTTTGTCATCAGGCAAGAGAAAAAAACGCCCCTTGTCCATTTGAAGGGTTCCGACAAATTGCAATTTAGCCCGTTTCAGAATTTTCAAAACCTTTCCCACTTTTCTACCGCGTACAGATTTTGGAAGTACGGCAATTTCCACCTCGTCGAAATGAAGTGCGGTGTTTAGATTTTCCGGTTCAATTAGAATATCGACATCTTCATTTTCGAGTTCAACAAAACCCATGCCTTTTCCAGCAATTCTGATTTTTCCGACATGTTTTTTTGATTCAACGTTCGATGGGTGAGGTTGGTCGTTTTTTTGACGTTTGTTCATTACTGGGGCATTGTAGCAGAAAAGACGGTACTAAGCCATTTAAGCATTTTACGATTGACATTGTCCCACTTCAGAACAAAATTGAAAGTTGAGCTTGCTTTGATTGCATTATTTTCCAAACCGGCGCTCTGTTCATTGCGACCGGTTTTCTTTTGACTTTTTTTGTCTGTACTGGTAAGCTATGCGGATGTTAAAAATCCGATTACAACGAGTGGGCAGAACGAATGTTCCGACTTTTCGCGTAGTTTTGACTGACTCAAAGAACAGCACTAAAAGTGGACGTTTTTTGGAGATCCTTGGTTCATACGATACTCGCAAGGATAGTGAGAAAAAAGTTAACGCAGAGCGTGTTAAATACTGGATTTCAAAAGGCGCACAGGTTTCAGGAACTCTTCACAACTTTTTAATACACACCAAAGTAATAACTGGTAAAAAAATTAACGTTTTGCCAAAGAAAACCCCAATTAAGAAAGAAGAAGTTGCGAAGGTAGAAAAGCCAGCTGAAGCCGCAGCTCCTACCGAAGTTGCTCCATCAGTCGAAGCCGCCTCTGAAGCAGTCAAATCATAAATTACGGTTTAAAACCCCCGCCGCGCCTTGAGCGGCGGGGGTTTTGTCAACTTTACACTTTTAACTTTACACTTTATACTGTCTCTAGCAGTACGTAGCGAGGCGGAATGAATTAACTAACCGCATACTCGGTCGAAACGACTGTCTATCGAGTTTAAAAAACACATAATAATAAAATACTGAAATGAAACAAGAAAGCGATGTAATCTTTTTAGAGTACGTAGTGAAGGCTTTAGTTGATAATCCAAACGATGTTAAAGTTGTCCGCACAGTCGATGAGATGGGTGTTTTGTTAACCCTTTCTTTGAATCCTGCTGATATGGGAAAAATTATCGGCCGCATGGGCAATACCGCAAAGGCTATTCGAACCCTTCTTCGAGTTGTTGGAATGAAAAATAATGCCCGTGTTAATCTTAAAATCAACGAACCAGAAGGTGCCGCTCCACGAGAAATAAAGACAAACAAGACGGTGGATGAGGCGATGGAGGACCTCAAGATATAACCGGTAGATTCAAGAATAAAACCAAAAAAAATACCGCCGCGACTCCGTCGCGGCGGTATTTTTTTTGACAAAAACAACTGATATGTTTAGTATTCGCGCTAGTTCGGTACAAATTCAAAAATTTAATGCATGAACACTCCAAAGATCAATATTCTGATTAACGGCTGGACCGGCAAGATGGGCACCGCCTTACTCGCCTGCGTAGAAAAACATCCAGGGCTTGAGGTCGTCGGAAAAATCTGTCACTCGGATCAGGTGGACGGCAAACTTCTCGATGTCGATGTTGTCGTGGATTTCGTCAATGATCCCGGGGTAAGCACCTCCATGGCAGTGACCTGCGCTGCAATTAAAAAATCAATCGTTATTGGCACTACCGGTCACACCGACGAACAGCGTCAGATCATTGAGGACATGGCAAGAATCACTCCCATTGTCATGACCTCAAATTTCTCGATCGGAGCCAACTTGCTTTTTTGGCTCAGTGGCGTCGTCACGGAAAAAGTTGGAATTGGCGTCGACATAGAAATTGTTGAGATGCATCACTGCCTCAAAAAGGATGCACCGAGTGGCACGGCGCTGACGTTGGCAGAAATTATTGCCGCGGCTCGAAGCAAACAACTTCATGATGTTGTCCAATTTGGCCGACACGGAACGACTGGACCGCGAAGCCAAGATGAGATCGGGATTCACTCGATTCGCGGCGGCGATGTGGTCGGGGATCACACGGTACTGTTTGCCGCCATCGGCGAACGAATCGAATTGACGCACAAGGCTTCCAGCCGCAACACGTTCGCCGAAGGCGCACTACGTGCTGCAGAGTGGGTTGTAAAGCAAAAACCTGGTTTGTACGACATGCAGGACGTTCTCGGTCTCCGTTGATTTCTCTACCCCAGCCTTTCGCTGGGTTTTTTCTTGACCAAAGTTTGGTTTCAGTTATTATGCCCTTAGTTCAAATTTTTGAAAGATTTTCTCAATGAATGTAAGTATCAACGTTTTGGCACCGCCGGCTGGTGTGCGCCAAGGGTGTAAAAAATGCAAGCGCATTTTCGTTCAGGGAAAGGCCGTTATCGAAGTTTCCCTCAATGGCGTAATGTATTTTCTCGCTCCGCACGAGCCTTTCAGGTGTTGCGGTGAAGAGAGAAAATCAGCTATTGTTTTTCCATCAAAGGAAGCGGCGATTGCAACCGCAGAGGATCTTCGTGTCATTTACAATAGTGGTAATGGAGAAACGGTTATGCTCGTTGCCCAACCGAAAGATTTAACCGATCGTTGGCGCAGCAATTAATTTTGCTGTTTTTTCTTGCCTTTTTTGCCTAAACCCTATACCCTAAACGTCACATCATGACTTTCCACTTCATAACCCTATTCCCACACGCTTTCGACTCCTATCTCGGGGAGTCGATTTTGAAACGTGCAATTGAAGACAAAAAAATAAAAGTAAAGTTTTATAATCCTCGAGATTTTGCAGAAAACAAACACGATCGAATAGACCGAAAACCATACGGTGGAGGCCCAGGTATGGTAATTCAAGCTGAACCGGTAATTCGCGCGATTGAAAAAGCGTTGATGACAGCAGGGTATAGGGTAGAGGGTAAAGGGTATAGACGAATTAAAAGTAGTAAAAAACTAAACCCTAAAACTTACACCCTTAACCCTGTGATAGTCTGGCTCAGTCCTTCCGGCAAACAATTTACCAATGAGTACGCTAAAAAAGTAGCGGGAAAGTTTGTGGACATTATTATTATCTGTGGCCGATATGAAGGAATCGATGCCCGAGTTAAAAAAGTTTTCAAAGTTGAAGAACTTTCAGTCGGACCATTTGTGCTCACTGGTGGGGAATTGCCGGCGATGCTTATGATCGATGTGATCTCACGACAAATTCCAGGGATACTCGGTGATTTTAATTCTCTCGAGGAATCTCGCGTTGCCAGCCCAGATGTGTATACGCGGCCAGTAATTTTTAAATTTAAAGGAAAGAATTTTCGTGTTCCGAAAATTCTTCTTTCAGGTCACGCTGCCAAAATTAAGGAGTGGAAAGAATCAAAAATTAAAACAAAACCAAATAAGTAACCCCCCCCCCCCGTCTTTTTCGCCACACTACTTTAAAAATAAACAGTACCTTGTAACCTTTCGAGCGAATGGTATAATGCTTTGATGAGTGATTTTAAAAAATTGGAAAAGTTGCTAAAGGTTGCTGGCAACCAAAGACGACTCGCAATACTTGCGTACCTCAAAAAAGTAAGAGTGTCATCTGTTGGAAAAATTTCTGAAAATCTTAATATGTCATATCACGCCGCCTCGAAGCATTTGCGCTTGTTGCTGAACGCTGAGTTGCTCGATCGCGAACAGAAAAAATTTGAGGCTCACTATACACTTTCAAAAAATCAGCATAGACTCGTTAGTAATTTACTGGAGCTACTTTAGACCCAACCTCACTTATTTAACCATTCGCTCGAAAGGTTAAATGAGAATAAAACAACTTTTTAACTAAATCCGTACTTAATTTCTATCTGATTTCGTAAATCACATCTTTTCGCTCAACCACAATTTTCCAGCCATTCATTTTAGCAAAACGGTACAGCGCTTGGTTTGGATTAAAACAAATTGGATTTTCCACCAGTTCGAGCATTGGAATATCACCCTCGGTGTCACCAATTCCGTAAGAACCCTTCAATGTTAAATTTTCCTTGGCAACTGCACGACGGACAATGTTGGCTTTGTTTGCAATAAGATGAAGGTCAACGACTTCACCGGTAAATTTATCTGACGGGCCAAGTTCATAAAATCTCCCGTACACTTTATTAAATCCCAGTCGTTTACAAAAAGCGTCGAGCAATCCTTTTGGTGACTGAGACACTGCAAGCAAAAAATAACCTTTTCGTTTTAATTTCTTAACGAGGTCGCGCGTATAGCGATACATTTTATTTTTATTGGCCTCAACCACCGCAAGACCGATTTTTTCAAACTCATGGTAGTCCACACCCTTGAGATATTTCATAAATGTGTCGATAATGGCCTGGATGTAGTCCTCATAACTTCCTTCTCGGTTAGTCCAGCGCTCAAATTGTAATTGATACAACGCCCGGCTTTTTTTGGGGAAAACGCCTTCGTCAATCAGGGCTTCAACCAATTCGATTAGTAAACTTGAACGAAAAATTGTTCCATCAATATCGAAAACTGCGACTTTTTTCATGTTTCAATTGTACAAAGTTGTGAAGTAAAAAGCCACAATTAAAATTACGAATAAAAAACTCCGTTCGTACATAAGTTATATACGTGACGGAGGGAGCAAAGAGGGGAATAATAGCAGGATTATAAATACGAAGTTAAAAGCTGCCAATATAATTTTAAAACCCCTCTGCAGGTTTCCGATCTTCATTACAATTTGCAATATCCACGCTGATGCAGCGTAAATGCAAGAAAAAAATAATGCTGTCGTAAGGGTTGCTCCCCCAGGCGTTTTCGTAGGTATGCCCGCGCCCATCATGACTAGTAAAAAAGTTATCAAACCCATAAACGGGGCTGAGAGAGCGAAAAGTCTCAAAAATCTCATAAATATCCAGTTCGTTTTTCTAAATAATTTATATCACAACCAAGCTATAAATCCAGTACTTGCTTTAGATAGGCCCTTTCTGTTAGACTTATGCCACAAATCAATAGTATCCAGAGGATGGTGAGAGTCATTGGCTTTAAGACCCATCCAGCAACTTGTCCCGAGCGTAGTCGAGGGATAAAGTGCTCAACCCAATCCCGTAAGGGAAAGATAACCGGTCAAACTCTTTCCCAAACGGCGAAAGTTTTTTTTATAAATTTATTACGTTAATTCACTCAATGAGTAAGAAAAATAATACATATACTGTAGAGAGTGTAACCTGCGGCCACCCTGACAAGGTCTGCGATCAGATTTCTGATGCAATTTTAGATGCATGTTTGGCGCAAGATCCAAAAAGCCGCGTTGCTGTGGAAACCTTCGGTAGTCACGGGCACTTAGTGCTCGGTGGAGAGGTCACAACCAAGGCCAAGGTCAATTACAAAAAAATCGCTGCGGACGTTTACAAAAAAATTGGATACACCAAAAAACTCGATATTCAGGTGTTCATTGTTCAGCAGTCACCTGACATTGCTCAGGGGGTTGATACTGGCGGAGCGGGAGATCAGGGAATTATGTACGGTTTTGCCACGAATGAAACTCCAGAGTATTTGCCACTTGGCGTAGTTTTGGTGCACAAACTTGCTAAGGGATTGGAAAAATTACGAACCAGCGGCGCAATTAAATGGCTCAAACCCGACGGTAAAACTCAAGTGACGTTTCTCAATGGGAAAATTTGCACAGTTCTTGTCAGTACTCAGCATGATAAAAAAATTACCCACGCCGAAATTAAAAAAACTATAACTGAGAAACTTATCAAACCAATTTTGGGAAAGCTTGCCGATGGGGTGGAAATTCTTGTAAATCCAACCGGTTCATTCGTTCAGGGTGGATTTGAGGCTGACGCGGGACTTACAGGGCGAAAAATTATCGTTGATACCTACGGAGGCCTAGTGCCACACGGTGGAGGTTGTTTTTCCGGAAAAGATTTGACGAAAGTTGATCGTTCAGGAGCCTACATGTGCCGATTTGTTGCCAAAAATTTGGTTGCAAACGGCTATGCCAACGAAGCTATGGTTTCTGTGGCCTACGCCATCGGGCATATTGATCCGCTCATGGTCTATGCTGTAGATGAAAATGGAAAAGATTTGTCAGCTATTGTAAAAAAACATTTTGATTTTCGACCGCGAGCAATTATTGAAAAATTGGATTTGCTCAAACCGCAATATCAGCAAACTGCCGCCTATGGGCATTTTGGAAAATTGGGATTGCCGTGGGAGAAGATTGTGAAGATGAAATAAGGGGAGAGAGTAGATAGTCGGTAGATGGTAGTAGGTAGACCAGATTAAAGAAACCCCCGGCGCGCTTTGCGCGCCGGGGGTTTCAACAAGTCTACCCACTACCCACTAATTACTACTTTCTATTTCACAATAATCACTCCGAGATACTTTGACGTTGGCATACCGGTGTTCAAGTTATAAAATGGCCACGCACCGGCTGTTGTGAAAGCAAAATAAAATTTACCACCTCTACCAAGAGGTCCAGACTCCTGGGAAAATCCTGGGTAGGTCGTTTCTGGTTTATCTGTTGAGCCGTGAATTACCATAGCCATACTACTGGAATTTCTAAATTCAACACTTTCACCACGCTTAATTTCAAGAGTCGATGGTACAAAGCCTTTATCGGTGAGCTCAACTACATTTCCAGTTGGTTTTGGCGTTGGGGTAATAACCTGAGTTGGTGTCTGAGTCATTGGTTTTTTTGTAACTGGCGCAGCTGTTTTAACTACCGGCATCTCAGCCTGTGAGTTTGTAGTGTCAACGACTGGCGGAACTTCCGATTCATTCGTTTTGTTAGCAATAAGGATAATTCCGACAACGACAACTACGGCAACTCCACCCCAAACCCACTTTGTATAATCTTTTTGCATTTTAGATTAGCAATAATAAGAGTATTAATACGACGTGGCAAAATTATACCACAAAACTTACAGTTTTGTGGTGGGTTGTGGATAATTGTTATGGTGGGACAGCAAAAATTTACATAAAAATACCTCAGAAAAATTCTGAGGTACACCGATCAATAAATGCACTCACCCGCGGACTGACTGATGCCGGCATCGAAAATTTCTCGTGCTCGGCAGGTGCTTCCGAGGATTCGATTCACTCCGGCCTCGTACATAGCTGCAAAATTACGGTACCGTCGACCGACCTCTCCAATTTCATCTTCGGTGAGAATCGGGTATTTAGGATTGGGTAATCCGTGCGAACGCGTAATGTCGAGCGCCTTCTTGAAACCTTTTTCGATCAGAAGTTGCCTTAGGTATTCCTTCGAGTAGTGCTCAACCTGTCCCGGCTTGAGCGTTTTGGTCAGAGCATAGCGATCCTCGTTAGGAGTTCCAAACGAGTCAATCACCACTGGGTGTCTCTTCCGCCCAGACAAGGCAATTTCTTTTTTGCCATCGAGCCTCGTAAAGCCCGCCGACCGCGCCGCAAGTGCAAGTGCGCCATTGAGGCGATTAATAACTCGCCAGACACTTCGCCATTCGGTCAGAGTAATTCCAGCATACGCCAAGGCTTCTTCTGTGGTCGCAATTGGGCGGTCGACATCTTCCCATTTCGTAGTCACTTCGTGGGAAGGAAAAGGCAACAGAGTTCCTTCAGTGGGAAGTTTGTCCGAGCCGTCACTTTCAAAACCGAAATCAGTCGGTTTCCTTTTTCCCGATATGAAGTCACGGTTGAGGTTGCCCGAAACCGCTTCACGGTCAATCCACTCCAGTGATACCATAACGTCGGTCTCACCAGGATTTAATGCCAGCCCCTTTAATGTATTGAACCGGCGCACCAATATCGTCCACTCATCCTCTTGCTCGAGAATGCAGGTCTGGACGCCGACTGCCGTGGCGATTCGATTTGATGCCATGGTGGCTCGAACCACAGCCTTTCCCATTTCCGGAATTGGCTGTGAGCAGCGGCCGATGTCGAACGCAGACCAATTGTTGGTGTGCACGAAAGCGAGGGTTTGCGCGTCGACCTCGTAGATGTCTTTAACGCTACCTTGGTGGATAAGCTCTCTGCTTTTCATGAGTTTTGTGTTTGTTGTGTGTTCAGTTGTTCTGTTGCAATACTAGGCTAGGCTCAAATTTTTTGCAAACACTTTTCAAATTTCACCAACTTGTGTATTATTGTCAGATAAACCTATGCACAAAAATACAATTGTTTACATAATTTGGTCACTAGTCATTGTTGGAGTGTTCGGAATTGGAATTTTTATTTCTCAAAAAAAATCTGCTCCTGCCGATCAGTCAAACGTTTCAGTCGACTCAACTGGCGGTACACTAAAAGTTACCGAATTACCAGTTAATCAATATTCAACTGAAAATCCAACAGTAACGCCGAAGCCAGAAGAAAAACCAGCCACAAACACCTCTACTAATTCATCAACACAAACTAAAACCATGAACAAAGTTACTCTTGATACCAACTTCGGAAAAATTGTTTTGGAAATGTATCCAGCCGATGCGCCAAAAACTGTACAAAACTTTTTAACACTCGCACAGAAGGGTTTTTATAACGGAGTAATTTTTCACCGAGTAATTCCTGGATTTATGATTCAAGGAGGGGATCCAATGGGAACCGGTACAGGCGGCCCAGGATACAAATTTGATGATGAGTTGAATCCAAGCACTCCATCATACAAAGCTGGTTACAAAAAAGGCGTGCTCGCCATGGCAAACGCTGGCCCAAACACCAACGGCAGTCAATTTTTCATTATGCTTGCTGATTATCCTTTGCCAAACAATTACACCATCTTCGGTCATGTTGTTGTGGGTCAAGATGTCGTTGATGCAATCGGAAAAACTCCTACCGATGAGAGTGATCGACCCCTTTCGGAGGTGGTTATGAAGAGTGTCACCGTTAGTAACTAAATTATCTTCAAATTTTCTTTGACATTCTTTCTGGTCTTGATATTATTTTGATAGTTCACACAAGAAAGGATTGCTATGCAAACCGCAGTAGTTGGCTGTTGTGACGATTGTCACCACTCTGTCAGTTTCCTGGTAACCGTTGGGTGGAAATTGTGCCACCAAAATGAATTGGCGCCAATGATCTGTCTCAAATGCACTCACGATCGACAAAGGGAGAAAAATTCTTCCAATAGGCCGGTCGGAAGCCCGCACGAGACTACCTTGCTCGCTTGATTTCTCGAAAGATTTATATGGGTACCTGAATAAGGCGCCCTTTTCTTTCTCTTTCTTACCTGAAACCTTAGCTTTTGTTATACACATCCTCAGCTTGTTGACAAGGAAGTCCCTATAGTCTATACTTCCGCCTATCTTCGCAAGATTGTGTTACGGGGGAAATTGAAGGGATTGCAAGGTTTATTGGTCCTTAATAAAATTCCAGATTTGGCACACTTCTTCGTTGCTCGCTCCGTTTGCTCCCGCGCAGTAGTTTACTACAGCTTGGTCGCAATACTCGCGAGCGCCTCGAATTGTATCCAAATCATGAAATTTTATAACCGCATTTTTCTTGCTTAATCTAACTAAATAACCAAAAATTTTTGGCTGCCTCTCATCCGAGGGAGTTTTTTGTCTGTATTTTTAAAAGTAAAGTTTAATAGATAAGGGGTGGGGAGATTATTAAAAGCTTTTTTATAAAAATTATGAACACACGACAAATATTTCACAACGGAAAATTGGAAGAAATGGTTCCGTACGACACCGGCGGAAAACGTTCAAAAAAATATTTCGGAAAGTGGAAAAAGGCTCTCACCGACACCCCAAACTTTGTCGCTCCTCAAATCAAGTCATTTGAATGGCTTGTAAAACATGGCCTTGAAGAAGTCTTTAAGGAATTTTCTTCTATTAAAGATTATGCTGGAAAGAAATTTGAATTGGACTTCACCGGTTTTAAACTCTCCGAACCAAAATTTGACGAATACTATGCCAAGGCCAACAAACTCTCCTACGAAGCGCCGCTCAAGGGAACCGTTAAGTTAAAAAATAAAGTTTTAGGAACTGTTAAAGAGCAGGAAATTTTCCTTGCCGATTTTCCACTCATGACCAATCACGGAACCTTTATTGTTTCCGGCATTGAACGAGTTATCGTGCCACAGCTCGCGCGATCATTCGGTATTTCCTTTACTGCGCAAGATATTAAAGGCGGCCGTTACTTCGGAGCTAAAATTATTCCTTCCCGTGGAGCTTGGATTGAAATTGAAAGTGATCCCGACGGCGCTATTTACGTTCGCATCGATCGAAAGAGAAAATTTGCTGTTACCTCACTCCTTCGAATTTTAGGCGCCGCAACTGAAAAAGATATTTTCTCTCATTTTAAGGATAATGAATTTGCTAGAGCAGTACTTGAAACCACCCTCCTTAAAGATCACGCCAAAACCGCTGACGATTCATTCCTCGAAGTTCACAAGCGATTGCGAGATGGCGATTTGGGAACAGTTGAAAACGCCAAAGAATTTATTCGCTCAATTTGGAGTGAAGAACGCTATGATATTTCAAAAGTAGGACGTTTTCGATTCAACAAGCGTTTCAATAAAAGTATGGATCCAAAGGCAATTGCCGTTCGAACTATTACGCTTGATGACGTGGTGACTATTGTCTCTCACGTTATTAATCTTAATAACACCCCCGGCTCTATCGAAGACGATATTGATCACTTAGGATCACGCCGCGTTCGTTTTGTCGGTGAACTCATGCAACAGAAAATTCGCGTTGGTATGTCTCAAATCAAACGAAACATTCAAGATCGAATGTCGACTGTTGATCCTGACGTCACCATGCCGGTACAATTTATTTCACCCAAACCTTTGCAGGCACGATTGAAAGAATTCTTCACCACCAACCAACTATCGCAATTCATGCTTCAGGAAAATATTCTTTCTGAACTCGAACACTTGCGAACGCTTTCTGCTCTTGGTCCCGGAGGTCTTACGCGCGAACGCGCAGGATTCGAAGTGCGCGACGTGCATCCATCTCACTACGGCAGACTCTGTCCAATTCATACACCCGAAGGTCCAAACATCGGTTTGATTTTGCGTTTGTCTACCTACGCAACGCTGAATGATTTCGGCATGATTGAAACTCCATACGCCAAAGTTACCAAGGGTGTTGTTACCAAAGAAATTCACTACTTAGACGCACTCGCCGAAGAGACTTTTAAAATTGCTCACGCCGCAACTGAATATGACAAAGATGGACGAATCACCAACGATGAAGTTGAAGTGAGAATCAGCGGTAAACCAGGACTCGTCACTCGAGACCAGGTTGATTATATCGACGTGGCCACCAACCAAGCCTTCTCGATCGCCACTTCGATGATCCCGTTCCTTAACCACGACGATGCCAACCGAGCGCTCATGGGTTCGAACATGCAAAAACAAGCAACTCCATGTTTGGTTCCTGAAGCTCCACTTGTCGCTACCGGCATTGAAGAAAAAGCAGCATTTGATAGCGGACGAATTATTATTTCTGAGGAAGAAGGAACAGTTACGCATGTTGACGCTTCAAAAATTTCTGTCAAAAATTCAAAAGGTAAGGAACACGAATATCCACTTGTTAATTTTTCTCGAACCAACGGCTTTACCGCCTTCCATCAACGACCATCGGTTAACCTCGGTGATTCAGTAAAGAAGGGAGACGTGTTGGCTGATACATCATCAAGTTCAAACGGCCAAGTAGCTCTCGGACAAAACATGCTCGTAGCCTTCATGTCATGGTCTGGATCAAACTACGAAGACGCTATTATTATTTCCGAACGATTGGTTAAAAATAGTAAATTCAGTTCAATTCACATTGAGGAATTTGTGGTCAACGTACGCGATACCAAACTTGGGCCCGAAATTACCACTCACGATATTCCAAACGTTGGCGAAGCTAAACTTAAAAATCTTGACGAAGATGGAGTAGTTCGCGTTGGAGCCGAGGTTCGTTCAGGAGACATCTTGGTTGGTAAAATTACGCCAAAAGGAGAGACACAACTTACTCCAGAAGAAAGACTCTTGCGATCACTCTTCGGTGAAAAAGCTCGTGACGTCAAAGATACATCAAAGAGAATGGAAGGAGGAAAGCGCGGCCGCATTATCGGTGTGAAAGTATTCTCTCGTGAAAAAGGAGACAAGCTCGATTCAGGAATCATCAAACGAATTCATATTGAAGTGGCAGAACTTCGAACGGTGTCTGTGGGAGACAAGCTCGCCGGCCGACACGGTAACAAAGGTGTTATTTCAAAAATTCTTCCAGAAGAAGATATGCCATACATGCCAGACGGCCGACCAGTGGATGTTATTTTGACTCCACTCGGCGTGCCTTCACGTATGAACCTCGGACAGATTTTGGAATTGCACTTGGGATTGGCCGCACAAATTCAAGGCTACCAAGCAATCGTTCCTCCTTTTGCCGGAGCAACTGAAACTGAAATCAAAGAAGAATTGGTAAAATCAGGTATTCCAGAATCTGGAAAAGTGAAACTTTACGACGGCCGAACCGGTCAGGCGTTTGATCAAGACATTGCCATTGGGTACATGTACATTCTTAAACTGCACCACATGGTTGAAGATAAGATTCACATGCGTTCAATTGGTCCGTACTCACTTATTACTCAGCAACCACTTGGAGGAAAAGCTCAAGGTGGAGGACAGCGATTCGGAGAAATGGAAGTCTGGGCACTTCTTGGACACGGCGCGGCACATACATTGCGTGAAATTCTGACAATCAAATCTGACGATATTATGGGACGAAGCGCGGCATTCGATTCAATTGTTAAGGGTGAAGAAATTTCCGAATCAAATGCTCCGGCATCGTTTAACGTTTTGCTCAACAACTTACGAGGATTAGCACTCGACGTTGATCTCAAAGGTCAACTTCCAGAAGTTCCTGATCAGAAAAGGTCGCGCACAAGAAGTGGAAGTGATCGATAGTTAAACTCAAAAAATACCATGATAAAATCAAAAACCATTGGAAATTTAAACACTTTCGAGAGCATCGGCCTCAAAATTGCCTCTCCCGAGAGAATCAAGGAGTGGTCCTACGGCGAAATCACCAAGCCGGAAACCATTAACTATCGAACACAGAGAAGTGAAAAATCTGGGCTATTCGACGAGAAAATTTTCGGCCCAGATCGAGATTACGAATGTTACTGTGGAAAATACCGCGGTATTCGCTATAAAGGAATTGTCTGTGAAAAATGTGGAGTGGAAATCACTCGCTCAATTGTTCGACGTGAACGAATGGGTCACATTGATCTCGCAACCCCAGTTTCTCACATCTGGTTTCTCCGAAGTATGCCATCTCGCTTGGGATTAATTCTTGGAATGGCAACGGGAGATTTGGAAAAAGTTATTTACTTCGCCGGTTACATCGTCACCAAGATTTTTGAAGACGACCGCGCGCAAATTCTCAAAGATCTCGACGCCGAATACAAATCAAAAGTTAAATCTCTTCAAGACGAGAAATCTAAAGACGCCATTAAAGAGAAATGTGTCGCTGCTAAAAAAGAAATTGAGAGTGTTCAAGAGGGAACTGTGCTTGATGAAGTGGCCTACCACAACTTCTCCATGAAATACGGCACCCTTTTCGAAGCTTCAATTGGAGCCGAAGCCGTGTACAGTTTGTGCAAAAATATTGACCTCAAAAAACTTGAGAATAAACTTGAACAGGATTTTCAAGAAGCCAGCTCGCTCGAAAAAGATAAGATCAACAAACGATTGAGCCTCGTTCGCTCAATGATCAACTCAAACATTCGCCCAGAATGGATGTTTTTGACGCGAATTCCTGTTATTCCACCAGCACTTCGACCAATGGTTCCATTAGACGGAGGCCGATATGCTACGTCAGATGTGAACGATTTGTACCGCCGCGTCATCAACCGCAACAATCGTTTGAAGAAATTGAAAGAAATCAATGCGCCGGATGTTATTTTGCGTAACGAAAAAAGAATTCTTCAGGAAGCCGTTGACTCACTTATTGATAACTCAATTCGACACGGCAACACTCCTTCAGGTGCCTTGAATCAATCACAGCGCCGACCGTTAAAATCCCTTTCTGACAACCTTAAAGGTAAACGAGGTCTTTTCCGACAAAACCTTTTGGGTAAACGCGTTGACTACTCAGCTCGATCGGTTATCGTTGTCGGTCCTGAACTCAAACTCGACCAGTGTGGTTTGCCAAAACACATGGCTCTTGAACTTTTCCGACCATTCGTTATCGGCGAACTTCTACGACGCGAATTAGCATTCAACATCCGCGGAGCCGGACGCCTTATCGACGAAGATGTTCCGGAAGTTTGGGCTATTCTTGAAGAAATCACCAAAGATAAATACGTTCTTCTAAACCGCGCGCCTACGTTGCACCGATTGGGTATTCAAGCTTTCCGACCTGTACTTATCGAAGGTAACGCTATTCATGTCCACCCACTCGTTTGTACCGCCTTCAACGCTGACTTCGACGGAGACCAGATGGCTGTCCACCTTCCGCTTGGAGTTGAGGCTCAGCTCGAGGCCAAGGAAATCATGGCATCTGACAAAAACATTTTGAAACCTGGAAACGGCGATCCGATTGTTTCTGCAAAAATGCTCGATATTGTTCTCGGTTGTTACTGGATGACCAAGATTATTCCAGGAGCTACAGGAGAAGGGAAATACTTCTCAAGTCCAAATGCCGCTATCACCGCGTTCAACTTCGACGCAGTGGAATTCCGCGCAAAGGTGAAAGTCATGGGAACCAGCAACCTCAAGTACAAGGAATTTGAAGGAGGGTTATTTGAAACATCTGTTGGACGATTGCTCTTCAATAGTGTGCTTCCATCTGACTACCCATACATCAACCAAGATATCGAACGAAAGAAAATGGCATGGCTCGTTGATGATCTCATCAACCGCTACGGCATCAAAAATATTCCACCGATCATGGATAAGATAAAGTCCTTCGGTTTCAAATACGCAACCTACTCTGGCGTTACCTGGGGAATTGACGATGTCAAAATTCCAGAAAAGAAACCTGAAGTGATTGACGCCGCTAAGAAAAAATCCGACCTCGTACTCAATCAATACAACGAAGGTTTGCTTTCAAAAGAAGAAAAACTTCGAAAAAATATTGAAATTTGGCACGGTGCTAAAAATGAAATTGAAAAATTAATCCCAGCAACACTTCCAGTAAACGGTTCAGTTCACGACATGGTGTTCTCTGGTGCTCGAGGTTCATTTTCACAGATTACTCAGATGGCCGGTATGAAAGGTTTGATTCAAAACACTGCCGGAGAAACTATCGAATTTCCAATTCTTTCTTCAATGAAAGAAGGTTTGACTCCAATTGAATACTTCATTACCACTCACGGTTCTCGAAAAGGTTTGACTGACACGGCGCTCAACACTGCCAAAGCCGGATACCTCACTCGAAAATTGTTCGTCGCCGCGCAAGATACGATTGTTACGGAAGAAGATTGTGGAACCAAAGACACCCTAACCATCAAACGAGTTGGCGCTCTTGGTGGAGATCCTACATTGGCGAAACACATCAAAGGACGAGTTCTCGGCGCTGACGCCATTGGCAAAAATGGCGAAGTTATTCTCAAGAAAGGAACCTTGTTGTCAAAAATTGACGCTTTGAAAATCCAGGATGAAGGGGCACTCGAAGCTAAAGTTCGATCACCACTGACCTGTAAATCAATCCACGGCGTTTGCATCAAATGTTACGGTGTTGATCTCGGTAAATTTGAATCGGTGGGAATTGGCGAAGCAGTAGGAACCGTTGCCGCTCAAGCTATCGGTGAACCAGGAACTCAGCTCACCATGCGTACTTTCCACGCCGGAGGAACCGCGTCTGTCGGAGGAGACATTACGCAAGGTTTGCCTCGCGTTGAAGAACTCTTCGAAAAACGAGCTCCAAAAAATCCAGCCGTTGTTTCTCGTGTAGATGGAGTTGTTACAGAAATTCGTGACATGGGTAAGGAAAAAATCATCATCGTTGTTCCCGACATTGCAGATAAATCAAAGACCAAGAAAAAGGCTGAGATTGAATACACGATGGGTTATGCTCGAATTTCATTTGTAAAGGTAGGAGATACGATTAAAAAGGGTGACGTTATTACCGACGGTTCAGTTGATATTGATGAACTCTTCAAATACGCTGGTCATGAAAAAACTGAAGACTACATCATCGCCGAAGTTACCAAGCCTTACGAGCTCCAAGGAGAAACTGTTTCTCGAAAACACATTGAAGTGATCGTCCGACAGATGTTCAGCCGACGAAAAGTTCTTGATGGTGGAGGCACTGCGCTTTCAACTGGAGAAATGATTGATCTCTACCAACTTCATCTAGAAAACGAAAAAGCTAAGGAAGCCGGACTTGAGGAAGCCAAGGTTGAACCAGTGATCATGGGAATTTCAGAGGTATCACTTTCACGCAAAAGCTTCCTTTCAGCCGCTTCCTTCCAACACACCACTCGCGTACTTATCAATGCCGCTATTCGCGGTAACGAAGACAAACTACTCGGTCTCATGGAAAACGTTATTATCGGACGCTTGATCCCAGCTGGAACTGGAGTTGTTGGTGGAGCAAAAGCTAATCTCATTAAAGAAAAGAGAGCAGAAAAAGAAGCTGAAGCCGCTCGAAGCTAGTTTTTCCGATTGACGTCACAGAAACACTTGTATATACTTCTGTATATACAAGTGTTTCTAGTAATTAACATGACAACGAAAATTCAAAAGTGGGGAAATAGTCTCGCTGTTCGCCTACCAAAAGAGGCGGCGGAAAACGCTGGTCTAAAACAAGGCTCAGTTGTATCTATCGTATCGAATGATGATTTGATTTCTATTAAACCGCTTTCGAAACCGAAAGAGACCCTTTCGCAACTTGTACGGAAAATTAGCGCCAAAAACAGACACGAGGAAATTGACTGGGGTAAAATGAAAGGCAAAGAAGTATGGTAAGACAAGCCTATATTCCCAATAGGGGCGACATCGTATGGATGAGCTTCGATCCTTCGTTTGGACATGAACAAGCAGGGAGAAGGCCGGCGTTAGTTGTATCGCCAAGGGTGTATAATAAAAAAACCAGCATGGCGATTTGTTGCCCAATTACGAGGTCAATCAAAGGTTACTCGTTTGAAGTTGAAATTTTGGTTGATGGTGTACAGAGTGTTGCACTAGCAGATCAAATCCGCGCACTCGATTGGTCAAAAAGAAAGTGCCAGTTCATAGGCAAGGTCTCTGAAGCGCAATTATCTGAGTTACAAAGCAAAATTAGTGAATTGATACAAGGATAACTATGTCAGGAAACGTAGATCAAATAAAAGAAAGGCTTAGCATAGTTGATGTTGTCGGTTCCTATGTTAAGCTCGAAAAAGCAGGTAGCAACTACAAAGCTCGGTGTCCATTTCATAATGAAAAGACGCCGTCCTTTTTCGTGTCGCCAGATAGAAATTCCTTTTACTGCTTCGGCTGCCAAGTGAAAGGTGATATTTTTTCCTTTGTCGAACAATTTGAAGGGTTGGATTTTGTCGGAGCACTAAAGGTTCTAGCTCAAAAAGCTGGAGTGACACTGGAACGAGAAAATCCTAAAGCTAAGAGCGAAAAAGACAGACTGTACTCAGTACTCGATGCTGCAACTAGCTTTTTCGAAAAATCATTGAGTTTGGATTCTGAGGCAAAAGAATATTTGGCCAAGAGGGGAGTAAAACCTGAAACTATTAAAGATTGGCGATTAGGTTTTGCGCCCGACTCTTGGAGGGCGCTGTACGATGATCTTACTGCCAAAGGCTTTACTACCGGAGAGATGATTTCTGCAGGACTTGTTAAGAAATCGGAGAAAGGTTTCTTCGATTTTTTCCGTGGCCGAATTATGTTTCCGATTTTTGACAGCTCAGAAAGAGTTATCGGATTTTCCGGCAGAATTCTATCGCGACTTGATGACGGAAAAACTGGCAAATACGTCAATAGCCCTGAAACAATCCTGTTCAACAAGTCGCGAGTTCTGTACGGCTTGCACAAAGCGAAATACGACATTCGAAAACGTGATTATTCAATCATGGTGGAAGGCCAAATGGATCTGGTACTCTCACACCAGGCCGGCTTCAGCAACACTGTTGCCGTCTCAGGTACCGCACTTTCGCAAGACATTTTAAGTGATAATGGAGTGACTAATCTCGGACTGCTAACACGACTTTCAAAAAACATTATTCTTTCGTTCGATTCTGACGAGGCGGGTTTTAAGGCGTCCGCACGAAACGCTAAAACCGCGTTAATGCTTGGGATGGATGTAAAAGTTGCAAAGCTGCCACAGGGCGAGGATCCTGCTGATATTATCTTGAGAAATCCTGCCGAGTGGGCGGAAATTATTAAAAATTCCAAACACGTCATTGATTTTTCTCTCGAAACTCTGCTTGAGAAAAAACTTGAACCGCGAAAATTGGGTGTTGAGATTCAAAAACTCATACTGCCATACGTAAAATCGCTTCAAAGTGCTATCGATCAGTCACACTTTATAACAAAAATTTCCGCATTGGCTGGAATAAAAGAGGACGCGCTATGGGCTGAGTTTAAGAAAATTGAAGTGGAACCAGCGATTGAAACTTTGCAGTTTAAAACCTCCGAAACCGCTGAACCCAAAAAAGCCAACCGAAAAAATAATATCGAGAAAAAAGTTTTAGGGATTCTAGTCTGGCAAGAAGCCAAAAAGAGCGATCAGAAAATTAATGTTTCCGAACTTCGAAAAAACTTGGTAGCAATCTTAGGCAACGAACAGTTTAACCTTTTAGAAACCGCAAACAAAAACAACCTTAATGATTTAATTTTTGAAGCCGAGCTGTCCTACGATAACTCCTTAAATCTCAAGCACACAATCGCAGAACTTTTACTTAATCTTGAAGAAGAAGTCATTGATCAAAAGTTGGCAGAAGCTATGAGCCTGTTGTATTCGAAGGAAAATAAAACCCATAGCGTGCATATGACCTCCGTTGACACTCTGTCACGAAGAAAGCAGGAATTACGTCTACTTAGAAGTAAATTGACCACAGAAAGTAGCAATAAATTATGAGGTAGTTTTATAAAGAAAACCCTTGATAACCCTGCTAAATAGTGTTAAAGTGCCTTCAAATAAACCTAAATTTTGATATGAAAAAAACCAAAAGCAAAAAGTCTAAAATCGTAAAAAAGCCAGTTTCCAAGGCAAAAACCTCTAAGAAGTCCAAAGCTCAAAAGGCTCCTAAAAAGAAGCTAAAATCAAAAGCCAAGGCTCCAAAAGCCTTCGTTTCCAAGAAAGACAAGGAAATGAATGACAAAGCGCAGAAACTTTTCCTCAAGGGTAAGGATCGCGGTTTCGTCACTCACGATGAAATCCTCAAAGAATTTCCTCACATCGAGGACGATATTTTTTTCCTGGATCAACTCTATGCCAAACTTCACGATGGTGGAATTGACATCCTAGAAAGTGGTGGAATGCTCGACCTCGGTGATGAGGTTGCGACAAAGAAAAATGTTTACGAAGGACGCGCATCAGAGTCTTCCTACGACTCGATCCAGATGTATCTGAAAGAAATTGGTCAGTACCCTTTGATTTACGCACAAGAGGAAAAAGATTTAGCCAAGAGAATTCAGACTGGCGATGAAGAAGCAAAAAATCTTTTGGCTCGTGCCAACCTCAGACTCGTGGTTTCAATTGCCAAAAAATACGTCGGTCGCTCGCCCGACCTCACCCTTCTCGACCTCATTCAAGAAGGTAACCTCGGTCTTTTCAAAGCAGTCGATAAATTCGATTGGACCAAAGGTTTCAAATTTTCAACCTACGCCACCTGGTGGATCCGCCAGGCTATTACTCGCGCCTTGGCAGACCAATCTCGCACCATTCGCGTCCCAGTACACATGGTAGAAACTATTGCTAAATACAAACAAGTCGTCCGCCGACTTTCTCAAGACCTAGGCCGCGATCCGTTACCTGAAGAAATTGCCGTTGAAATGGGACTTGATGTTGAGAAAGTTTATAATATTGAAAAAATTGATCAGGATACTGTATCACTCGAAAGCCCAGTAGGGGACGAAGGTGATGATGGTAAATCAACTCTCGGGGATTTTATCGCTGATGACAAAATTCTTTCACCTGACCACGAATCATCTCGCCGCATTCTTTCCGATCAAGTCAAAGAAATTCTCAACGATCTTTCAGAAAAAGAACGACGAATTTTGGAAATGCGTCATGGACTAAATGACGGCGTCACTCACACCCTCGAAGAAGTCGGTCAAAAATTCGGCGTCACACGCGAGCGTATCCGCCAAATTGAAGCTAAAGCTCACGAAAAAATAAGACAACACGATAAGGCTAAAAGACTCGAAAATTACTAATTTTAAAACCGCCCCCGATGAACATCGCGGGCGGTTTTGTATAAAGAAAAAACCCAATATCCGGAGATATTGGGTGCCTCGTTAAGTCGAGACTGACAGTGATACTGCTACTCAGTGGTGGCAGGCGGAACCGGAGTTCCCCGAAGCCAGTCGAAAAGGTTGCCCTCATCAAAAGCGGCAATAAGGTTGACCGCAACCTTCTTCAGATGATTTCCCAAATCCCTGCCTGCCCAGTTGGTGTTGTAATCGTAGGCAATGGGTTTATGGAAAATGTGCCAGTAGGGCCGATCGATGGCATTAAAACCCACTAGCCCTCCTTGATTAGCGCGGAGAAATGCAATCGTGTCCGCGACCATTTCATTGAACAATGGGAATGTCCCGGAATCCGAGAACCTTCCGATCACAAACATGTACGGGATTCCTTTTTTGAATCCTACAACGTACGGATCAATTGATCGCAACCAGTTGGTGTTCTTCCAGTCGCCGCCAGCGACGTCATGATAAGGGGTCATTATCACGAGATAATCAAAAAGGCCACGTGCCTCCCGAATTCGCCGCGAGATGGCTGGGGGAATCTGATCTCCTCCGTAGTGGCGAAGGGTCCGCGTGCGACGGTTGTACATCTGAAAAAAGTCCGCCCAGTTTTGATTGGGAAACAAGTTGCAGAAATACTTAGTCGATGAATGGACCTTCGGGTCCGGAACTTCCCAGATTTGATCCGCTTCGCGTGTCCCAGCCTCATCTGCCCAAAAATACCAAACTGGCACAGCGGTGAACAGGTCAGGTAGGTACTGGATCGGCAAGATCGTATCTCGCCGAACGAGATTCTCAGTGATCATGAATCGAAGAGTCTCGCGAAACGATTTGAACCGGGCCACTTCGGCTCGGAGCGAATTGTTCTGCACATCCATGCCGAGCTCACTCTGGTTTTTAATGGCTTCATCAACTCCGGCATCAAGGGCGGTATCGTCCTCAGCCAGGCTAAATGTTGAGCCGAACTGGGCCAGCGCTGGGAACAGGTGCTCCAGGAAGAGCCGCATCAGTTCGCCAACATTTTCCGGCACCGACGAGTCCCGAGGGACTTCCGATGCGGGTTGATTGGCAACCACCTGTGCGATCACCTCCGGCGGAATAGTTTTCACGCCCATGGCTTTCTGCCGAGCCGTCGGTTGTACCTCATTTGTAGCGAGTGCTCCTCCAGCGAATGGCGCCAGAGCAACAAAGCCCGGGATCGCTTGCGTGCCGGCGGGGATGAGCTCAATCTCAATGGTTTCAACAGCCCCGATGGCACGGTAGTACCCCGTTCCACGTTTCGGATCATTGGCCACATTAAACGAAACCACCATACCCACGCGAGGTGGAGAGGAGCAGTCATCCTTATGCAGGAAGATGTCCGCGATGGTTTCGATGTTGTGTGGCCCACCATGGCTCATTGCCACGGTCCTGATACCGATGAACGCGTATCCGTCATTACCCGGGACACTCACTACCCGGCCAGTGTATTTTCCAGCAGTTTGCATTGTTACCTTTCAGTCAGTTGGACAGTCAGTCAGAATCTTTCAAAGGACCTATCCGTTTCCTTCAGAGATACTAAACACCACAGCGGCGTTCAGTAGACTGAAGGAAACCTCGACGCATTATAATACATTTATACCTACTTTGTCAACAATTAAAAAGACGCCTGAAAAGCGTCTAAAGATGAGGGTGATTTAATCAAATTGGAGAGACCAAGAAGGGGTATTTGTCTGGATTGAAACCGCTTTCCTTGAGCGCATCGCGAAGGTCGGCAAGTCCAGCCCAAACTTGGTCCTTCTTTTTGCTACCACTGGGAAGGCTGATTGAAAGAAGCTGGTTGACGCTATCAATTCGGTGCTTCAGCATAAACCGGAATGTCGGACGCCTGATTTTGAACCCAGCGTGAACGGAAAACTGGCCGATTGACATGGCTCCCAATTTCGCCAGCCTTGAATTTTTTCTTCCCATAACATTAGAACAATAGCTTTTCAAAGCTTACCCCACGTATTAATTTTGTGCAATTAGTCATGCTATACTTTTTGGCATGGATTCACAGGAATTTACCAGGGCTTATAAAAACCTAAATTTAAAGCAAAAGGAAGCAGTAGACGCCATTGAAGGGCCGATCATGGTCATTGCTGGGCCTGGAACTGGTAAAACAACCATTCTTACCTTGCGTATTGCTCAAATTCTCCGTAAAACTGACACCCCTGCTTCTGGAATTTTGGCAATTACCTACACTGAAGCGGGAGTCAAGGCCATGCGACAAAAGTTGCGACAAATTATTGGCTCGAGAGCGGATGAAGTGCGAATTCACACCTTTCATAATTTTGCCTCGTCCGTTATCGGAGAATTTAGAGATCATTTTGTGCATTTAGATCGAACGACCCAACTTAGTGATATCGAAGCTGAAAGTCTAATCCGTGAACTTTTAGAAACAGGAAAATTTCGTGACCTACGACCGTTTGGTAATCCTGATTTTTATATTCAAAAAATTATTAGTGCTATTAGCGATTCCAAGCGCGAGGCCTACACACCTGAGATGATACGGGCTTTTGTGGCGGATGAAAAAAAGAGAATTGAGAATGATGAGGAATCTGTTTCAACGCGCGGGAGTTCAAAGGGGGAGTTGAAAGCCGAGGCCAAAAAAGAGATCGAGAAAGGCGAGCGTACACTGGTTTTCGCTGATCTATACGAAGCGTACGAAAATAAAAAACGAGAGGACAGGAAGATGGATTTTGATGACTTGATTATTGAACTCCTTTTAGCGCTCAGAAAAGACGAACTATTGTTGAGAATGCTACAGGAAAAATTTCTTTATTTATTGGTAGACGAACATCAGGATACCAACAACTCCCAAAACGAGATTATTAAACTTTTGGCAAACTTTTTTGATGTGCCAAACATTTTCATAGTAGGAGACGAGAAGCAATCAATCTATCGATTTCAAGGAGCGTCAGTTGAAAATTTTTTGAAGTTTCAAAGCTTGTGGAAAGATCTAAAAATCATTAACCTTGAAGCCAACTACCGTTCTCACCAAAAAATCTTGGATGCCAGTTTTTCCATGATAGAGAACAACTATGCAAACGGTGAACATGAAAATTTACGAATTAAACTTCAAGCTAGTGGCGAAGAAGAGTCCCGTCCTGTGGATATTGTCAGCGGAAAAAACACCGAAACAATTGAAGAATATTTGATATCAGAACTAAGAACTATTCTAAAAAAAGAGCCCAAAGCCTCAGTAGCTCTTATCACCAAAACCAACCGTGACCTTGAGCGAGTACTTCGATTGTGTGAGACAAACAACGTGCCTGTTTCATCTGAACGAAGTGTCGATATTTTTAGCCATCCTATCGGTTCTTTATTTTTCGATCTTGCTGAGTTTTTATATGACCCGTCTCAACTAGAATTATTTGCTAAAACCCTTATCGCTGGCCTGTGGGGAGTCACCTTTGAAAATTCAGTTGAATTATTGAAACTAATTAAAGCAGGTAAAAAAATCGATTTTTCAAAATTTCCTGAACTTAAAATATTACAAAAAGAAATTACAAGTAACGGTGCCTTTAATTTTATAATTCTTCTAGCAGAGAAAAGTGGCTACGCAGCCATAACTGCTCGCGAGCCGGAGTATGTCGAAGTTTGGCGTGGCATTACCACATTGGCGGAAAATTTAATCCGCGAAGCCGATCTCACTGATCCACGAGAACTACTGAAACGACTTATAGCTTACAAAACCTCGGCTGAAAACCGTAGTATTAAAATTAGTGTTGGAACACCAGATACCTCGATCCGAGCAATGACTGCCCACGGAAGTAAGGGTCTTGAATTTGATTACGTGTACATTCCATACGCCACTGAAGAGTCGTGGATCGGAAGAAATTGGGGCTATTATTTTGTTCTGCCAAAAACCAGAACTGCCAATGAGGTACCTGATGTCAGACGACTGTTTTACGTCGCACTTACACGTGCTCGCAAACATGTCACGATTCTTTTTGGAGAGGAGGAGCACGGCGATGGACTTTTGCCGTTGCGATTTATCGACGAGCTTGACCCAGCGCACACCTCGCGCATATCCTTGCCGGCTGGCTCTGTGAAAAAAGTGTCAGAAACTAAAGTACGCTCGCTCAGCGATCACAGCAAAAAAACTCTCGAGTATGCTAAACATCTTTTGCAAACCTCAGGATTATCGGTCACCGCGCTTAATCACTTTCTTGAGTGCCCGAGTGCTTTTCTCTATCAAAGTATTCTAAAACTTCCTCAAGCACCTGCGGCAACAGCCGAAAAGGGTAACGCCATGCATCTCGCTTTCTCAAAAGTTTGGGGATCAGTGGATAAGAGCAAGAAAAATATTGAAAAAATTCTCACCGATACTACCGAATATTATTTTTCGGAATCGCTTTTGCCATTATTTGAAAAAGAAGCAGTGAAAAAAGAATTACTGCGAGATATTCCTATTGTTGCTCGCGAACTTGAATTTCATTTTGCTCAAGAAGGAAAAATATTTTCCGAAACATGGAGTGAGTCAGAGTTCAAAGGTAAACACCAAAAACAAGAAGTCGTGATTCCCGTTCACGGCAAAATCGACGCCATTGTCGATTCAGGGAAGGAAGCAAAAGTGTTTGACTACAAGACTAAGAAAGCCATGTCTGAAAACGAGATTCGCGGTAATACCAAAAATAGCAACGGGGATTATTTCCGCCAATTAGTATTTTACAGACTGCTCCTTGAGCATGATTCTCGTTTTACAGGCCGCTTAATCACACCATCGCTTGTCTTTGCCGTTCCAGATGACAAGGGCAGATGTCCAACAATTACCTTAGCTGTTGAAAAAACTGATCTCGAAAAAATAAAAGCTGAAATTCAATCTTTGATCGATTCTGTTTGGTCGGGATCCCTTCTTACAGACAGATGTGAAGATCCAAAATGTGAATGGTGTAAGCTCAAAGCAATATTACTCGCGTAGGACTACTACACAATGTAACTAGCTTTTCTTTAAGGCGAGATCGATAAATTGTTTTAGAGCCGCCATGTTCAAGTCACCGCTAATTTGAATTTTAGTTTTAGTTTTATCGATTACAAGAATGTTGGGAGTGCCGGGTGGACTCTGCCTCAAAAATGTTTGATTGATTTCCAATAATTTAGCTTCAGATGATGCAATTAGTGGGGTGCTGAGGACGAAAACCGTATTTGGCGTTCCATTGACGTTTGCATTTAGGCCATCCTCAAAGTCTTTCTTAACGACATCGGCGTTGTCACCATTTGCCAGACAAGCATTAAATTTTGCAACATCCAATTTCATATCCCCAGCAATTTTTGGCAATTGCGCTGGATCAAGTCCGTTATTAGAAGGCGTGACTTTAAAAACTCGGGTCACAAAATCCCAGAAGGCTGGATCACCACCTTGATCGAAAGCGCACTCAGCGGCTTCAGATTCCTTGGGAGATTTTGGATGAATATCGAGAGGGAAGTGACGATAGACCCACGCCAAGTCACCATTTTTGCCATATTGATCCATCAATAGATTAAGTTTAACATCATAGTCTTTACAAAACGGACATTCCAAATCTGAAAATTCAACCATGGTGATGCGCGCATTTGGATTGCCTAAAAGGTGATCGCTGCTGTCAATTTTTCGAATATTAATTTCTTGTGGTTCAGAATCGGCAACAACTGAGCTCGGGAGCAACGACGTATCTGCCATCTGGCCTCCACCTCTAGAAAAAAAGACTGCGCCGCCAATAATAATACCAGCGAGAACAATCGCCATCGGTAGTGATAATTGAGTTTTTTGTGGTTCTGTTTCCATACTTTAAAATTATTTTAGAATTGTAACATATGGCCAAATAATAAAATAGCGTCAAGTAACACTCGACGCTACACATTATGGGAAACGAGCACCCAATGAGTTGGGAACCAACCTGAAAGTCAGATTTGTGCCTACCCAATGAGCAAAATATCTATCACCTGGAGGAACGGGGCTCAGGAGCTTAAAAAAGCGCATCTCACCGGCTCTCATCCAATTTGAATCCTCGCCCACCAAATTCTGCTGTAGAATCGCAAAAAAATTGGTAGTAATCGCATGATTGGTGGGGTTCACCGACACTTGCCATAACGAGGCATCGCACCAGTAGAAACCATCAGTTAAGAGAGCTTGGTTTGCGGCGAGGCCCTCACAGCTTCCTGCAATGGGAGACTCCAGGGTTTTGCTGTTCTGTGGCTCTACAGGAAATAGAACTGCCTGTAGTGACGCGAGCATCAGAACTGTTAAAAAGTTCAAATTCAACCAGTACTTTTTTAGATTCATAGTTGACTCCTTTGTTCTACTGGGATCAACTATACAAAGCTACCTGAATTAGTCAATTGACACCAATTTACTCGAGTACACGCTCGGTGTACACCACCAACCTTTTACTGTAACTATGCACTTTTTGAATCCAAACTCCGTCACAGGTAATTAAATTTAATTTCGCAATTGATCCTGTGGTATCAAAAATTTCAGCGAGCGGTGCATTTGAGTCATCATAAATTGCAGTATTCACAACCTGAAAAGTAATTTTTTGTCCTGCTGTGTCTGTTACATACACCTGATCCCCGCGCTTCAATTGATCGAGATGAATGAACACGGCATTAGCATCTCGCGCAGTGTCTAGGTGACCGTCAATCACTGCACTACCAGCCTCGCCGGGTTTTGGACTTTTATTAAACCATGCAACATCGGTAAAATTATTTGGAATTCCAACACGTCCTGCCGCAGTAAGACCAACATTCTGAATGTTGGCGTCTATATTTATTGTCGGAATCACGAGCCTACTCGGTAATCCAACATTTTTAACTGGGCCAACTGGATAGATAGGATTCACAAAACCCGTGATGTTCGACAATCTGTACAAAACATATCCGCCAAAGCCAACAACGACGACAGCCACAACAAAGGCATAGAGTCCCGTATGAGTTCGCGATTTATGGCGCCAGTGTTTTTGTGGTTCTGGAGCATGCCCGCCGTGTTCGCTATTTGGTGAGTGTGATTCCATATTCATTCAATCATAACCTAGAAGGGCAATGTGTAGTTCATAACTTGGGTTGAAACGCTCTCCCAATTACTCGGATCAAGTTTTATTTCCTTAACAACATTTCCTTCTTTATATTTAACGTGCTTGTTTTTCATTGCGTATTCGTAAATCTCCTTTGTGATTTTAACATCCTCAAGACAGTATTTTACCACTTTGTCCTTCTCACCATTTCGCCACCAGACAACAGCCTCAAGCCCATGGCCGGATTTATTTTTTCCAAGTGTAGCTTCAGCAATATCATCGAGTTTAATTCGGCGACCTAAAGAGGCGCGAATTTCCTTAAGAAGATCGAGGCTTTTAATTTTTGACAAATCACCCGGGTAATATTTATTGAGTAGGGGAATGTCGAAATGATCAGAATTGTAGCCAATCAGCACATCGGTTTTTTCCAAAATTGGCCACAAATTTTTAAGATCCTCTTGAAAATAGCTCGAGTATTTATTAGTTTCAGAATCGTGAATACAAATAACCGAAAGGTTCAGTTTCGAAGGGTCATTTGAGCCAACTTCAGCAAAAAGGTCAGAAGTTTCAATGTCGAAAGTGATTTTGCGCATCCCGTAGTGAAAATTGGCTTGGTTTGCTGTTAAGCCAACCTTGCCAAATTTAAATTAAACAATTTTTTATAATCTAAACTCTCGCATTACTCGTGCATTCGTTTCCGCAAACAGCGAAGCCAATTTCTACTATCGGGACGCATCGGATAATTCTACCAGATATCTGGATTGTCACTAACCTTGACGTAAAGCTATCTTTGTGCTAATTTGCTGTCAGCTCGTAGAAAAAATTTGAAAGAATGAAAAATCGAGATCCAGAGCAGGCTCCGGGCTTCCCCTTTACAACAGCGGGGTCAGTCATCGCGCTACTACTCGTAGTTGCGGGTATCTCTGTGATGGGATCCCTATTTACTGTAACGCGAGTGCACCAGGACGCAATTGAGGCGGAATCACCTGCCGAGAAGGGCTATCGTGTCAAGCTCTACTCCGGAGAAAGTACCGTAAGCGAGTGGAACACTGCCAAACAACCAAGTTTTGGCGTTGCGGGAATAGAATTCAAAACTCTGGCCGGCAAAAAAGTGTACCTCGATGGTACATGGTCAATCGAGGAAAAATAAAATCTCGATCGTCGGCAAGCAATTCAGTGCTTGCCGATTTTTCTTTCTAAATTTAGACAGTAGTAACAGCTTGTTTTACAAAATTAATCATGATAATTTATTTACAGATGAGATTTTTTCAAACATGTTTACGACACAAATTGACCACCAGGAACTTGGAATTGTGAGGTGTCCCGTTCCAGTTAAGCAGCTAACCTTCGAACGGTTCGGCTGTAGCGTTTCTGCAGGATTTAGAGAGATACTCGAGTTTGAAAACCTGAAAACTAAGCCCTCTAATATCGTCATCTGTTCCCACTCCTGGGCAGACGATACTCCAAGCACATATCAGGTAAGTTGGTGGCTAAATAAACAAGCGGCAATTCGGGCTTTTTCAGCGCCACCAGATAGTGAATTTTTAAGGTTACTTGGTCCACTTATGGGACTCATTGAACATAGCGTTCTTTCCGATCTACATAGGCCGTGGTTTTATCAGGGTTGGCGATGAATGATCTTTCCAAAATACCACTTAAATTTGGTATTTTTATTTTAAAATTTTACCCTAAAATATTTGCCAGATTGTCCTCTCCAGACTCCTTCTCCTCTCCAGTCTCCAAATTTTTAATTTTGAATTTTCCACTTTTAATTTCTTCTTCACCAACGACAAGAATAAACTTGGCGCCATGTTTATCGGCACGTTTGATTTGATCACCAACTTTTTTACCCGAGTAATCGACAATCACGGATTTTCCTGATGCACGTACTTTTTGAGCAAGTTCTTGTGCGAACTCAACTGTGTCGCCAATGGTGCAGATTGCCAGAGAAACAGAATTTTTTAAAATTGGCAGAAGATTATAGGTTTCCAACACATCGCGGATAGTAACATCTCCCATACCAAATCCAATTGTAGGAATTTTTTCTTCACCAAAAATTTCAAGTAGATTATCATATCGCCCACCACCAAAAAGCGCACGGCGGTTATCAGGATTAAGATCAAAGATTTCAAAAACAATTCCGGTGTAATAATCAAACCCGCGCATCAAGGTTTGATCGAAAACCACATTCGTAATGCCTAAGTTTTCAAGCGCAGCCATTAAGTTTCTAATTTCGGCAAGTGCTTCCTCAAGTACTGTTTCTTTTGGCAAACGAGAAATGAATTCCTCAAAATTTTTTGAATTTAAAAGCGTCAACAAAAAATTATCTTTTTCACCGACGGTTTCCGTAATTAATTTTTCAAAATCAGCCTTTGGCAACTTTTCTTTTCTATCTATAATCTTAGCCACTTTTCCAGATTCTGATTCGGAAAGCCCCATGAGAGTCTGCAAAATGTAGTTAACAATTCTTCGACTGTTGATTCGAATTTCAAACTGATCGTTTTTAATACCGAAACCCGACATGATTTCTGAAGCCAGCGAAATAATTTCTACTTCTGCCTGAATGCCTTCAACTCCAAAAATATCAACATTGAGTTGCCAATGTTCGCGCAATCTTCCACGTTGCGGCTTTTCATATCGAAAAAGATTTGGTGTTGAAAACCAGCGAACAGGGAAGGTGAGTTCTCTTTTTTTGGCGGCGATCATACGCGCCAAGGTTGGCGTCATTTCGGGTCGTAAAGTTACCTCCCGGTCGCCACGATCTTTAAAAGTGTAGGTTTGTTCGTTCACAATTTCCTCGCCTGACTTAGCGCGATACAATTCTGCTGACTCGAGTATTGATGCTCCGTACTCCTCATACCCAAATTTTTGCGCAACGTTTCTCCAAACACCAAAAATATAATTTTGTATTGCTTGATCAGCAGGATAAAAATCTCGCACACCTTTGTAGCTTTCAGTTGAAATACTAGGTTTATTTTCACTTGACATAGGTTGTATTTTAGCCGAAAGGTTACTATTTAACAAGAAAAAATCTCCTGTGTTCAGGAGATAGGTTACAGGTGACGTTTGGTCGGCTTGTGTAAATTGGCTCTGTGAACTCGACCGCGCCACATTAAAACGAAGGCGGAACCAAAAAACGTAAGAGCGGCGGCCGGAATCATCGCGACCAAAATGAACAAGCCTTGTGCGAAGTGATACGTTGGACTGAAAATCAAAAAAAGTAACCACGCGCAGAGGCCCCATAAGACGCAAAAAAGAACCGAATAGCTTGTGAATTTCATAGCAGTAAACTTCGATCCGCTAAAACTATAGCAAATTTTTCCATTTTTTGTCATAATGCTCCACGCAAGGGCCTATAGTTCAGTGGCACCCGCCCGAACGTACCGAAACGGTAGTTCGGTACGGGCGGGGAACAAGTGGGCATGAGGTAGAGTTTGAAATATTATAAAAATTAAAGCACGGGCCTATAGTTCAGTGGTAGAACGCATCCATGGCATGGATGAGGTAGGGGTTCGATTCCCCTTAGGTCCACAAATTTCGGGGACTCAATTTGTGGACCTAAGCAAAGCAACTACTTGCTTTGCGGAGGGGAATCGAACAGCGGAGTCATGTTTTTTCATCAGAAAAAACGGACGAGCTGGTGCCCAGACAAATTCGAGCGACGGCAAGAATTTAGTCGCGGGCGATTCACCCATATAGGCGTCAACTTGAAAAAGTGTTACCATTTTAACTCTCTTATGTCTTTAATTCTCACAATTCTCGGCCTAGCACTTTTTGAAATCATCAACAGCGTGGATAACGCGGTAATTAACGCTGAAGTCCTTTCAAAAATGAGTCAAAAATCCAGAAAGTGGTTCCTACTTTGGGGAGTTCTGTTGGCCGTTTTTCTTGTTCGTGGACTTTTGCCCTGGATAATTATTTGGCTCACCAGTGGCGAACTAACACTCTGGCAAGCCCTCGTTGCCACATTAAGTTCCAGTCCTGAAATTCACACATTGATCGAGCAATCGGCCCCGCCACTTCTTGTTGGCTCCGGCATCTTTTTAATTTTTCTTTTTCTTTATTGGTTATTTTTGGAGCAGAAATCTTACGGACTTATTGGCGAACGATTTATTCACCGTCATGGTCTATGGTTTTATACCGTTGCCTCAATTGTACTGACAATAATCGTGTGGATTTGCATCAAAATCAATCCAATAATGGCGCTTGGAGCCGTCATCGGATCAACAGGATTTTTCATGGTCCATGGTTTTAAAGAAAATGCCGAAGCCGCAGAAAAAGAAATGTTGAGCGGGCAGGGAAATCTTTCTGACTGGTCAAAAATTTTCTACCTTGAGGCCATTGATGCCTGTTTCTCGATCGATGGAGTGCTCGGTGCCTTCGCCTTTACCCTTTCCGTGCCACTTATTCTTATTGGCAATGGCATCGGAGCTATTGTAGTTCGTCAGCTCACGATCGGTAACATTGATCGCGTCAAACAATTTGTGTTCCTTAAAAATGGCGCGATGTACTCAATCCTAGTTTTAGGTATCATCATGATCCTCGATTCATTCGGATTTCAAATTCCAACGTGGCTATCTCCGCTCGTCACCTTTATAATCATCGGCTACTTTTTCTATAAATCTGTTAAGCAAATTTCAAAATTAAATAGCACTGTTCCTTCTCTCTAATTTTTGCGATTTTGTGTAAAAATGCTATGCTTTTTCTGTTCCGCAATGTTACGTGTTCCATGTTTCGTGATGCATGATTTCGAGGCCCTATCGTCTATCGGCTAGGACACGGCCTTCGAAAGGTGAGCTTGGGATTGGGACCCGAGCGCAAGACCTTGAGCGATCTGTCCTCAGAATGCGAAGGGTGTACAGCTCCTGTAAGGAGGGAAATGCGGGGTGAGTGTTTTGTGTTAAAATTGAAATTATGGCCCTATCGTCTAACGGTTAGGACGGAGGCTTCTCAAGCCTTAAATCCGGGTTCGATTCCCGGTAGGGTCACATTTTGAAACAAAATGGTTTTCAAAAGCCTCAAATCCATTTTAACCTTTGGTAGCAAGTTATTTCAAGTTAGAAAGAGTTCTGAAATATATAATGGTGGTAGAATAGCACCAATGACAACTGATGAAAATAAAATATTTATAGAATTATCCGAACTTCTCAAAAGGGCTGTTAATTTAATCGAGTTACGTATAGAACAAATTGAAAATAAACATCCAGAATCCACAACTTCAAAGGCAGAGAAAGAGGCAGATGCATGTATAAGAACATTTTATGTTAGATCACTAAAACCGTACCGGGATACAATATTATTTCTTTCGGAAGAAATCGTCCGAGAAAATGAGAAATATCATTTCTTTTTAGTACCACATGCTCGAAAACTCTTTGATATATATGTTCGATTTTTACATCTACTTGAAAACTGCGCTTCAGAAAATCAACGCGGGCTAGCATGTATTGCATACCAATTACTAGCATATAAAGGATTGAGAAATGAGAGTGTATATAACGAATTATTATCCATCAATAAGAACTTGCTGGATGAAGAAAAACGTACTTTTCCAAATTTTATTGATTTTGATTATTTATGGTATTTAAGAACGAGTGGTCTGGCATTTAAGACGACACGAGATTTATTTAAAGTGGATATTATAAATAAATATTCAAATCCTCCAATAAAAATATTTAGGGGACAAAATATTGTTGAACTATATGGTTCTATATCTGAGCTCTGCCACGGTAACCCTTATTATCATTACGATTCTCCCTATACTGAGAGATTTTGGGTTGCGACAATAAGTTTTATGGTGACATCTTATCTCATTAATTTGACTGATACTTACATTTTGAATAAAACTTTACCACGAGATTTTCATGATTGGCTAAGAGAAGTCGATAAGGCCAGTCGTTCGATGGTTGCAATATGGAAAACAAAAAGAAGAACTACTCTATGAAAAACTTACTATATAGACTTTGACAGCTGGTCTTTGCCGATTCCCAAAAATTTGCTAATTTCGCCACAAAAGCATAGACTTAGCAAATGAATAACTACCAAGACAGAGGAAACCGAGGCGGGGGATTTAGAGGTGGAAACGGAGGTGGTGGCGCGCCATATCAGAAGAAGACCTGGGGAGCTGACCGAGGTGGCGAGCGAGACAAACCGATGTTTAAGGCAACCTGTGCTGAGTGTGGCAAGGCTTGCGAAGTACCATTCCGACCAACAGGTGACAAACCGGTCTATTGCCGCGATTGTTTTAATAGTAAACGAGAACCGAGTGATTCACGAGGTGGCTCACGACCAGATTTTAGTAACAGAGCTCCGAGGAGAGATTTCGGTGACAAAGCAAGTTTCCGACCCGACACACGACCTGATCCACGACTTTCACTCGCCAACGACGAGCTCAAAAAACAGCTATCCGAAATTAGTTCCAAACTCGATCGACTTTTGTCGGTAATGGAGAAGGGAAGCGTGGCTAAAAAAGAAACCTCTGAGTCAGTAAAGTCTTCCGAAGAAACTCCCAAACCTAAAATATCAAAAACTCGAACTGGAAAAGCGAAAAAATAAATTCAATCCCACTCACATCTCTGTATGGCGAAACTCAATCAAAAAACCTCTTTCGGCCTCATTGCAAAAGAATATCAAAAATATCGACGCTCCTACGACCCGAAATTATACAAATTGCTGTTCTCATTTCTACCATCTAAAAAATCAAATGAAAGTTTGAATATTTTAGATATTGGCTGTGGCACGGGGAAATCAACTGAACCGATCGTGAAGCTAGCAGGGAAACGAAAAGTTTCGGTTACAGGAGTTGATCCTGACCCAAGAATGCTTCGAGAGGCACGTCTTTCGGCACGTAAGCAAAAATTATCGATTGTCTATGTCAAAGGATCTGCAGAGAAGCTTCCTTTTCAAAAAGAGGAATTTGACGGAGTAATTTCCGGCACTGCTTTTCATTGGTATGGAAATAAAAAAACAGTATCCAAAATCAAAAGTGCCGTAAAAGAGGGCGGCGTATTTTTTGTTTTTTGGACCCAGTACGTAAAATCAAACAAAAAGGCTGTCGGCCACAATCTATATCACAAGTACAACTGGCGAGGCATAGGTAAAAAATTTAGGGGTCAGGAGTCTCTAGGCAAACTTCTGTCGCAATCAGGTTTTAAAAAAGTTAAGTTTGCTAAAATATTATTTAGCGAAAAAAGAACTGTTTCCCACATAATCAACAATTTGAAAACCAACTCCTCGTACCTGCTCATGTCACCAAAAAACAAGAATGATTTCATTCGGGAATTAACCGCTGCCTACAAAAAAACTCTGGGAAATAAAAAATATTTTACGGAAAAACTAGAACTACTCGTTTGCTATGGATTTAAATAAAAGTTATTCTCTTTCCATGAAAACAATTGCCTCACAAATTAAAAATTTCATTCTGCACCTTCGTCTACACTATCAAATTTTTATTCTCAGCGGACCATATTTGCTTGGAGTCCTGCTATCGAACCAGCTGTCTTATCTGCAACTTGTGCAGTTTTTTTCAGTTCACATTTTACTTTTTGGTGGTGTAACAGCATACAACTCCTACTTCGATAAGGATGAGGGCCCGATCGGTGGTCTTAAGAATCCGCCTAAAATGCAAAAATGGATGCTCGTTGCTTCTTGGATATTCCAAATCTTCGGTCTACTAATCGCGTTCTATAGCGGATTTTATTTTAAAATTATTTATATTATTTGCGCCCTGAGCTTTTGGATGTACAGCTCGCCGAGAGTAAGACTTAAAGGCCAACCAATTGCGAGCTTGGTTGCCATTGGGGTTAGTGCTGCGGTTTGCGCCACGCTGCTCGGCTACTACGCAAACGGAAACACAGAGGCACCTTCACTTATTGTTTGGATAGCCGCACTTGGTTCAATTTTTCTTATCACAAGTATGTATCCAGTATCGCAGGTGTATCAAGTTGAGGAAGATAGATTGCGCGGAGATGTTACATTTGCAGTACGATATGGAAAATCTGGCGTAAAAAATTTATTTTTTTCTTTATTTCCAATTGGAACTTTACTTGTAGCTTTTGCGTTAGCGTCAATAAACATTTTGTACTCCACACTTTTCATTATTGGTGGCATTGTTGCAGGAATTATGGTGTCTCTTGTCATTAAGAAAATGACTATGACACCGAGTGACTACACGATGGTCATGAGAGTTAAATATGTTGGCGGACTATTATTTTCTCTTTGCATGTTACTTCTTATTTTTTTGAATTTCTAGATACTATTTTCTAAATACTATATACTATTCTGATGCTCCCTTATCTCTCCTTTCCTCATTGGCTCGTCGTCATCAGTGTGCTCATAAGTTTATTCAGAGCGAGCATCTACGTTAGAGATACGTTGACCGGAAAGACAAAACCAAATCGCATCTCTCATGCCATGTGGGCCTTAGCGCCAGCCGTCGGAGTTATTTCTGCACTTTCTGCACATGCTGACATCTGGACAACAAGTAGAATTTTCATGGCTGGCTTTGGTCCGTTTGTAATTTTACTTGCATCATTTTTTAACAGACAAAGCTACTGGAAATTAACGCCGTTTGATTTTCTGTGTGGGCTTTTTTCTGCGTTTGGATTAGTCGCCTTACTGTTCGCAAAATCTCCGGAACTTGCGATTTTATTCGCTGTGATAGGGGATTGTTTTGCCGCGATCCCAACAATTATAAAATCCTGGAAATATCCAGGAACTGAAACAGGGCTAAGTTACATTGCCGGCTTGATAGCCGCACTTCTAATTGTGCCTTCAATTCCAAAATGGGACATCACAAATTCAGCATTCCAAATCTATCTCATTGTTGTTGAAATAATTTTTATTTCGGCCATTTATCGAAAACAAATTTCTCGCTGGTTTTCCACTAACTAATCCTATGTTTAAAAAACTTTTTCTTATTCTCCTCAGTTCATTTATTTTAAACGTCATCTGGGAAAATCTGCACGTAGTTTTGTATACAGACTTCGGCGGTCAAGCAATCACGGAATTCGTTCTTGTTCGCGCCTCAGCACGGGATGCAATAATTTTAACAATTCTTTCTCTACCATTTTTCTACTTCGTTTTTTTAAAAAAACACAAGTGGCTCATCATTCCAATCTGCGCGCTTGTAAGCATCGGACTTGAACTCCACGCAATCAAAACAGGCCGCTGGGGCTACAGCGAACTCATGCCACTCATTCCATTTGTTGGTGTTGGAATTTCTCCGGTCTTACAACTGGGACTGATTGGTTTCCTAGTTTTTTCCTTTGTTATTTAAATAAAAAGACCGTCCGAATTGGAAGGTCTTGGGTTTGATGTCGTATCAGCGACGAGAAACGTGAGCGTAGTTGCCCGGTGCGACCCTGATCGTAGGGGGCTTCGAATGCTTTTGCTGAGTGGGTTTTTCGTGGACGTAAGTTCCAGCACCTCCTGCGAAGCGAGGGCTCGCGGTACGCAGAATGCGGTGCGTGGTGGCGTCAACGTGGTAACGATGTCTCATGATGCAATTTGACTGACTTTGTGCGAACTGGGCTCGAGAAAATATATGAGATTTTAAACCTTAAGTCAAGTAAAAAGGTGCATAACTAAAGCCCCGCGCCAAAGGCGCGGGGCTTTAGTTATCACAAGCGGTCGAGTATTTATTGAAACAGAGATTCAGCCACCACCTTCACATCTCCACCGTCAGCTTTTCCTTTGAGTTCTTTCATTAAAGTACCCACAAATTGTCCGAGTTTAGCTTTGTCAGTAATTCCCATTTCAGCTTTTTTGGCAACCGCAATTTTTTTAATTTCTTCACGGCTCATGGTCTGAGGCAAATACTTTTCAAGAATGGCCAATTCAGCTTTTTCTGATTCCGCTAAATCCGCGCGGCCGCCGTTGGTAAACTGCTCAATTGAATCTTTTCGTTGCTTAACCGCGCGCTTGATCACAGCGAGTGCATCTTCATCTGAAAGTTCGTCAGTTGGCTTTTTTCCTTTGGCGACAGACTCGTTTAAAAATGCGGCAACTAATCCGCGAACCACGAGCAATCGAACCTGATCCTTGGCCATCATGGCTTCCTTAATTTCTGATTTGATATTTAATTGGAGGGGCATAAAATGCAAAGTTAAAAAGTAAAAACTAAAATTACCTGACAATTGTATCAAATTCGGCATCATTTAGGAATATGGTATACTTTTTGTCATGTCTGAAGGAATTCTAATAGTGATTCTTGCGCTACTTTTAATTGGAAATGGAGTTTTGGTGTGGTTGCTTTTAAAAAGTAAGAAACAGCCTGAAAAACCAGAAAACGACACCGGACTTAAACTTATTCTCCAGCAAGTCAACGAATTGTCTCGAACAGTGGATGCCAAGATAGGGGAGTCAGCTAGACAAATGAATGATTCGGTGCGAAATCAATTTGGCGAATCAGCGAAACTGATCCGTGAAGTGACTCAAGGTCTCACCAAACTCGACGAAACCAATCGCCAAGTGGTTTCTTTTGCTGATCAACTCCAAAACCTGCAAGATATTTTGAAAAACCCAAAACAACGTGGCATTTTAGGCGAATACTATCTTGAAACTCTTTTAAAAAATGTTTTGCCGCCAGGACACTATCAGATGCAATATGCTTTTGCTAACGGAGAAATTGTTGACGCCGCCGTGTTTGTGAAAGAAAAAATTATTCCAATTGATTCCAAATTCAGTCTCGAAAACTATAATCGGTTAACTGAAGCCAAAGATCCCAGCGAAAAAGATCGTTTGGAAAAAGTGTTCATGAACGACTTAAAAATGCGCATTCAGGAAACTTCAAAATATATCCGGCCTAGTGAGGGCACGATGGATTTCGCCTTTATGTTTATTCCCCATGAAGCGATCTACTATGATTTGCTGGTCAACAAGGTTGGTGCCGTGAGTGATGACACTGAAAATCTGATTCAACGCGCCGCCAGTAAATACAAAGTGATTATTGTTTCGCCAACATCTTTCTTGGCCTACTTGCAAACAGTGTTACAAGGTCTCAAAGCCATGCAAATTGAAGACACTGCAAAAGACATCGTGAAGCGCGTCGACGAGCTCGGCAAGCATTTAAAAAATTACGAGGAATACCACAACAAACTCGGTAATTCGATCGGAACCGTGGTCAATCATTTCAACAACGCCAGCAAAGAATTTAAAAAGGTTGATAAAGATGTCATGCGAATCAGCGGTAGCGCCGTAGGAATTGAAATTGAACTTTTGGAAAAAATTGAGGAAGAATAAAAAAACACCTGAGCTGTATTACCTAGGTGTTGTTCGGCAGACCCCAATAATCATCCGCGTGTGATTGTCTGACAAAAGGCCACTTACTCTTTGGAAGTGACCGAGCAACGGATTTCCTACTTGGAAGCGGGATAGCAGCCTTTCGCATCCTGCGTCGCAAGTCAGCAAGATTAAGACCCCTCAATTTTGTCGCTCGAGCCTCTGCTTCAGCGTTCAAATTTTTCAATTCAGTGATCTCGACTTTTGATAAGGTTTCTCCGTTGGACTGTCGTACAATAAGATCCACTCGTCGCTCATTTCGCTTCTTCCAACTTCTAAGAGTTTTTCTCATACATTTTCCTTTCTTCTAAACTAGATAGTACCTTACAATTCCTAAAATAAAATTGCAAATTAAAAAATAAAAAACCCGCGCGGTCAGGCGAGGGTGGGGCGAAGAAGTGAGGAAACGGGTGGTTGCCTAATCGGCGCTCGGAGCGTCTCTGACGCGGCGTCGATTTCGGCGACTACAGCGCCGACCAAACTCAGTGCCAAGCCTTTCATGTCATTAGAATTTGGGTCGGAGGGATCAATGGCCTGAGTAATACCGAGGATACGTAGAGCCTCAGCAACTTTTTTGGGGTCGGCAAGCACGGCGTCGAGTTCGGGATCCATAAGCGTATCGACGCCCAGTTCAAGCGGAATTACCACCATGGCCAAAAAAAGGGCGTTCATGTTCGGAGGGTGAGAATTGACACTCCGAGAGGTCGGAAGATCTATCATTTTCCCTAGTCCACAGGAACGATCCAAGTCACTGAACGATATGTCACGCATCTTCATTACATCGACAATTCTGTCAGCCAACACGCGCCGACAGCGGGGAAGACCCTCAAAAAGGAGAGTACTACAAGGGGCATTAGGTCGGTTAAACATAAAACGAGCTTTCAAATCTGTCTATAATCCTATAGTTTTTAAGATAAAGTGCAATACCAGCCAAGGCTTGCTTTTTTAACAAAATTCTGTAATATATGCCTATTATGGAATTTGCAGTAATACAAACAGGTGGCAAGCAATACAGGGTCTCCGTTGGAGATGTTGTAAAAATTGAGAAAATTATCGGCGACCACAAAGTGGGGGACGAGGTTGTTTTTGACAAGGTTTTACTTGTTGAAAATGGCAACGACACCACGATTGGTACCCCGTACATTTCCGGCGCTTCTGTTACTGCCACCCTCGCTGAAATCGGCCGAGATGCCAAAATCAACGTCATTAAATACAAACAAAAGAGTCGCTATTTCAAGAAAAATGGTCACCGCCAGCCTCATTTTAAAGTGAAGATTGAGTCGTTGAAATAAAGTTTGTCCTCGTCCTATCCCCGCCACAGCTAAGGGAACACTTATCCCTCGGAAGACCTCGGCGGGGTGTTAGGCGAGGAACCGGGGCAAACTTTGTTGTAGCAGAGTCAGCTCCGCTGACTCATGTAGTCGTTGCGGATTCATCCTCGCCCCACCCGCCCGAACGTACCAGAGTACTCTCGGTACGGGCGGGGAGCGGGCGAGGTATTCTCCGCAGTTACAATAAAACAAAAGAAAATCCCCCGATTCGCTCCGCGAATCGGGGGATTTTCAGTATTTTATGAGCGATTTTTCAACGCATTTTTAATCGTATCCGAATCAGAATACTCAAGCTCAGTACCAGTTGAGAGACCGCGTCCTAAGATTGAAATTTTTAAACCAAATTGGGTTACGAAAGGCGAAAGAAACTTGATCAAAAAATCGGCCGTATTTTCTCCTTCAGGATTAACACTGGTGGCAACAATAATTTCCTCAAGACCATTTTTGGCACGTTCTTCCACTTTTGCAACTAATTCCTTCAATCGGATTTTTCTTTCCGGATCTTTCTCCAGAATTGGGACGGTACCACCTAAAATAAAATAATATCCGTTGTATGAGTGACTCTTTTCGATAGTTTCAAAATCAACATCTCGAGCCACCAACATGAGCGAGCTAGTATCGCGGTTGGAATCTCGGCAAATCGAGCAAAGCGAAGTTTTAGATTTATCGATAGGGAAAAAACGGAAACAACTTGGGCAATTTCTAATTTCTTTTTTCAATTCTAAAATCAGCTGAGCAACATTTTCCAAATGCCCATTGTTTCGTGACAATAAATAATAGACAAAACGCTTGGCTTGCCTCGGGCCGATACCAGGAAACTCTCGAAATATTTCTGTGAGCTTGTGTATTGAGTCCATAATATACGAAAATTTAATACGAAAATACTAAATAATACGAAAGCTGTTGCAATATCACTGAAGTTTTTGTAAATTTTCGTATTTTCGTATCCATTTCGTATGTTCGTATCAGAAATCAGCTTCTGATTTATTAAAATCACCAAATTCGCCTTTTTCCATCGAAACAAACGTGGCTTTCTTATCATCAAAATAGAGATCAACCTTTCCGGTCGGACCGTTTCGATGCTTCTCGATCATAATTTCTGCAATATTCGGCCTGTCAGAATTTTCGTTATATTTATCTTCTCGATGAATAAACATTACCACATCAGCATCCTGTTCGATCGAACCGGAATCTCGCAAGTCAGAAAGACGAGGTTTGCCTCCGCGACTCTCGACGGCACGCGAGAGCTGTGAAAGGGCAAGCACCGGCACGTCAAGCTCTCGGGCCAAATGTTTGAGCGAGCGGGAAATCTCAGTGACTTGCTGTACCAAGTTGTCATTATGACGCGCATTCGTCGGTACCATGAGTTGCAAGTAATCAACAATAATAAGCCCGAGGCCTTTTTCACTTTTGAGTCTACGAGCAATCGAGCGCATCTTCAAAATATTATTTCCCGGTTGATCATCAATGTAAATTGGGGCTTTTGAAAGTTTGTCGAGTGAGTCTCGGATTTTATCAAACTCGACTTCCATATTAAGCTGACCGGTGCGCAATTTCCAGGCGTCAACACGTGACTCTGAGGCAAGCATTCGATCCACAAGCTGTTGTGAACTCATTTCCAAAGAAAAAATACCGACAGGAGTGTTGTGATTGATCGCCGTTTGTCTGGCAATATCAAGCGCTAAAGCAGTTTTTCCCATTGATGGTCGTGCCGCGAGAATAATCAAATCCGAATTTTGGAATCCAGCTAGTTTATTGTCGAGTTCTTTAAAACCAGTTGGTACACCGCGGAGTTCAGCTTTCGATTTATGGAGTCGATCGAGTCGTTCCCATGCTTCAACCAAAGTGTCTTTAATGTCGACAAATTTGTGAACGCCAGAAAAGTTGGTAACTTCAAAAATATTTTTCTCGGCTTGATCGAGTAGTTGTTCCAAATCCTGACCTTCATCAAACCCAAGTTCGGAAATGCGCTCAGCAGCGGAAATCAAATTCCGCATCATCGATTTTTTTTGAACGATTTCGGCGTAGTGCTTGGCGTTAGTCGAAGAGGGGACATTTTGCACTAATTCCGCAAGAAAAGCTGATCCACCGATTTGTTCGATCATACCTTTCTCTTGAAGACGTGAAGAAAGTGACAGAAGGTCAATAGGAGTATTTTTTCCAAACAACTCCATCATCACCTTAAAAATAATCCGATTTTTTTCAGAATAAAACGACTCTGCTTTAACCACGTCCAAAATTTCGTTGATGGCATCGGGCCTGAGCATGATGGAACCCAAGAGCGCCAACTCAGCATCATTGTTTTGTGGGGGAATTCGTAGTTTTGGTTTGGAAAAATTTCCAACTTTGGTGTTCATAGTGTTGGCATTGTAGCACAAGACAAGAAACCCCTTGCAATAGAGAAACGTGCGTAACGTGTGGGCAAAATGGGGATACGAAAATTATCTACGAAAATACGAAATTATACGAAAGTTTTTTACCACCACTACGGTTTTCGTATAATTTCGTATTTTCGCTAGCCCGTATTTCGTATCGAAGGGCAATATAGTATTTTACTTATAACGTGCTAGAATTTCCGCACTATGCATCCCGTAGTAGAATTTCAGATTGCGGGTTAGCCTAGCGAGTTATAAGAAATAGAACACCATTAGTAATATAATAATTTGGATTTCAACTTGCGATGTCCGCAAGGACGATCTGAAATTTCACTACGGGATGCAATTAGTTATCTTAGCCGCCGGAAGAGGCAAACGAATGAAAGCGCTTACGGAAAATATGCCGAAGCCCTTGCTTACTGTTCTTGGCAACAACTTAATTGAACACAAATTATCGATTCTTCCTAAGGAAATTGACGAGGTTATTATCGTGATTGGGTACCTAGGTGACATGATTCGGAAGCATTTTGGCGACAATTACAATGGTTTGAAAATTACCTACGTAGAACAAAAAGAACCAATGGGAACTATGATGGCGCTCAAGGAGGCTGAAAAAATCTTGAAAGAAAGATTTATGGTGATGATGGGAGATGACATTTACAGCAAGGAAGATTTGGAAGCGTGCCTAAAATTTCCTCAAGCCATATTAGTAAAAAAGGTGGAAGAGAAGGGCAGAGGCGCCCGCGTGATCATCGATGAACACAAACACATTACGGACATCATAGAAGGAACTGAGCTCAGTCAAGGCATGCTCTTTAACACCGGACTCTACGTTCTTAACACCGACATTTTTAAATATCCACTTGTGCAGATTCCATCTGGCGAATTTGGATTGCCACAAACACTGATCAAGGCCGTCAAAGATTCTAAAATTAATATTGTTGAATCAAAAAGCTGGCACCAGATCACGAGCCCGGAGGATTTGGAGCGCACCGAAAAACTTTTGACCAAAAAAACTAAGTCAAAGTAGAAAGCATCTATCAAATTTTGCAAGGAGCCAATTCATCTGTCAGCCGTCTATATTCAAACTTTAAAGGTTTTATCTTTTCAGAAATTTCTTCGGCTTCACGCCAAACTGCCTCTAAGCGGCTTGAGTCATTGTGATAACGAAAAGTCTCACCTGCGGACTCTTCTCGTGCGTGAACTGCTTTTAGGCTCATGTCTAACTTTTCCAATTCTGCTGAGCAAACGAGGTAACGACGTATTGCCTTAAAAATTTCTACCGCCTTAGAAACGTCACCTTGAAACGCAAAACTTCCTCGCGAACATTCAAAATACCCGTCGAAAAATACTTTTCCAGGCTTTGCGTTGCTTGACAGGTCAAAAGATTTTATCTTTGGTGCTACGACCCTCCCGAGATCATCGGTCAGTTCATACTCAATTGATACTGGCTCAACTGCGATTAGGCTTTCTGGTGAACCCGCCCCTAACTCATGATTATTCATATAAAATTACATTTTAGGCCTAATGCTAGATCCAGTTTCCATATCCTCGACAACAAAACCAAGCGCATCGATTTCTCTGCGCAATTCATCTGATTTTTTCCAATCTTTGGCCGTACGCGCCTCGTCACGCAAACTTTGTATTTTTTTAACCTCTTCTGGAATATTTTTTATTTCTTGCCACAATTTTTTAGCCTGATTTTCAATATTGAGCCCAAGCATTTGATCAATTTCTTTCACAATCTGAATCTTGGCAACAGAAGAAAAATCGGTGTTTTCAAATGTAGACCAAATAGACGCAATGATACTGCTGGTATCTAAATCATTATTTAAATTTTTCGTGAGCAAAGCAATCTGAGGCTTAGCTTCTGATTCACTTTCTTTAGAGCTTGTAATTTCTTTTTTAATTTTTAAAAACTGAGCCACTAAACGCCTGTATGCTGTCTGCGCCGCTTCCAAAGCTTCCCAACTAAAGTTGAGAGGGGAGTGATAGTGCGTTTGTAGTAAAAAATAGCGATAGGCAAGGGGATCAATACCTTTCTCTGTAAGCGTTTGTAACGTAATAAAATTATCCCCCGATTTTGCCATTTTGCCACTAGCCACGATCAAGTGCTCGTTATGTAGCCAATAATTCGCAAGCGGAACATCATACGCCGCCTCTGATTGCGCAATTTCATTATTATGATGCACAGGAATGTGATCAATCCCGCCCGTGTGGACATCAAACGGTTGACCTAAATATCTTCTAGACATCCCCGAACATTCGATATGCCAACCCGGAAAACCTTTCCCCCAAGGAGATTCCCAACCAATGTCGTTGGCTGATTTTTTCCAGAGTGTAAAGTCTGCGGGATTTTTTTTCTCAGAATTAACCGCGACTCGAGCTCCGGCAAGCTGGCCGGAGAGATTAATGTTACCCAATTTTCCATAGGCGGGAAATTTGCTAGTATCAAAATAAATTCCATCACTGGTCGGATAGGCAACACCTTTCTCCAGTAGTTTCTCAACGATTTCAATATCCTCTGCAATATGATCGCTCGCTCGCGGCATCTCATGCGGCATTTCGCAATTGAGCGCTAGCAAATCTTTTTTAAAAGCTTCGGAATAAAAATCTGCGACTTCGCGCATCGCGGCCAAAGTGAAAGGTTTACCTTCGCGCTTGAGTGCCCTAACCATCTTGTCATCACCATCATCAGAGTCGCCTGTAAGATGGCCGACGTCTGTAAGATTCATAACCTGTTTGACCGTGTAGCCATTGTACTCAAAAGTTCGCCGTAAAATATCTACAAAAACGTAGGCTCGGAGATTACCAATGTGAGCGTAGTTGTAAACCGTCGGACCACAGTTATACATAGTGACCTCTGATTTTTTCAGAGGTTTGAATTCTTCTTTTTTTCCGCTCAAGGTATTGAAGAGGGTGATCATAACAGTCTCTTTTTCTTAAAGATAACAAGAAACAAAAGCACGAGCAAAACCATTCCCAAAATAATCACCCAAAAATCAATTGGGTCTCCAAAAATGGGAAGAATTTTGGCGTGCATGGTGAAAATTCCAGTAACCAACATCAAGGGGAAGGTGATAAAGGCCATGACCGTAAAAGTCTTCATCACTTCATTCTGCTTGGTAGTCAAGAGGGAATTGTTGGTTTCGCGCAGCTCTGAGAGAAATTCAAAATTACTTTCAAATGATCCTCGGACTTTATAATATTCTCCTAAAATTGCCCGTGAGTGGAAAATAAATTCATGTCCAAAAAATCGCTGACTCGCTACCTCAAACGATTCTAGAACTTCTTTATGCAAACTGATCGCACGCCTCACACCTAAAAGTTCACGTCCAACCTCCGAAATTCGATTAACCATAGCGCGCTCCTTTCCTTTGAAAATGTGTTCTTCAATTTCATTGATCGAACCGGTGATAGCTTCGAGTTCTTGTGAGACAGATTGATACAAAGCTTTAAGCATGTAAAAAAAGACAAAACCGGCATGTTTATCCATTTGAGTTTTGTCGAGAATTGAATCAACCTCAAAGACTTTTGAAAAATGATGCAGGGAATCAACCGCACCATACCGGCTGGTTATAATAAAATTTTTACCAATCACAAAATCAATTTCCTGAAGCTCGGCCACTCGTCTTGAATCTTTTTTTTCAACGACGGGAAAATTTAAAATCAGGTAAATAAAATTTGGATATAATTCCACTTTTGGCCGCACACTTGGCGCAATAAGCTCCTGCGCCACAGCCGGATGAATATCCCACTCAGTGACAATCTGTTTTAGCTCATCGTATGTCGGTCGATCGAGGTCAATCCACGTTAGACTGTTGTATTTAAATTTTGAAATCACAGGGAAATTATAACACACTGGCTACACAACATAGAACCTGCCCGCCCGAACGCCCGCCTGAATGACCCAGTCGGGCAGGTAACGCTTCGGTACGGGCGGGGAACACAGAGCACCGAACATAAGAAAACCGATAGAGAGGGAAGAAAAATTGACCGCGTCTTTCTATTTTGACATAATAGGCGGACTTTCTTATGAAAAATTTTTTCTCGAAACATATCGTACCTATATGCGCTGTGATTGTAATCGGCGGAGCCACTTTTACCGGTGGATTTTTCATGGGCGTTCACTCACAACCTGAAATTGAAAAAGTGACGACTTTGGACAACAAGGAGGTTGGGAAAAATGAAAAAGTTGATTTTAGCGCTTTTTGGAAAACCTGGAATGTGCTCAACGAAAAATTTGTTTCTTCGGCTAGTACGACACTAGATCAAGATAAGGTCTGGGGAGCAATTGAAGGTTTGACTGCTTCGCTTAAAGATCCATACACCGTATTTTTCTCACCAGAAAACTCTAAGGAATTCGCCAGCGAAATCAGTGGAAATTTTGAGGGCGTCGGTATGGAAGTGGGAATTAGAGACGGCATACTCGCCGTTATCACCCCCCTCAAAGGCTCACCGGCAGAAAAAGCGGGAATGCTGCCTGGAGATAAAATTATTAAAATTGATAGTACCTCAACCGAAGGATTAAAGGTTGAAGAAGCAGTAAGACTAATTCATGGAAAAAAAGACACTCAAGTTGTTTTAACCGTTATTCGCGACGAAAAAAAGGGACCAATTGAAATCAAAATAACCCGCGGAGTTATCGCCATTCCAACTATTGATACTGAAGTTAGAACTTCAACTAGTAGTAAGTCCGGCACAACCACCGCCAGTAAGCCAACGAGCCTCCAGGAAAATGGTGTCTTTGTAATCAGACTCTACAGCTTCTCTCAAACCGCGCCAGACCTCTTCCGCAATGCTTTGAGAGAATTTGTTCAATCGGGTTCAGACAAATTGATTCTAGATTTGCGCGGTAACCCAGGCGGATACTTGAGTGCCGCCGTTGATATGGCAAGCTGGTTTTTGCCTGCAGGAAAGATTATAGTTACAGAAGATTTTGGTAAAAACCAAGTCCCAAATGTCTACCGTAGTCGCGCAGACAGTTCTGGAATCTTTAGCGATAAATTGAAATTTGCCGTACTAGTAAACGGGGGATCAGCCTCGGCCTCAGAAATCCTAGCTGGAGCGCTTCAGGAATACGGTGTAGCCAAACTTGTCGGCTCAACGACCTACGGTAAGGGTTCTGTGCAGGAGCTTGTCGACATCACACCTGATACATCACTCAAAGTCACCGTGGCGCGATGGCTAACGCCTAAGGGCAAGTCAATTTCACTTAAAGGTATCACGCCCGATGTGAAGGTAGATATAACAGAAGGCGACGTACAAAAAGGTAGGGACCCTCAAATGGAGGCAGCATATAAACTATTAACCAAATAAATCACATGAAAATAATTTTACTTCACGACGTACCAAAGATCGGTAAAAAATATGATATTAAGAATGTTTCAGATGGTCATGCGCTTAATCTTTTGATTCCTAAAGGGCTGGCGGAAATTGCTACTCCAAATGCGGTCAAAAAAATTGAGAAAATTAAACTGGAAGATAAAACTCATCAGAAAATTCAGGAAGATCTTTTGTTGCTAAACTTGAAATCTATTGAAGGTACCACACTGCTCATTAAGGAAAAAGCCAACGAAAAGGGCAATTTGTTTGCAGGAATTCATAAGGAGGAAATTATTAAACGCCTTCGGGAGGAAAAAAATATCGACTTACTACCGGACTTCATAGTGCTTGAGAAACCTATCAAGGAAGTGGGGAAGCACGTTGTGGAAATTAAGGTTAAGGACAAGACTGCAAAACTTAGACTGGAAATTAGCGGCTTGTAGCTTAAAATTGCTACTCGAATTTGTTTGTTATTTTCCAGTTTAATCTTTTCCGGGCTTACTTTAGAGACCGTGGTTTCTAAAGTAAGCATGGAAAATTTTGTACGATATATCGTACAAATTCGTTTGTTATTTTCCAGCCT
>JAZJZC010000005.1 GCA_040390045.1 Patescibacteria group bacterium
GCGGTGCAGGAGTTGAACTTGAAAGTGGAAAATCTCATTTCTCAAGGCTTGACCAATGTTAAAAATCTAGTGCTCGATTCCATCTCTGCTGCCACAGGGAAGTTTGGGAGGGTGGAGACGAGAACGCTGTGTCTCGATGATGTCTGTGTTAATAAGGATCAGTTGCAGGCATTGCTACAAAATAGTAATCTTTCAGCCGCGCCCGCAGCGGGCGCGGCCTCCTCGACCCCAACTTCCGACGTTACTCCACCGGTAATCACTTTGACCGGCGACAACCCTGCAGAAATCGGCACCGGCTCAAGCTACATTGACCTCGGCGCCACCGTCACCGACAACCTCTCTCAAAACATCACCCCCGACCTCTTTGAAAACACCGTCGACACCACCACCGCAGGAACCTACCACGTTATTTACACCGCACACGATGCCGCAATGAACATCGCCACATCTACTCGAAGTGTTATTGTTACCAATCTTTTCGTAACCGCAACCTCAACTCAACCGGTGGCGACGAGTACGGCGACGGAATAACTATGGACTCATAGTCTAAGAGTGCATTTTTGGTATAATAAAGATGTTCGAAATCAGTTTTAAAAATTAAATTCACACACATCACATATGATCATGAAAAATCTTCTTAAAAAATTTCCGGTGACTCCGCACAATATTCTCAAAGTGCTGTCAGCGGTCCTCGCCGGATTTGTTGCCTTAGTTGTTTTGCTTTTGATTATTAAAACCAGTTTTCCTACAACTCATCTATCGAAATTTGGCGGGGGGCAAATGTTCAACGTGGCATATGATGGCGCTCCAGTTTTTTCAAGTCCAGGACCAATGGATATGATGCCTGGTTATGAAATGGGAATGAAGGGGGATTATTCGGGAAGTCCTGTCAGTTTGTCAGTACGGAACGCGTACAATAGTATGCCAGTTCCATCGTACGGCACGACTGGTAACAGCGCAGAAAATTTTGAAGTGACCGATTACAGCGCGACCATTGAAAGTCAGAATTTGGAAAAAACCTGCGGGGTGATCAATGGTTGGAAACCGCTCTCATACGTTATTTTTGAAAATTCCAATCAGTATGATCGAGGTTGCAATTTTGCCTTTAAGGTTGAGCACAAACACGTCGCAGAAATTCTTGCCGCTCTCAAAGAGTTGGATCCTAAAACACTTTCAGAGAGTATTTACACTATCAAAAACCAGATCGATGACTTTACGAGCCAAGAAGATATCTTGAAAAAGAAATTGGCTTCAATTGACAGCACGCTCGCAAACGCTATTCGTTCATATGATGAAATTGCCGCCGTGGCCACCAAGGCCCAAAGTCCGGAAAGTTTGGCCAAAATTATCGACAGTAAAATTGAACTTATCGAAAGACTGACGGGGGAGCGCATCAATATCAATTCTGAACTTGATCGACTGGCACGCAACAAGGGTCAGCAGGTAGATAGATTGGAGTACACGTATTTCAACGTTTCGGTCTATGAAAATAAATATTTTGATTTCAGAGATATTAAAGATTCATGGAAACAGGCTCTCAGGTCATTCTTCAGCGATGTCAACGAAGTTGTACAGGGTGTTACGATCAATTTGCTTGTCCTTGTGCTCTTTGTTGCTCAGTTTGTACTCTACGCTCTCATATTGATTTTTGTGGCTAAGTACATGTGGCGGGTGGTTAAACATATTTGGAAGAGTTAAGAAAAAGAAAAAACCCCCTCAAGCTGAGGGTTTTTTTCTTACCTAAATCTTTGACTTTTTCTTCTTGCTCGCTAGTATGAAGCTAGCAGTTGCACACATTCAAAAGATGAAAAAAATCGAAGCGATTATCCGGCCATTCAAAATGGAGCATGTCCAGGAAGCTCTGGATCTCTGTGAGCTTCACGGTTTCACTATCACTGAAGTGAAGGGCCTAGGTAAGCAAAAAGGTAACCCAGAAATTTTTCGCGGGCAGGAATACACTTCGCAGTTTGTCCCCAAGTTCAAGGTAGAGCTCGTGCTCTCCGATGCAAAATGTGCCGAAGCGGTTGCCGCTATTATCGCCGCCGCCAAAACCGGTAAAATCGGTGACGGCAAGATTTTTGTTTCCAAGATCGATGAGGCCATTCGCATTCGCACAGAGGAAACAGGTGACGCCGCGGTGTAGGTTTCGGATTTATTTTTAGAGCAAGCGCAGGAAAAATTCCCTGCGCTTTTTGTTTTTCAATATACATTGATCAGTAACGGCCGTTACTGATCAATGTATACAAGTTTTAATGGCGGCGGTCAGGTTCAAGGCGTCGCGAGAGGGAAGATTGACAAAAATATAAATTTAATATATACTGCTTTTGTAACTAATCTCATTGGTTTTGGGCGCGAAAATTTTAATCAGCGCAAAGCGCAAGCTTTATCTAAACTGGCGAGAAACGGGCTTATCGATTGTGATAAGCACCTGTAGACGGCTTAAAATAGAAGCTTTCTGGTTATTGATAAAACTTATGTTTAACAAAACCAACAACACTAACACTAGCGGCTCATCTTTCCGACCCTCACGACCGCCCCAGGCTGGCCGAGGTTCTTTCCATGCTCGACCAAAGACTTCCTCGTTCGGAGGCGGTTCGTTTCGTGGTGGTGGAAAAAGATTCGGGGGGAATACTCGTGGACGATTTAATGGCGGCGTGCGCGGAGATAAAATTGACCCCGCTCGATTTATTAATAAATCAGTTATTACTGAGGAAGCCGAACATTTTGTACCCGAGCACAAATTTTCAGATTTTAAAATTGACGAAAGTATTAAAGGTGCAATTGTAGCAAAAGGTTACACCTCACCAACCCCGATTCAGGACAAAGCCATTCCTCACGTTTTAATGGGACAGGACATTGTCGGTATTGCCAACACCGGAACTGGAAAAACCGGAGCCTTTCTCATTCCGATGATTCAGAAAGTTCGATTAAACCCTAAAGAAAAAATTTTGATACTCGCGCCAACTCGAGAATTGGCGATTCAAATCGATCAAGAATTAAAAGAATTTACTCGCGCTATTAAATCGGGCGTCCGAGTGTTTTCGGTTTGTTGCGTCGGAGGCGCCAACATCATGCGCCAAATTTCCGAACTTCGATATCCGCACAATTTTATTATCGGAACCCCGGGGAGACTGAAGGATTTGGTTGAACGAAAACGTATCAACCTCGCCGAGTTCGGCACGATTGTGCTCGACGAAGCCGACCGCATGCTTGATATGGGATTTATCAATGATATGCGTTTTGTGATGGAACGAATGTTGAAAAACCGACAAACTCTTTTCTTTTCAGCCACGCTTTCAACAACTATTGAAAAATTGATTAAGGAATTTTTGAAAGAACCGGTGAGAATTTCGGTGAAAACTCGTGATACCTCAAAAAATGTAGAACAGGATGTCGTTCGAGTACAACGAGGAACTAATAAAATTGATGTACTTCACGAACTTTTGAATCGCGAGGAATTCAGCAAAGTTTTGATTTTCGGACGAACCAAGCACGGAGTTGAAAAACTTTCTAAAGAGCTCGAGAAACGAGGATTTAAAGCCGAATCAATTCACGGTAACAAAAATCATTCGAAGCGTCAGCGCGCGCTTTCTCTTTTCAAGGAAAACCACGCCAAGATTTTGGTAGCGACGGACGTGGCGGCGCGAGGGCTTGATATTGCAGACGTGTCGCATGTTATCAATTTTGATTTGCCAGCTACCTACGAAGATTATGTCCACCGAATTGGACGAACTGGCCGAGCTGACAAGCGCGGTAAAGCACTTACATTTTTGGAGTAAAATAATATGAAAACCATAACCAAAAAATTAGCCGTCACTAAAAGACGAAATTTCCAACAGCCCGGAAAGTGGGTTGATCGACCCCGCAAGAGTATTATTCTTTTGTGTTTGTGTGGTAATAAATATATTAAGACTCGTGATAAGCAAATTGTGTGTATCAGATGCATCAATCACGGTGTGCCACCAACAATCTAAAAAAAACCACAAGCAATAGCTTGTGGTTTTTTGTATGCTAGGATTGTGATATAAAATGAAAAATTACGTCGAAAGGGTTTTTAGCAATTGGCCGAAGCTTAAAAAAATAATTGCCATTGCGCTCATTGTTTTAGGGTTTCTGGCTTTAGTTACGCCGCTGACACCGGGTTCTTGGCTTGTGTTTGTTGGACTTGAATTACTCGGTGTAGATTTACTTTTTTGGAAAAAAATTAAGGAGTGGTTTAAGAACGGAAATCGGGGTCATTTTTAGTGTCGTGTTGTCTACATTTGTCGGAACAAAACAAAAAAACTGTCAAGTTGAAAAATGCAGAGCTGGGGATTAGTATTGGGGGATGAATAATAATACACAACCAGCAAAAGTGGTGTCGGGAGGACAAGCTGCCCCTAGCAATACGGGCTTGTATATCGTAGCGGTTTTGATTATCGGTTTGATTGTCGGATTTTTTATTGGATCGTACTGGCAGAGTCATGTGAAGAAAGCGGCTACCGCTGATACGCAGACCGAAACAGAAGATCAGCCAGTTGATCAGGCTGCAGACGAAACTGGTTCGGGTGTTACCACAAATACGCCAAGCGATAATATGGTAAGTGTTGCTGATCAAGCGGCAACCACATTGGTGCGTGTTGATTCAGTTTCTCTCACTGAACCAGCATGGGTAGCGGTACGAGAAGATAACAGCGGAGCTCTTGGAAAAATTTTGGGAGCTCAACGATTTGATGCTGGAACCTACACAAATGTTGTCATTAGTCTTTTGCGCAGTACAGAAGTTGGAAAAACCTACCACATTGTGTTGTATCGAGACGATGGCACAAAAGTTTTCAACTATAGCGCCGCTGGATTTATTCCGGGCTTGAGCGAGGAGTTTACGGTTTTCGCGGCTAAATAGTTTTCTCAGAAAAATCCCCCGTCCCGATGTACATCGGGACGGGGGATTTTCTCTTACGCGCCTCGCGGTTGCTTTTTTGCACCAAATGACTAGAATAGCCGGAGATAAAAATTGGAAAGAGACACCTATGATAACGGTTTCAAGTCTGTTTTATGCTCCTATAAAATCCGCAGGAGGGAGGTGGGTTAACAAGGGTGGTTCAGGGCTATCGGTGGGTCCACGAGGGTTTGATTATGACCGTCGGTGGGTTGTGGTCGGAGAAGGAAACATGTTTGTTGCTCAAAGACGAGCGAGTCTTCCCGTTCCGCTTCCTGGTGCAGTGGTTGACGCCCTCACGCCTTTGGGACTTGGTATTGAAGTGAGAATTCTGTGTCAGGTTCAACCCACTCTTTTTTACGATGAGCTTCTGGTGCACGCGCCCAATATGCGCTCATTGCATCTCCCGCTCGCGGGGAAAAAGGGCATGGAAGAAAAGATTACGGTGTGGCGTGATCGTGAGCTTCTTGCGATAGATCAAGGTGATGAAGCCGCGAGCTGGTTTAGCGAGTTTCTCTCCCGTGAGCGACCCGGGGAATATCGGCTTATGCGGATGACTGATGGATGCCAGAGGCAGAGTAAGGGTGGCACCGCGCTCCAAGGTTTCCATGATGGGTATCCATTCATGATGATTTCCGACGAGTCGCTCGGCGATCTTAACCGAAGGCTTCACGAAAAACATTTCGCTCCACTGCCAGCAAATCGTTTTCGGCCTGATATTTGGTTGCGTGGATGCCCGCCGTATTACGAGGATCGCCTGCGGCGTATCCGAATTGGTGACGTGATTTTTGACGGCAAGGCGCTGTGCGATCGTTGTCCTATTACGTGCATTGACCAAGTCACCGCTGTCCGAGGCAAGGAGCCTTTAGTCACACTTGCCACATATCGTCGTGGGAGAGATAAAGATGTTAGCGTTTTTGAAAAACCCAATGCCGTATTTTTCGGTCGATATTTTGACCACCAAAACTCCGGGGTGGTAATGGTTGGCGATGAGGTGGAAATTCTTGAGATGGATTAAGTTTTGTGTAGCCCCGATTCGCTTTGCGAATCGGGGCTTTTTCATTTTGGTTCTGAAAATGTTAAAATCACTGCATGGCAGAAACAGGAAAAAAAGAAGTAGCGATTTTCGGTGGCGGTTGTTTCTGGTGCACCGAGGCAGTGTTTAAAATGCTCCGCGGAGTTAGTTCAGTTTTGCCCGGGTATTCAGGTGGAACCACTAAAAATCCGACCTACGATGAAGTTAGCACCGGCCGGACAGGACACGCAGAAGTCATTCGACTTGAGTACGATCCAACACTGGTGAAATACCGAGATTTGCTGACAGTTTTTTTTGGCAGTCACGATCCGACAACTCGAAACAGGCAGGGGAATGATGTGGGAACTGAATACCGCTCGGTAATTTTTTACACAACGCCAGAGCAGAAAAAAGTGGCAGAAGATTTTATTAAAGAAATCAACGATTCAAATGAGCATGGTGCGCCCGTTGTCACAGAACTTGAGCCAATCGATGTTTTTTACGAGGCAGAAAATTATCAGCGCGATTATTTTGCTAATAATCCCGGGAATCCGTACTGTGAAGTGATTATCAATCCGAAGCTTGAAAAGGTACAGAAAAATTTTGCCAATTTATTAGAAGATCCTAATCTAAAAAAATAATATGGATACAAAAACGATGCCCAAAAATGAAGACGAATGGAAGAAAAAATTGACTCCAGAACAGTATAAAGTGTTACGAGAAAGGGGTACCGAGATGCCCTTTAGTGGAAAACTCCTACATGAAAAAAAAGACGGGATGTATGCCTGTGCCGCCTGCGGCCAAGCTCTGTTTAGTTCAGATGCCAAATTTGATTCGGGTACTGGCTGGCCGTCATTTGATCAAGCTCTTCCCGGAGCGGTCAAAAATATTCCAGACAACTCACATGGCTCGTCGCGAACGGAAATTGTATGCTCTCGGTGTGGGTCACATTTGGGTCATGTGTTTGACGATGGTCCGACCGATACAGGAAAAAGATATTGTTTGAACTCCGTGTGTTTGGATTTGGAGCTTATGGACCAGAAAAAATCCTAAGTTTGCTTTTGAAGCTGTCAAAAATCGTGTTAGACTTTTCCTAGAAATTTCAAAAAGGAGTCATTTTGTGAAAAGCCATAGGAGGGTCATTGTCGAGGCGTTTTCGTCCGTTTGCGGAGTGGTGCTTGTTGTTTTCAACATAATCTTTGGTGTTGAAAGTCAGGTTAACCCTCGGGCCGCAATGGTTGGACAGCCAATCCACTTTACGTTCAAGGAATATCTGGAAGGAACGGCACGAGCGAACGGCAATACGTTTGTAAGCCGAGTTCTTGCAGTTGGCGTATACCCCGGTGTTAGGGTTGGCCAATGTATCAACAATTGGTTTTTTGTAAAACCTCGGAATTAATTTTGTAAGGCAACCGTATCATCGGTTGCTTTTTATATTTAAAATCTCACGTATAATTACAACATGGAGAAAGTTAGAATTCCAAATTCAAAAGGTGTTAATTTGTCAGCAGTTATGCACCGGCCTAAATTTGAAACAAGCAAACTGGCAATTCTTTGTCCTGGGTATTTAGATACAAAAGATTATGACCACCTTGTTGCTTTGGCCGAAACACTCGTGGGACAAGGTTATACCGTTGTTCGCTTTGATCCAACGGGAACCTGGGAAAGCGAGGGAGATATTTCAGAATATACAACTACGCAATACTTGAGCGATGTGAAAAGTGTTTTGGAATATATGTTGCGAAAGGGGAATTACAAACAAATTCTTTTGGGCGGACATAGCCGTGGAGGAATGGTTTCTGTTCTCTATGCTGCGCGTGACCCAAGAATCTCAATGGTGCTTGGAATTATGCCTTCTTCTCCTTTTTCTTTAGATAAAAAAATAACGGAAGGTTGGGAAAAAACAGGCTTTGCTGAGGCGACGCGCGATGTGCCAGGGAAAAACGAAACTAAAAAGTTTCAAGTGCCATTTTCTCACGCGAAAGACAGAATGCAGTACAACTCCGTAGAGGATGCCGCAAAAATTCATGTTCCGGTGATTATTGTCGCAGGTGAACTAGACATGGTTGTTTTACCCGAATATGCAAAAATGATTTTCGATCGGGCTAATGAACCAAAAAAATTTATCCTCATTCCGGGCGTTGGACATGACTATCGGCAAAACCCTTCTGAAATTGTACAGGTGAATACTAAAATTATTGAAGCGGTTTCTAGTCTATAATGTAAGAATGAAAAGGCTTTTCATTCTTGCGTTTTTTATTTTTCCCTCATTATCAGTTTTTGCCGTAACCCCAAGCGTTACTATTTTTCCTGAAACGATTATTCAAGGTGAGCCGGTGCGAGTTACGATTGAAAATGTTTCGGGTGTGGCGGAAGTGAAAGCTGTTTCATTTGACGGGAAGTCCGTCGGCGTATTTTTGCTTGAGGGCAAAGTGATGGCTTTTCTTGGAATTGATTTAAATAAAAAACCGGGCGATTATAAATTGTTGGTAACACTTTCAAGTGGAGAACAGCTTGAAAAAACCGTTTCGATTGGAGCTCGTGAAAAAATTTCTGCGCCACTCGGCATTCCGGAAAAACTTGGTGGCAATACACCCCAGGCGGCGACTAATTTGGTGAGTACATTAAGTCAGGAAAATGTCGTGCTCAATTCTCTTTGGACTCAACCAAAAGCTCTGTGGACTGGAAAATTTACATTTCCACTTGAAAATCCAATTGTTACGGATTCCTATGGTTACACTCGTCAGACAAGTGGATACACCATTACGCACAAAGGCACTGATTTTAGAGCACCAGAAGGAACGAAAATTTTTGCAAGTAATAGAGGTGTCGTACGTCTCTCGCGAACTTTTCGAAATTATGGCAAAACAGTGGTGATTGATCATGGCCAAGGATTGTTTACGTTTTATATGCATCTTTCAAAAATCAAAGTGAGTGAAGGACAACTGGTGTCAGCTGGACAGCTCATCGGTCTTTCAGGGCAGACAGGGTATGCCGAAAAGCCACACTTACACTTCACTGTTCGGGTTGGCGGTCTTTCAATCGACCCTATGAAATTCATGGCTCTGTTCCAGTAGGTTTCGGGGCGTTTTCGCACTGAAACTTATCCCCCTTTTTCTTTGTGACAGAGCGAAAAAAACATTGTAAAATATCGTTACGTATTAATAACTAGGTCGCGTAATAAATGAGCGAAAGCTCTAAATAAAATGAAGAAGTTGCACATGGTGACGTTTATCCTTCTCGTTGTTGGAGGATTAAACTGGGGTTTGGTTGCAGTTGGTTATAATTTGGTAGATAGTATTTTTGGAATGGGATCAACGGTCGCTATGATTATTTACGGATTGGTTGGTTTGTCAGCAGTGTACGAAATTATTTCACACAAGAAAAATTGTATGTGCTGTGAAAAGATGATGGGGGGTTCAAGCACTCCGTCAGCGATGTAAGTTAGAACTTGAGAATTTTGTGTTGAAAAAGCCCCGCCGCGCCTTGCGCGGCGGGGCTTTTTCCTTTGTTTTACCCTATGCTACAATTTATTCCATGAAAGAAAAAATAACCTGCGCCTTTTGTGAAATTCCGGCAATTGCCGAACGGACTGTTATCAAAAACAAGTTGGCTTGGGCATTTCTAACCAACATCCCGATTACGCCTGGACATGTTTTAATTTCTCCAATTCGTTGTGTTGCAACACTCGACGAGATGACCGACAAAGAAATTGCTGCTATTTTTGATTTAAGAAAAAAGTTGCTACCCGTGTTAAAAAAATTATTTGGTGCAGAAGGTTTTCATTTCGCCTGGAACGAAGGAAAAGTCGCTAGCCAGTCAGTGCCACATTTTCATCTTCATGTTGTGTCGAGAAAAAAAGGAGACGAAGGAATTACCGAATTTGAACCACGTAAATTTTTATATCGTCCCGGGAGCCGACAAGACAGCCCAGAAAAAGAATTACAAGAAGTGGCTACCATGATTCGCAAAGCCTTTTAGTCCATGACAGAGAAACAAATTATTTTAAAAAATTTCCAAATAATTCCCGGAGTGGGGAAGTCGATTGCGGAGGACTTATGGAATTTAGGTTTGCGAAAAGTTTCGGATCTTAAAGGAAAGGATCCCCAGAAACTCTACGACAAGCTTTGTAAAATAGAGAATGCTCACGTTGATCGCTGTATGCTCTACGTTTTTCGTTGCGCGGTCTATTTCGCTTCAAACACCCGGCATGATCCCGAAGCACTCAAGTGGTGGAGATGGAAAGATGATATAAAAAAACCGTCCACTTTGTAGTAAGGGACGGTTGGGTACGTTTCTTCAGCTAAGCCGCAAGAAGGAGGTTTGGATCAAGCGCGGCTGGTTCAGTCGGTCGCCACGAGATTTTCTTTCCTCCGAAGAATGTCAGGACGCCACCATAACTTTCCGGCATTTCCCATTCCCATCTCTCAAGTTCAAACGTTTGTTCGAGGTCAACTTTGATCCCGAAAGCGCGCGCGCCGTTTTCGACGGTGAAGGCGGCAAATGCTGGCGAGTCGAGCTGGCCATATTGGTCGAACAGGTCGACTATCACTGGTCCGAGTGTTGGCGCAACGTGAGCTCCCGGACAGCCGCAAATACAAAGCTTGTCAAAATGCGGAGCCGAATCGGGTCCAAAGTGGAATTTCTGGTACGCCGGTTTGTGCGCATTAAACATGACGAAGCGCACTGCCCGCATGTCAGGTGACTTCTGTGCCGGAGGCCTGAAATGGCTTCTCGGATCAAGTCCCGTTTGTCCACGCCACTTGCCCTCGAGCAGATCATTTCGGGTGGCAAGGGCGTGTTGAATGGTGAGTCCTCCGGTGACGTTGGCCGGCATCTCACCAACCATGTCGATGGTTCGTTCGAGCGAAATGTGCTCAACGTTGAATCGTCCGCCTGGGAAGTCCGTTGTCGCCATCGGTTTGAAACGATTGCGCATGAAATAACTTTCCCGATGGTACGTGTCGATGTGATCACCCGGCTCTTCACCGTGAATGCACACAATGAAGCCGATCTCGAGCGCCCAGCCGACAGGTTGATACATGTCATTCTTGAATGAAGTCCACCCGTCTTTTGAATGGGTAACTCCGGCAGGGTAGATTTTCGCCGTTCTGACTCCGATGTCCCACGCGGCTTGCAACTCGACCCGTGTTGTTTTCGGCATGAGCTTAATGCTGACACTGAACCGGATGCTATTTTTGTTCTCTACTACCGGGATGAATCGGTCGAGTCCAGTGTGATACCGAACGACATCAGCGGCCGTGAGAATCGGCCCGGGTACCTGCGTGTTTGGTTGCAGTATGTCGTGTTGCGCCCACCAGCTCGTAGTAATGACAGCGGTCTTCATGCGCGGGATTGGTTTCTCTTCCAAAACTTTTCCCTCGGGAACATCTCGCGCGTGCCCGTGTGTTAACACGAACTTAGTGAATTTCCGACTAGCGCCGAGTGGCGTGGTGGAAGATTGCAGTGGCGGTAGCTTTTTCATGATATTGATTTTTCTAACGTGTTCAAATTTTTCTAGTCTGCGCATATCCTATTCCACGCAAAAGAAAAAGCAAGTCGGAAAGACTTGCTTAGAGACGGTTATAAAAGTGTGCCGCTTTGTACGAAGCGCGGATCATTTTTCGCACTTGAGTTGGTGCCAGAAAGGCGATTGATCCAGGGGACGTGGCCTCGGCGCCTGCCTCAATGACTTTCCACGCATCTTCTCCTGAAAGCAAACCACCACCAGCTATGATTGGCTTAGTGATTCCGAGAGACGTCACCGCTCTTACCCACTCGAAAAGAAAGGGTTTGAGAGGCGCTCCTGAAAGGCCGCCAGCAAAACTTGGGAAACGTTTGGCCATCGGTGAATCTGCAGGATTGGAAGTTCCAAAAAATTTCTCCCAATTAACCGGCGGCGTTTCCTTTGCCCATGTTGGTTGTTTCCCAAACGGCAAGGTGTTAAAGACGCAGATGGCATCGCAACGCGGATGTTTGGCGATGCGAAGCATGGAACTCGGGTGAACTTCCGGGCCGAATTTTACAGCAACAGGAATGCGTGCCGGTAGGATGTTCTGGGCATCATCAAGAATCGGCAGTACCTCATCGATCAGGTCATTGGGGTCAAGTCCACCATTTGGACAGGACAGGTTGATTTGAATTGCCCAGTCAACCCAACGTAGATGTTCTCTGGTGTGAGCGAGCTGGGTGAAAATTTCTCTCAACTCAGCTCGCCGCGTCGCTGGCGTTTTCTCAAGGGACATAACCGATATCATGAACGGCTCAGCCATTGTGTTCCACCCGGCATGTTGTAGAAGAAACTCAAGTCCCGGACCACTGAGACCAACAGCGTTGAGAGCCAGTTGATGTTTGTGGCTAACTATAATGCACCTTGGCATCAATTCCTTCGGTGTCATTCTATCTTTCGCGAGCGGCATGTTGCCGGCGCGAGGAAGTAAGGTTGTGGTTTTTGTCACCGGTGTTGAGTAACGGAAACTACAACCAAATGGCCATAGCAGGTGATGGTACCAATACCCTCCGCAATCGAAGTTTGTGGCACCTGCAGCTTGGCACACGGGCATGAATTTTATTCCGCGAAGAGTCATAGAAGAATCGTAATGTTAAGGTTCCAATTTTCACTGGGTTAGTTTTAGCACGGGGTTGTCACGCAGGTCAATTTTAGATTTAGAACTTTCGAAGCTTGCAAATTTTTTGGCTGGGTATACCATTTGAATTGTAATTAAAAATTATTAACTAATCAAAAAATATGGAAGGTCAAAAGTCTAACTTTTTTACGTGGGTAGTGGTGGTTGTGGTGATCGCCGTTGGTATTTTTCTTTACTCGACATCTTCAAAGGTGCCACAAGAAACTGGTCCGGTTAAAATTGGAGTGATGTTGCCACTTACTGGTGACGCGGCGTCATACGGTGAAGGCGGACGAAATGTATATCAACTTGCCGTCGAAGAAATAAACGCGGCGGGTGGAGTTGACGGAAGACAAATCGAACTCGTTATCGAAGACAGTAAATGTAACGGCAAGGACGCTTCAAGCGCTGCGCAGAAACTGATAAATATTGATAAGGTTCAGATAATTCTCGGAGGATTCTGCAGTGGCGAGTCAATTGCCGCTACACCAATCGCAGCGGCGGGCAAGGTCGCTTTGTTTTCTCCGGGCTCGAGCAGTCCTGACTTGACCAATATCAGCCCTTACTTTTTCAGAAATTATCCAAGCGATGCGTCACAAGGAAAAGTTTTGGCAGAAACGGCTTACAACAGCAAGCAATGGAAAAAAGTGGCAGTGATTCAAGAGCAAACAGATTACGCACTCGGTGTTTTCAAATCATTTTCAACTTCCTTTGAAGGTTTTGGTGGAACAATTGTTAAAGAAGAAACCGAAACTGCCAATTCTGATTTTCGTTCAATTCTGACAAAACTCAAAGCGGCTAACGCTGACGCTCTCTTTATAGATACTCAAACTCCTGCTATGTCTGACCGAATTTTGAAACAAGTTCAGGATTTGGGTTGGAAGCCAGCGATTATTATTAACGATGCTACAGCCGGAGATGTCGCACTTGTCATGAAATACAAAAATTTGCTTGAGGGCGCGATAACTGCCGAATTTAGTAGTGATCCAAAAAATCCTACCATGAGCAAATTGCTCGCATCGTACAAAACTAAATTTAACGCTGATTTACCATTTCAAGCATACGGTCAGACAGAATACGATGCAGTCTATATGATCCGAGACGCAGTAAAAACAGTTGGCTACAATGGTGAAAAAATTGCCGCATGGTCAAGAACTGTTAAAGATTGGGAGGGCGCATCTGGTAAAGTGACGATCGGTTCAAACGGAGACAGGGTTGGTGGACACACGGTAGAAGTGGTGAAGGCCGGTAAAGTGGAGAAATACGTTCAGTAAAATTTTTAGGTTGGTGAAAACCCCCCGATCTGCCGCGGCAGATCGGGGGGTTTTCGTTTGAATTTCCCCTCCAAAACTGTTAGAGTTTTAGGGTCTGGTTCCACTCTAAAGATTGTATGGATATTTTTCCTCAACTTGTCGTCAATAGTTTAATTACCGCTTCAATCTATGCTATTTTAGCTATCGGTTTTAATCTGATTTACAGCACGGCTAAATTTTTTGATCTCGGATTTGGCGCGACGACTGCCGTGGCTGGGTTTGCAACATTTTTTTTCATTGATCGGCTAGGATTGCCACTCATCATTTCTGCCTTTGGTGGAATCGTGGCGGCCGGGTTACTGAGTTTTTTTAGCTACAAACTTGTTTACCAGCCTCTGCGAGAGAGGAAGGCGACGAGCACGGTGATGCTGGTTGCCTCACTTGGTATTTTCACCGCGGTGCAAGCGGCCATTGCCATTTTGTTTACAAGCCAATTCAGAAGTTTGGCTCGAAATTTTGATTCCGCCGATTCGTTTAAGGTTCTCGGTGGCGTTTTCAGTTTTACTCAACTCATTCTTTTTATATGCGCGCTGTTGGTTACAGCATTACTTTGGATTTTAATTACAAAAACAAAATTTGGAAAAGCTTTAACCGCAATTAGCGACGATGAGGAAGTGGCAAAAATTGTTGGTATCAACACTTCAAAAATTCTTGGGTACATGTTTTTTATTGCGGGATGTTTTGGTGGACTTTGCGGAGTGTTGGTTGGTTTTGATACTGGCATTGAGCCAAACATGGGTTTTGTGATTTTGCTCGGGGCGATTGTGGCGACGATTATAGGAGGCGCGGGGAACGTTTTTTCGGCGGCGGCGGGTGCACTGCTTCTCGGGTTCATTGAAAATTTTGGCATTTGGAAATTTTCCGGTGAATGGAAGTTTGCCATTTCTATGGTCGTTTTGATTTTGTTTTTATTGTTTCGGCCGAAGGGCATTTTTAAACGATAAATTATGGATTATTTTATTCATTTAGCAATTTTGTTTTCGATCTACGGCATTTTAGCTCTTTCGCTTAACCTCGTTGTTGGGTATACCGGTCTTATTTCTTTGGCCCACGCCGCCTTTTTCGGTTTTGGCGCCTATGCCACAGCCATTTCCATGACCAAATTTGGAACCAACTTTTTTCTGTCAGTCCTCATCGGGATGGTGGTCGCCGCGAGTTTGGCTACTCTTATCGGAATTGTACTTTCAAGATTGAAAGGGGATTACTACACGTTAGGTTCACTTGGATTTAATTTGATAGCGTGGAGCATTTTTATAAACTTCGAACAGTTGACCCGGGGGCCGCTTGGCATTCCCGGCATACCAAGACCTCAATTTTTCGGGATACATTTCAGTGACAACTTTTCATTTTTACTTTTAACGCTTGTTTTTTTGGCGCTTGTCTACGCGCTATCAAGATTTGTGGTCACGTCTTCTTTTGGACGCGTGCTCAAGGCTATTCGCGAAGATGAAAAGGCCATTCAAATTTTTGGTTACAAAACTCAAAATTACAAATTGTTAATTTTTGTTATTGCAGGAGCGTTAGCCGCCATAGCTGGTTCGTTGTTCGCGTCCTACATTAGTTTTATTGATCCGTATAATTTTACGATTAACGAATCGGTTTTCATGCTTTCAATCATTATTTTGGGCGGGTTAGCGAATGTGCGAGGCGCTCTTTTGGGAGCGCTATTTTTGGTTCTTCTACCTGAATTTTTACGCTTTGTTGGTTTCCCACCGGACATTGCCGCGCAAACACGACTGGTGGTGTATGGTTTAATGCTGGTGATTTTGATGCTCTATCGTCCGCAGGGGTTGCTTGGAGAATACAAATTATAATATGAACACGCTTCGTATAAAAAAATTACATAAGCAATATGGAGGAGTTTCGGCGGTGGATAATTTGAGCCTGGAGATTTCTTCCGGAAAAATTACTAGTATTGTCGGACCAAACGGTTCAGGCAAATCCACCCTCGTTAATCTTTTAACCGGTTTCGTGCCGATTGATTCAGGCGAAGTGGATTTTGGTCATGAGAAACTACTATCAATTAAAGCTTACGAAATAAAAACCTATGGTTTGACGCGTACGTTTCAGGAGGTAAGACTGTTTGAACAAATGAAAGTTTTGGATAACATCTTAGTTGTTCTGACTGGACGTTCAGTGTGGTCGGCGTTGTTTGAGCGCCACGAAAAATTTCACCACGACAAAGCTGAAGATGCCCTGCGCCGCGTTGGCCTTTGGGAAAAGAGAAATGAGCTGGCAAAAAATCTTTCATACGGTCAGAGAAAGTTACTTGAAATCGCGCGGGTGATTGCCATGAACGCGGAAATTATTTTATTCGATGAACCTTTTGCCGGACTGTTTCCCGAAATGCTTAAAATTGTGGTAAAAATTTTGAAGGAATTTCGTGAGCAAGGGAAAACCATAATTTTAATTGAGCACAACATGGATTTAATTCGAGAATTGAGTGACCATCTATTCGTCATGGATAGCGGAAAACTTTTAACCGAAGGCAAGCCGGAGGTGGTGTTAGCCCGGCGCGATGTGATCGAGGCGTATCTCGGTGAATAATATTGTATGAAAGAAATTTTACTTAAAATTGAAAATATTCATGTCCACTATGGTGGGGTCAAAGCACTTTCCGGCGCGAGCATTTCTCTTGATGAAGGTGAGATTGTAGCGCTCATGGGTCCAAACGGCGCTGGGAAATCTACCATTTTGAAAACAGTTTTTGGGTTAGCGCCGATCTCATCCGGAAAAGTGCTTTGGCACGAGCAAGAAATTTTTCCTATTCCGCACGAAATAGTAGCGCGTGGAATTTCTTTTGTGCCGCAGGGTCGTCGAGTGTTTTCTCATTTGACAGTTTTGGAAAATTTGGAGATGGGAGCATACACTGTCGCCGACAAAAAAGAAGTCAGTCGAAGGATAACCGAAGTATTGGAAACTTTTCCGGCGTTGAAGCACAAAATCAGCGCAAAATCGGGTACGCTTTCGGGTGGTCAACAGCAAATGTTGGCTATCGCTCGCGGCCTGATGACCGATCCAAAGATTTTACTTTTGGACGAACCATCGCTCGGTCTCGCTCCAAAAATTGTCAAAGAAGTTTTTGAAACCATACGGCGAATTAATGAACGCCACAAAACTGCGGTGCTTATTGTAGAGCACAATGTTAAATCGCTTTTTGAAATTGTGAATCGAGCGTACGTTCTGGATAAAGGTGAAGTGGTGGCTGAGGGTGAGCCTCAGAAGTTGATCGCTTCAGGAATTTTTGAAAAAGTTTTGCTCGGCCATATCAACTCCAAGTAATTCTTTTTTCGTCTTTTAATTCGTGTTACTCTGTATATATGGAAATTCTTAGAGAATTTAAGGCTCTGGGCAAGCATGATGTCGGGATTGCGGGAGGGAAAGGAGCATCACTTGGTGAAATGACACAGGCGGGAATTCCGGTGCCACCTGGGTTTGTGTTGCTCTCGAGTGCGTTTGAAAGATTTATTGAAGAAACGGATCTCAATGTTGAGATTGATGCGATTTTGCATAAAGTAGATCACAAAGAAATTCACACAGTGGATCGAGCGTCGGAAGAAATTCAGGCTCTGATTCTTGCTGCGAAAATGCCGAAGGATATTGAAGCGGAAATTGAAAAATATTTTAAAAAATTAGGAGCGACATTTGTGGCGGTGCGTTCAAGTGCTACAGCGGAAGATTCAGCTTCGGCGGCGTGGGCAGGACAACTAGATAGTTTTCTCAATACCACCGAAAAAACTTTACTGGAAAATGTAAAGCGCTGTTGGGCCTCGCTTTTTACACCTCGGGCAATTTTTTATCGATTTGAAAAAGATTTGCATAAAACCAAAATTTCCGTGGCCGTGGTGGTTCAAAAAATGGTGGAATCCGAAATTTCCGGCATCGCTTTTTCGGTCCATCCGGTGACGGAAGATCGCAATCAACTCATTATCGAAGGAGGATTGGGCCTTGGCGAGGCGATTGTTTCTGGACAGATTACTCCCGATAGTTATGTCGTCGAAAAAGTCCCGCTAAAAATCCTCGATATTAATGTTTCAACTCAAGAGCGTGGCTTGTTCAAAAAGCTTGGTGGCGGTAACGAGTGGCGAGACATCTCTACACTTGAAGGTGAGAAACAAAAATTAACCGAAGTTCAAATTCTCGAGCTGTCCGAGCTTATCATTCACATTGAAAATCATTACGGTTTTCCCTGTGACATCGAATGGGCGTTCGCCGAAGGAAAATTTTACATTGTTCAAAGTCGCCCGATTACAACGCTTAAAAATTAGGTTGGTTGTTGTACTTCTCGAACTATGCTTTAATTGAGGCCTAATTTAATATGATATCAAAAATATGAACTACGATGTAAAAGACCTTGGCCTCGCGTCAAAAGGAAAGTTGAGAATTGAGTGGGCAGAACAAGACATGCCGGTGTTGCGGCAAATTCGCAGACGATTTAAGAAGGAACAACCGTTCAAGGGAATAAAGTTGGCGGCCTGCCTTCACGTCACCACCGAAACTGCCAATCTTGCCATTACCCTTAAAGAAGGCGGCGCGGAAGTTTTCTTGTGCGCATCGAATCCGCTTTCAACACAGGATGATGTGGCGGCATCACTGGTTAAAGATTTTGGTATCGCAACCTACGCGATCAAGGGCGAAGATAGTCAGACCTATTTTAAACATATCAACGCGGTACTCGACGCCAAGCCATCTCTCACCATGGACGATGGTGCGGATCTCGTTTCTGAACTTCACAAAAATCGCACCAAGCAAATTAAAGATATTGTCTGTGGCACTGAAGAGACAACAACTGGCGTGATTCGGTTGAAATCCTTGGCCAGCGCTGGAAAATTAAAATTTCCAATTCTTGCGGTCAATGAAGCCATGACCAAACATTTTTTTGATAATCGTTACGGAACAGGGCAGAGCACTATGGACGGAATTATTCGCGCAACCAATCGTCTTGTTGCCGGTTCTGTTTTTGTGGTTGCAGGATACGGCTGGTGTGGCCGAGGTCTAGCGAGCCGAGCGCATGGTTTGGGAGCGCATGTCATCGTGACTGAAATTGATCCAGTCAAAGCACTTGAGGCAGTTATGGATGGCTACCAAGTAATGCCAATGCATGAAGCGGTAGCTCAAGCCGATTTTATTTGTACGGTCACCGGAAATAAATCAGTCATCGGAGAAAAAGATTTTGCGGTGATGAAAGATGGTTGCATCATTTCCAACTCAGGACACTTTGACGTTGAAATTGATCTCAAAGCTCTCGCTAAACTTTCAACAAAGAGACGAATGATTCGTGATTTCGTGGAAGAATTTACCCTCAAGGGAGGAAAAAGAATTTATGTTTTAGGTGAAGGACGCCTTATCAATTTGGCAGCGGCAGAAGGTCACCCTGCGTCTGTTATGGATATGAGTTTTGCCAATCAGGCGCTTGGTGCGGAATACATGCTTAAAAATGTTGGAACATTTAAACCTCAGGTCTATGTTATTCCTGAAGTGGTTGATCGAGAAATTGCAGCGCTTAAACTGGCCTCACTCGGGGTTTCTGTTGATGTTTTGACCGCTGATCAGAAAAAATATTTGGGAAGTTGGGAAGAGGGAACGGCTTAGTGCGAAGCGCACTTGATGGAATTAGGAATTACGAATTAAGAATTAGGAATGGGAAAAATTAAAATAAGAATTTAAGAATGAAAGACAAGAAAACCAAGAAAAAATCAGAAGATCTCTCTTCTCATAATTCATCATTCCTAATTCATAATTCTGCCCGTCGGCGGGCATTGGTGGTTGGGTCTGTTGCATATGACGTGATTTTTGGTATTCACGGAAAAATTCAAGACGAGATTTTGATTGAAAACGGTAAACTTGGACGGCAGAATTTGATGTTCACCGCCAAAGATAAGAAACATTTTTTTGGTGGAACAGGTGGAAATATTTCATATGGTTTGGGAAAGACTGGCATGAAGCCGTTGCTTTTTTCTGTTGCAGGGAAAGATTTTGAAGGGGAATTTGAAAATCATTTAAAAACTTCAGGGGTTGATTTACGGGTGGTTGTAAAGAAAGATGAGTGGACAGCAACTTTTTATGGTATGTCTGACGAAGAGACTCAGCAAATTGGCGTCTATCAGCCGAACGCCTATGCCGCGATTGATACCACTTCGCTTTCCGCTACAATTTCGGAAAAGGATTTTTCAGAAATAGGAGTAGCGATTTTTTCCGCTGGTACTGGAAAAAGTATTTTTAAGCAGATGAAAGAGTTGCGAGCGAGACTCGGCAACGAGGTGGTTATTATTTTCGATCCAGGACAGGTTATTTCAATTTTTTACGATAAAAAACCTTTAGAGGAAACGTTAGCTCTGTCTGACATTTTTATCGGCAATGAAGTGGAGTTTAAACAGATGGAGGGAATTTTGGGATATACCTATGAAAAACTTTTACAAAAAGGACTAAAAGCCGTCGTGAAAACGGTCGGAGAAAAGGGAAGTGTTATCTACGAAAAAAATCGTACGACTGAGATCAAGGCGGTCAAAGCGAAAAAAGTTGTAGAGACCACAGGTGCGGGCGACGCCTATCGCGCTGGTCTTATCTACGGATTGCTCAATGGTTTAGATTTAGCGGCTGCCTGTCGCATTGGCGCCAAACTCGGTGCCAAAAATGTGGAAACGGTTGGTGGGCAAGCCTATGAAATTAGCAAAGCTGATTTGAAAAGCTAAATCTCTTTGTTGTAGTACAATAGTACCCATGTTAAAAGCCAATCCAACAACACTCGTGGTTTTTGGAGCCACGGGGGATTTGTTTCGAACGAAATTGGCGCCGGCCTTGCTTGCGCTTTCCGACAAGAAGGAGTTGCCGGAATTTTTACGTATCGTCGCTTTTTCCCGCCGTCCTTGGGATAACGAAAAATTTCGAGAATTTATACGAGAGGCCCTTGTGAGCAAAGCTCCAGACATTTCCACTGAGATTCTCGAAGCATTTCTTGATCGTATTTTTTACTGCGAGGGTAATTTTGACACTTTGGAAAGTTATCAAAAGGTTGCTGAGATGTTTGCGCGTTTTGATGCTGAGGCTGGTGTGTGCACCAACAAACTTTTGTATCTTGCTACTTCACCTGCGTTTTACGAAACGATTCTTCAAAAAATTTCTAGTTCTGGTTTGGCAATTCCTTGTGCGCCTGTCGAGGGTCAATCGGAAACTGGCTGGACTCGGGTGCTTATCGAAAAACCATTTGGACATGATTTAAAAAACGCGGAGCGACTGGACAACTTGCTTGCCCAACTTTTTACCGAAGAACAAATTTTTCGTATTGATCATTATTTGGCCAAAGAAACTATGCGTAGCATTTTGCAGTTCCGTTTTTCTAACGGGCCGTTCGAATCAATTTGGAATTCAGAGAACATCGATACTATCGATGTAAAATTTTTAGAAAAGGATGGTGTCGGAAGCCGCGGGGAATCATACGATGGGGTGGGTGCTCTGCGAGATGTGGGGCAAAATCATTTACTTCAGATGGCGACATTGGTGGCTATGGAAAATCCACGCAAGTTTTCGGTGGAAGCCATTCGGAAAGCTCGCGCCGAGGTGCTCGAAAAATTTAAATTAGCAGAAACCCCGCCGCCGTTGCGCGCGCAGTACGTGGGTTTTCGTGAGGAGAAAGCTGTGTCTCCTAATTCTCAAACGGAAACTTATTTTCGCTGTACACTTAATTCAAGTGCACCACGTTGGCGCGACACCGCTTTTGTTTTGGAGGCCGGCAAGGCTACGGGGGAACATAGAGTTGAGATTGTTATTCATTTTAAAAAGTCACATGACTTGGTTTGTCCCGTCGACGCTGTGTGTAGCGCGGGAGATAACACAGTCAAATTTGATATCCTATCTTCTTCAAACAAACGTTCCGATGCGTATGAACGAGTACTGCTCGATGCAATTATGGGAGATCAAACACTTTTCATATCAACAGCAGAAGTCATTGCCGAATGGAAACTTGTCGAAGAAATTTTCAAAAAGTGGGAGAAGACTGAATTGGTGCACTATGCGAAAGGATCGATGCCAAAAATTTAAAAGAGGAAAGGTCTAATTGTCTGAACTTAGAGAGACTGTATAAAATTTCCAATTGCGTCATTCACACATTCGTACGAATGTGTGAATGACGATGATATAAATTATACTTTAGTTAACTAAAGTGCAGTGAAAATACAGGAGTTAAGATAATTAATTATTAATAAATTCTGAAAATAAAAAACCGCGCGCAAATCAGATTTGCGCGCGGGGTGATGCGATTGTTTTTTGTGCCACTATTCCAGCAGTCTGATTTTCAGTGCCGTGGTACCATCGTCGACAATTTCGAACTTGCGGAATCCATTGCCTGCGAGTGTTGACTGATCTAGAATTGTTTGGATTCCAATTGTGTCGGTGACCCCCAATGCAACTGCAACAAGCCCGGCGAGGATTGGTCGGTGAGTAAAGACCAGTGCTCTATCCGCGCTCACAGGTGAATTGTTGTAAATAACTGCCATCGAACATATCGCCTGGCCTTGCCATGTATGGACATCATCCCGTTCGTGGCCAGGGTAAGGAATTATGGTACCGTCAGCATCAAGGTTGCCGTAATGGCCGAGCTCCTCGATACACGTGACTTTCTTGATGTTGAGACGTTTGACGACGGTACACATGGAACCACACGCTCGATCCATTAGTGAACAGAAGGTTACTTGATAGGGTCCCATTGCTCTGAGACGTGGGACCAGAGCAAGCATGTAGGCCTTCCCACTCATTGTCATTGGCGGATCAGCTGCGAGTGTCACCTCGCATCCAGCAACCCCAGTAAGTTTTGGCCCATGGGGAACCACGACAAGGATCATACTATTTCTGACAAGCATAAGACCTTTCTTTTAGCAGGGCGACATTGCCCCGCTAACTGGAAAGGAAAATAGCACATTTAGTCGCATATTGTCAACTATACAAATCTAGAGTAAAATTGCGAGAATGCCCCCCGAAAAAATTAAAGAAAATGTTTTGAAATATAACTGGGAACACTGGATAGACAGGGATCAAGGTGCCTTTTTTTGTTCTCTTGAAAAAGGCGGTGATAGTAGGTTTTTCATGCAAAAAGTCGGTGTAGATACTGAGTTGCCCGCATCAGTTTTTCAAAATGGAGCTTGGTATGCGAGTGAAGAAGTATGGGAAATTTTTAGTAAGGAGTTGCATCAGTGGCTAGACAACAGTGGTGATATTTTTCAGGTGGTAAAAAGCTGTGAAGAATATTTGCAACAGCACAAAAAAACCATTAACCAACTCATTTCGTCAAAGATTTCTCCGAAGGATAAGTTGATAAAAATGTATGATATTTTTACGCAGATGTTTAGTTATATATGGCTTGCGCATGGTTTTGAGCAGGTATTTGTGAAAAAAATGCGTCTTGAAGTTCCAAGATACATCTCCGGCGATATTGAAAAGATTATTGGCGACATTAGCTTTCCGATAAAGAAAAATGCCCATTATTATTTTGAGCAGGCTCTTCGGAGTGAGATGCCGCTTGAAAAAGTTCATGAAAAATTTGCTTGGATAAAAGCTCGAGGTGGGTTTGCAGATGGTTTTACCACCAAAGAACTGACACTCGAAAGAAAAAGATTGGAAAAATTTGAACCTGTGGCTCAATTTGCTTATCCTGTGGTGCCGCCAGAATTAAAAGAACTTGTTTCGATATCCCAAGAGTTGGTTTATTTTAGAACTTTGCGCACTGATGTTTTGTATGAATTGATGTGGCAAGCCCGACCTGTTCTCACTGAAATCGCTGAGCACTTTGGTTTAACATTTGCCGAGTTGCGTGACTACAGCGCACTCGATCTTATGGAAGGTAAAATTCAAAAGTATGAATACGGCAATTTTTCAGTTGCTTCATTTGGAGAAGAGTTCGCGATATTTCACCAGCCCATTATCCTAGAGAAAAAACAGGTTGCTGTAACAGAGCTAAAAGGCGCTGTTGCTTTTAAGGGTCTTGTGCAAGGAAAGGTGAAGGTGGTTATGGTGGCACATAATATTGGTAAGGTTAATGAGGGTGATATTTTGGTTGCTCCAACCACAGCTCCTTCATACATCATGGGTATGCAAAAAGCGGCCGCTTTTGTGACAGATGAGGGTGGAATTACTTCGCATACGGCCATTATCGCTCGTGAAATGAAGAAGCCTTGTATAATTGGCACTAAGATTGCCACTAAAGTCTTGAAAGACGAGGATTTAGTTGAGGTTGACGCGAACGCTGGTGTGGTGAAATTACTCAAAAAGGCATAAGATAGTGGGGATGAAAAAAATAAAAATTGGATACGTTGGTTTGGGGAAAATGGGATTAAACATGGTTTTGCGAATGCAGGAGAAGGGCTACAGCGTTGTGGCGTATAACCGAAGTGAGGCACCCAGAATTGAAGCAAAAAAAGCGGGAATTCCTGTCGCTCAGTCATTGCAAGAGTTAGTCTCGAAACTTTCAAAACCACGGACGGTGTGGCTTATGGTTTCCAATTCGGCTGTTGATGAAGTGCTCACTGAAGTTTCAAAATATTTGGAACGAGGTGATACGGTAATTGATGGCGGTAACTCCTTTTACAAAGATTCGATTCGACGAGCGGGTGAACTTAAGAAAAAGGGAATTGAATTTCTTGACGCAGGAGTTTCAGGAGGACCTAAGGGCGCGCGAGAAGGAGCCTGCATTATGGTTGGCGGAAAAAGAGAAGTGTACGAAAAATACGAAAAGCTTTTCAAGGATTTAGTTTCGCCTAAGGCTTTGGGACTTATGGGCAAAGCTGGCGCGGGGCATTTTGTAAAAATGGTTCACAATGGCATTGAGTACGGCATGATGCAGGCCATCGCTGAAGGGTTTGCCATTATGAAAAAATCTGATTTTAAATTGGATTTGGAACAGGTAGCGGATTTGTATAATCATAAAAGTGTGGTTGAATCGAGACTTATCGGCTGGTTGGCGAGCGGTTTTAAGAAATACGGAACTGATCTCGGAGAGATCTCTAGTACCGTGGGACACCTGGGAGAAGGCGAGTGGACGGTTCAAGCTGGCAAGGAACTCGGTATTCCGACACCAGTGATTGAGGCCTCATTTCAATTTCGTGTAGCATCTGCAAAAAACCCAAGTTACACTGGCAAGGTGCTTTCGACTTTACGAAATCAATTCGGGGGACACGGCGCAGGCAAAAACTAGGAAGTTTTTGCCTGCGAATTTTCAATTTTACAATTTTCAATTTTCAAATAAATCCCGAAATTATTAAATTCCAGACTGTAAATTTGTACGATATATCGTACAAATTGAGTCCAATAAAAAAACTATGAAAATTTTCGACATCTCGGTACCACTCAACGAAAAAACCGTTATCTATCCGGGTAACGTACCGCTCGAGATTTCTATGCATCACGAAATGCCGGCACACACGACGCATCTTTCGAAGATTGTTATGGGCTCACACACCGGAACGCATGTGGATGCGCCGAGTCACGCAGTGGCGGGTGCTTCATCACTCGATCAGATCCCACTCGGGGTTTTTGTTGGTCCATGCAAGGTGATTGATTGCACTCAGAGTGTAGGTTCGGTAAAGACTGCTGACCTAGGTAAGCATTCTATTGTTAAAGGAGATCGAATTTTGATTAAAACCAAAAATTCCGCGCGAGGTTTTGAAAAATTTTACGATGATTACGTCTATCTCGATGGTGACGCCGCAGAATATCTTTCTCATTTAGAAATCACACTTTTTGGTATCGATTATTTTTCAGTTAAGCAACGAGGAAGTAAAGATCAACGTCCGCACACGGCATTACTTTCTCACAATATTCCCATTATCGAAGGAATCGATCTCTGCCAAGTGCCCGCTGGCAATTACACACTTGTTTGTCTGCCGCTTAAATTTACCGGGATTGAGGGTGGTCCAGCGAGAGTGATTCTCGTAGATAATTTGTAAATAAAAGAACATTTTTTTGCTCCACTTTAGTTAACTAAAGTGGAGCAAAATAGTTCTATTTAAATTATGAGAGTATCAAAAGAAGAAAAAGAAATAGTTGAGAAAATTAAATCTAGAAACTGGGAAAACCGAGTTCAGAGGCCCGGATTTTTTCAGTCGAAGCAAATTGTGTGTGAGGCACTTGGGCAGAAAACATGGCTTACAAAACATATCGCTGTTTCCGATAAAAATAGTTTTTGGGTTAGGAATTCCGCGATTTATGACCAAGATTTTACAGATAATTTAAACAAGGTGATTTTTCCGAATGCTTTTAAGGAAGATCCACATTGGCCAATAGAGGTATTTAAAAATATTGAACAATCTGCTAAGAAAAAAGATGAATTGGTTGGGAAATTTACTGAAACGGATTGGAGTAGGACGAGCACAGATGAAAAGATTTTTTGGTTGAATCGGTACGTCGAAATTTTGCTGGAAATTCAAAAATACTATGCTTTTACAGTACCGTTGACAAATTATTGCGAGAAAATTTTAAAGGAGCGTAACCCGTCATTACTTGAGTATGCGGTACAGTACAAACCGCTTGATGTTGATCGTATGAATGAATCGCTCATCGAAATCAAAAGAGCAAAAAACGAGAATAGTCAAAATTTAGATAATCTTTTCTTAAAACATCTAGCGCAGTTTGGGTGGATTAAATCGAATTATAATATTCTTGAGCCGTATACTAAGGAAGATGTTTTGAGTGAAATAAAACATGATATTTATGTCTTTCAACCGAGAGAAGCGCCGGAAAATCCTTACAAACATTTTGTAATTGGACTTCAGGTTGGTATCTACTTGCGTAATCGAGCCAAAGAATTATCCCAACAAATTTGGTTTGCATATGAAAACTTGGCTAAACAGTTGGCGACGGATGTATCATTGTCACGAGAGGATTTTTTGCAATTAAGCTATAGAGAGGTCGAGGCCTCGCTGAACCAAGGCCGACTCACAATTAGCGGGGAAGAAATAGAAAGAAGGCATACAGGATTTATTCTCGGTGTTTTTGAAGGTAGAGATTTGTTAATAGCAGGAAAACTTGTTGATGAGTTGTTTGATTTTTTTAATCCTAAAAATTTTACGAATGTAAAGGAAATTTCTGGTACCGTTGCTTGCAAGGGTGTTGTGAGAGGAAAAGTGAAAGTGGTTATGACCATGGCTACAATCAATAAGCTGGAAGAAGGCGATATTTTGGTTACAAGCATGACTACGCCTGATTTTGTGGTTGCGATGAAAAGAGCGGCTGGGATTGTAACCGATGAGGGTGGACTCTCTTGTCATGCCGCGATAGTTTCGCGGGAACTTAGAAAGCCCTGTATAATTGGGACAAAGATTGCTACTAGGGTTTTAAAAGATGGGAATCTTGTTGAAGTTGATGCAGTAGTTGGGATTGTTAGATTAATTAAATGATATGGATATAGAAAAATTTAAACATGCAGACTGGACGAAAATTTGGGCGGGATCATGGAGTTTTTTGACATGTTTTCATTTTGGCAATGATTACACAAAAGAAATTCACTTCGGAAGTCATCCCGTTTTCAGTCAGAGTATTATTTTTGTAAAAGAAGGCAAAAGTAATGGGTGGGCAACTCAAACAGACAGGGACCGTTTAGGTAATTTTCTTGCAACGGAGGTTAAAAATAATCCCGATAAAGCGTTAGAAGTTTGTTCTGAATTAAAGAAAGAAGTTGATTCGATTATAAATTTTTTGGATACAAACGTTGCAGCTCAACCAAGTTTGGAAATTTACAATGATTTTTGGAACCATGTACTTCTGTACTACACACCGCATATTAATGTTAAATATGTTGTTGATTATTTGGAACCAGAACTTTTGCAGAAGTTGTTACCACATCTTGAAGAAGCTCGTTTGTATGCCGAACCAGTTTTCAAGAGAACCGAAGATTTTATGATCTCAACAGCGCAAGCTATTGGTCAAAAAATTAATCTACCATATGAGCTTGTGCTTTGCACGACGAAGTCTGAGATGGACGAATATTTTAAAGGCGGCATTTTTCCGAAAAGGAACGTTCTTGAAGAGCGAAATAAGGGAGCGGTAATTTTATTTGATGAAACAGACTCGATGGTCATTACTGGTGCTGATGTACAGAAGGTTGAGGACATTGTTACTAAACAAACTGCAACCAATGTGATTAAGGGAATGGTTGCCTATAAAGGTAAGGTGACTGGCCGCGCTGTGATTATTCTCGATCCAACAAAAGCCAATCATTTTGTTGAGGGAGATATTTTAGTGACAGGAATGACGCGACCCGAATATTTATCAATTATGGAAAAGGCAGCAGCCATTGTTACTGACGCAGGAGGTATTCTTTCGCATGCCGCCATTTCTGCTCGAGAATTGAAAAAACCTTGTGTCATTGGAACACAGGTTGCGACAAAAGTTTTGAAGGACGGGGACTTGGTGGAAGTGGATGCTGATAGTGGAATAATTCGGTTATTAAAAGCCTAGTTGTTATTTTAGTTTTATGAATATTAACGAAATGCCACCTAAGCAAGAGAGTCAGGAAATTATTTCCAAGATACAATTACATTTTTTCAGACACGGTGAACAGTTTAAGGATCCAGCAAAATCTGACCCTGAATACGAACTTTCTGCGGCTGGACGAGAGCAGGGAATGAATAAAGCGAAGTCAATTGAGGAAAGACCGAACCTCCGGCAGACCATGGCTTTTGGGAGCCCGAGAGCACGGTCACAACAGACTGCCTCTTTTGCGATGGCTGGCCAGGCGCTCGATAGTGTTGTTGGTGACGAATCGCTGAAAGAACTTAAGGCAAAACTGGATGGAGATATTTCCTACGGATCTAAGGTAATGAGTGATCCTCGTCTCGATTTTACTATGGATAAGGATACCCCATTTGGAGCAAAAGCATTTGAAGCTTTTTCAAAGAAAGAATATATGAAGTTTTTAGTTAATTCAAGTGATGCATTGGCGAAGGAAGTAAAAGACTCGAAAGGGTCAACATACTCAAGACAAGCTGGAGATGTGGCTCAAGTAGTAAAGAAATATCTTTCAGTCTCTAGCCGATGGAAGGAACTTGTCCAAAGTGGTAAATATCAAGATCCCAAACTCGAGCGATTTTTAGGTTCTCATGGTGGTGTAACCGAGTCTTTTTTGTTTAAGGTGATTGAAAAAACTAAAGGAATAGAGGAGCGTGACAGACTTCTAGCTCTTATTCCAAACATTTTTGATTTTACGGAAGGTTTTGATGTCGAACTTGTAACCACTGACAGAAATAGCGAACCAGCAGTTAGGATTATTTACAAGAAGGAATTGCCTGGCGGCAAAAAGTTTAAATTTAACGAAGTTGTTCCGATTGAAGTTATTGAGGAAATTGTAAAAGAAGGAAAATAAAATTTTGTGGAACTTTCTGATTTCAAAAAACACACTGATTGGGTAAAAGTTTGGTCTTCTAGAGGAAGTCTGGCTTTCGATTCTCATTTTGGAGATCAGTGTACAAAGCAAAGTGATATTTCAAGTAAGCCATTTTTTGCTAAGACGGTGACGTTTTACAAAAATGGCATTTCTCATGGGTGGGTACGTGGTGAAGATAAAGATGATTTAGGTGACAGACTAAGCTCTTTGGCGAGGGAAGATAGTACGTTTGTAGAAAAAATATCAAATGGTTTGATTTCTCATACAGACAGGGTAGCTTCTTTTATAGACTCTCAAAGTGTAAAAAATTTTGGACTTGTCGAATTTAATGAATTTTGGAAGGTAGTCCAAGATTATTTTTTATACCATGTGAGTGTTAAGTATATTGTTGATCGTCTTTCGATTGAAGATCTAGATAAATTTTTACCAACACTTGAAAAGGCAAGGTTGTATTGCGAACCCGCATATAGAAATATCGAAAATTATATAGAACTTCTCGCTGAGAGAGTGGTCACGGAAACTTCATACACCAAAGAAATGATTTTGGCCCTAACCAAGGAAGAATTCAGATCGTATTTTCAAGGTAATTTATTGCCGGATAAAGCCCAGCTAAAAAATCGGCATGAAAGTTCTGTACTTATTTTCGATTCCAAAGAGAGTCAGGTTTTTACTGGTATGGCTGTAGATGAAATTGAAAAAATCGTTTCATCTTTTTTGGCACCCGATCTTATAAAAGGTCAAGTTGCTTTTGTGGGGAAGGTTATTGGTAAAGTAAAAGTGATCTCTAATCCATTGAAGGACGGGGGAAAGTTTGACGATGGAGATATCTTAGTAACCGGGATGACTCGACCAGAGTTTTTACCGCTCATGAAAAAAGCTGCAGCGTTTGTAACTGATGCGGGTGGAATCCTTTCTCATGTTGCTATTACGGCGCGTGAGTTGAAAAAGCCCTGTGTTATTAGTACCCAAGTTGCTAGCAAGGTTTTAAAGGATGGGGATTTAGTAGAGGTAGATGCCAATTTAGGGATTGTAAAGATTTTAAAGAGAAACGGAGACAAATAAAATGGCTGTGGTAAGCTGGGGGAATGATTACGCCAATTATTGAGGGAAAAGTCATAAAAGGCGACGGATATGGCCGGAAGCTGGGGTTTCCGACAGCGAATTTGGATAGGAAACAGTTTTTGAAAGACAAAATGGATTTGCCGCTCGGGGTCTACGCCGGTGTGGTTTTTTTGCATCATCTCAAAAAAATTCTAAAAACGGCGATTGTGATTGGTCCGCTCGACAAGAAAAAAACTCCGAAAATCGAAGCGCATATTTTAGGTTTCAAGGGGAAGTTGTATGGAAAAAAGTTGACGCTCTATCCCTATAAATTTCTCAGACCCTTTGAAACTTTTAAAACCGAAAAACTTTTAATTGCTCAGATTAAAAAAGATGTGAAGCGGGTTGAAAAGGAGGTGGCGGCTCCGCCGTTATTTTAGTCTGCTAAAGTAACGGCGGACGTAGGTTTTTTTTGTTTGGTATTGTACAATGTTGTGATTATTATATTTAAAATGCATTCATGGATATGAAAGATTTACTAAGAAAATTTGGTCCCTATCTGATTTTTTTTGCCGCTATGCTTTGGGCGACCGACGCGCCGTTTCGACTGCATTTGACGAAAGATTTACCAAGCAACCTGATTGTGTTAGGAGAGCACTTTTTTGACATCTTGGTTGCCATTCCCTTTATTTTTCTCGGATGGTCTGAAATTAAAAAGTTAACCTGGAAAGGCTGGCTCTCGGTGATTTTTGTCGGAGTCTGTGGATCAGCTTTAGGTTCTGTCGCGTTTACCGAAGCATTTCATTATGTAAACCCTTCGGTGGCGATTTTACTTCAGAAATTACAGCCGTTTATTGCTATTGGACTTGCTATGCTTTTGCTTAAGGAAAAATTACCAAAATATTTTTGGCCACTAACATTTTTCGCAGTTTTTGCTGCCTACATTATTTCCTTTTCGGGCTTTGTCCCAAAACTGTATCCAGGCGAAGCATTTAACCCTAATTTTGAGGGAGTTAAGCTAGCTCTTTTAGCCGCGATTTTCTGGGCGGCTTCGACTGTCCTCGGCAAATATGCACTGGAAACAGTTAGCTTCAAAACGATGACCGCTTTGCGTTTCGTCATCGGTTTCGTGTTTTTAATTGGACTCAACATTCACGATGCAACACTTGGCACTATCTCAAACATTACGACGAAAGATTGGTTTTATATTCTTATCATCGCGGTCACATCAGGAATTGTTTCTTTGTTTTTGTATTACAAGGGTTTGGAAAGTACCAAAGCTTCTGTGGCTACGGTTGCTGAGCTCGGGTTTCCACTTGCGGCAGTTGCGGTCAATGCTGTGTTTATCAGTATGCCAATCACCTGGGTACAGATAGTCGGCATGATCGGACTTTTGGCGGCGATTTATCTTTTGACTCGTTCGCAGAGTCAGCCTGAAATAACCTCTTAGAGAATATGCTCGCTGATTTCCAAAAACCGATTCGTTTCGCGTCTATTAATATTGAACACAACCTCCACTACGATAGGATTTTTCCATTTCTAAAAAATTTTCAACCGGACGTTTTTTGTGCTCAAGAAATTTTCGAATGTGACATCCATATGTTCGAACAGGAACTTGGCATGAAATGCGTTTTCGCGCCGATGGCCAAGAGACAAATTGCCGATGACAGTCCTCTTGCACCACTCACGCTTTCGGGTGTTGCTATTTTTACTCGATTATCTTTGGTCAATTCTTCCATACGCTATTATGTTGGTAGTGCGGACGCGATACCCTTATTTTACAAAAACCCCGAAGTAGGAACTACCGTCATAAACAAAGTTCTTCTTTCGGTTGAGCTTTCTTGTGATGATGTTTTGTATACCTTTGCTACGACTCATTTTACGTGGACCAAAAATGGTGAAGCCACCGACGAGCAACGTGTGAATCTTAAGGAGCTTTTTTCGATACTCGATACTATGCCTGACTTTGTTTTGTCAGGGGATTTTAACGCTCCACGTGGGCGAGAGATTTTTACTTCTATTGCGAATCGATACAGAGATAATATTCCTACGCATTACAGAACAAGTATCGATGGGAATCTTCATCGAGCGGGTGATTTACAGCTTATGGTTGACGGACTTTTTAGTACGCCACAATACACAATTTCTGAAGTGAAGCTGACTGAAGGTGTCAGTGATCATCAAGCGGTCACGGCGATTATTTCAAAAAAGTAATTTCTAGCTGGATTGAAGTTTTAGAATTGCAAAATTTTTAATCTTTTACAATATTTGCTAAAACATTTTGTTTTATGCTAGTGTTATAAGGAGATTATAGGAATTAATTTCTGCAAAAAACCTTGAAAGTAGCACTTTTATGTGGTGGCCCGTCGTTAGAAAGGGGAATTTCCCTTAATTCGGCGCGCTCAGTGCTCGATCACTTGGAGTCCGAGGATGTGGAAATTGTCCCAATCTATTTTGATACTCGAAAGCGAGCCTATCGAGTTTCGCGATCCCAGTTGTACAGTAATACACCATCGGATTTTGATTTCAAATTGAGCGCGATGGCGGCCGAACTTTCACCCCAAGCGCTCATTAAATTACTTAAGTCAGTTGATATCGCTTTTCCCGCCATGCATGGGCCATTTGGTGAAGATGGCGGTATTCAAAGTTTGCTTGAGAAAAATTCTATTCCGTTCGTTGGTTCTGATTCGAAATCTTGTAAAACCGCTTTTGATAAATTTTCAGCGAATGAATTTGTTCGCGGCCGTGGTTTTTTTACTTTTCCATCGCAGCTACTTAAAATCTACAACCAAGATCACCAGGCCGTTATTGAAAGTTTTTTTAAGGAGCACAAACTTTCCAAAGCTATTGTTAAACCGGCAACCGGAGGCTCAAGCATCGGCGTCTTCTGTGTCTCCAGTCCCAAGGAGGCGCTCGATCGTGTTCGATTTCTATTTTCCAAACGCATGGACACCCGGGTAGTGCTTGAACCGGTAGCCACAGGTACGGAATTTACCACGATTGTTTTACAAAATAAGCACGGGCTTCCAGTAGCGCTTCCTCCAACTGAAATTGAAACTGATTATTCGGAAAACCAAATTTTTGATTTTAGACGAAAGTATTTGCCGACACGGCAAGTGATTTGGCATTGTCCGCCGAGATTTCCCGAGGAAGTCATTGAGAAGATTCAAGCTCAGGCGGAGCAGATTTTTTCTCTTTTCAAAATGAGGGATTTTGCGCGATTTGATGGATGGGTATTGCCTGACGGCAATATCTGGTTTTGCGATTTCAACAGTATCAGTGGTATGGAGCAGAATAGTTTCTTGTTTCAACAAGCTTCGCGTGTCGGCCTCACTCATGCCCAAGTGCTGAGGTTTATTTTACAAAACGCCTGTAATCGTCACGAACTTTCACTGTCTGAAAAACCTCCCGTTGTATCTGGAAATTTTCCGAGAAAACCGGTTAATGTTATTTTTGGTGGCGACAGTTCGGAGCGACAGGTTTCCCTTATGAGTGGAACGAATGCTTGGTTGAAACTACGAAAATCTGAGCGCTATGACCCACAGGCTTTTCTGCTTGATATGAAGGGGGATGTCTGGCACGTGCCATATCAATTGGCGCTTAATCATACCGTTGAGGAAATTGCACAAAATTGTGAAAATTATGCTGTCGCTCGAGAGCGATTGGCCAGTTTCGAAAAAAGGACACGCATCAAACTTGGCTTGGAGTACGACGCTGACCCACATGATTTTTTTGCGCCAAAGAAAATGAGTCTTGGAGAATTTATTAAACTTTCTCCGTTTGTGTTTATTGCGCTTCACGGAGGAAAAGGCGAAGACGGCTCCTTTCAAGCTCTGTTAGCCAACGAAAGCGTTTTGTTTAACGGTCCCGACGCCAAAGTTTCCAAGTTGTGCATCGACAAAAGAGCCACGTCTTTGTTTATCAAGGATTTAAATATCGACGGCATTATTCCTATTGCAGGAGAGGTGGCGGTACTCAGTGAACTTTTGAAATTAAAATCTAAAGAGTTGAATGATTTCTGGAAAAAAATTACAGAGAAAATTGGCACAGGAGCTATTATTGTAAAGCCCTCTGACGATGGCTGTTCGACAGGTGTCGCGAGACTCGGTGGTTTTGAGGATTTTGAAAAATATATTGATTTTTTTCGACAAGAGGCGAAATTTATTCCGAAGGGTTATATAAAAAACAAAGATGTGGTTGAATTGCCAACCAAAGCGCCACACGAGTTGCTGTTTGAAAAATTTATTGAGACTGATAAATTAAAAGTGGTTAATAATCAAATTAAACATGCTCGTAAAACCGGTTGGGTTGAAATAACGGTGGGGGTAGTGGCTATTGAGGATAAAATTTCAGTTCTTAATCCAAGTATTACCATTGTTGAAAGTGGAGTTTTGACGGTTGAAGAAAAATTTCAGGGAGGTACGGGTATTAATATCACTCCACCGCCTATAAGCATTTTGAAACCGTCGTCTCTCAAGCGGGTCAAAGATTTAATTAAAAAAGTCGCCTCAGGTGTCGGTATCAAAGGTTACTCACGAGTCGATGCGTTTATGAATGTAAACAATGGCGATGTGATGATTATTGAAGTTAACACGCTTCCAGCGCTCACGCCGTCGACGGTGTTGTATCAGCAAGCGCTCGCAGAAAATCCTCCGATTTTCCCAACAAAACTTTTGGAGATGCTTATTGAGAACAAGGGGTACTAAAATCCTAAATAGGTTTAAATTAAAACTTCATGTCGTACCAATCCAGCTTGTAGATTTCTTGAATGAGAATTCTTTCTCCTTTCGCCCAGGTTCTATTTTTTGCTAGATCAAGGAGCGTCAGGGCTTTTTGAATTTGTTCTTCGCTTCCACTTTCGATTTCCAGAAACGCGGGCATGTTTGGGTACTCGTCAATATCAAATTGCCAATCTTTCAAAGTAAAAGAAATCCGATTTTTTTCCTGGTGAGCATATTTTTCTAATTGTAATTCTTCGAAAAGATCAGAAAGTTTTTCTGGTTCAGCTATGGAGAAATTAATTTCTTTGTGTTTGCGCGCAACACCGAGGATTTCTGATTTGGCTTTCCACGTTACCTCATGTGTTCCCTGAGAATTAGATCGAATTCTTAAAAACCAGGGATCTGTGCCTTCTTTTGTTCCCACGGGTCGGTACCAATCGACTACAAGGCGAGTATCCTGGATTTTTTTCGCACTCAACGCAATCAATTTCGCTTTTATTTTTTCAGCATCAATATCTAAAACTTTGGTTTCAATTTCATGTGACATAGAGTAGCATTATAGTACGATGTTAAAAAAACCGAAAATCAAAGTTATTCTGATACATGGTAACGGTGGGGGATGGCCAAAGGAAAATTGGTTGCCACCCGTTGCGGCTAAGCTTAAAAAGCTCGGGCTCGATGTGGCATTTAAGCAATTTCCCGACCCTGTGCTTGCTCGAGCAAAGTATTGGTTGCCGTTTATTAAAAAGTTGGGGGCTGATCAAAACACCATTCTAGTCGGACACTCCTCTGGTGCGGTTGCGGCAATGCGGTACGCAGAAAAAAATAAAATTTTAGGTTCGATTTTAGTTGCTACCTGTTATACCGATCTCGGCGAGCCAAATGAGAAAGTTAGTAAGTATTATGATAAGCCGTGGAATTGGAAAGCAATTAAAAATAATCAGCAATGGATTGTTCAGTTTGCTTCAGTTGATGATCGATTTATTCCGATTGCCGAAGCGCGGTTTGTCCATAAAAAATTGAAGACCGAGTATTATGAGTTTAAGCACCAAGGGCATTTTTCTAGTTGGGATAAGAAAATTGATTTTCCGCAGATCATCTCGATAATTAAAAAGAAGCTGAAATTATAAAAAGTACTGGAACACAAGTTAAAGTCAATTGTCTATTGTATTAATATATAAGCATATGATAATATGTTTACATGAGCTTTTGTGATGAAATTCAAAAACTAGGAAAAGGCATCGGTACTGCGTCGAGGTATCAAATTATTGAGAGTTTGCTCTCAGGCCCTTTAACTGTGGGAGAAATTGTTAAAAAAGTAAAACTTTCCCAACCCGCTGTTTCCCAGCATTTAAAAACCCTCAAGGCTTGTCAGCTTGTTTCCGATCAGAAAAGAGGAAAAGAGGTTTTTTACTCAATTAATGTGAAGCACATGGCGGATCTTCTGAAACATTTTATGACCACTATTAACGAATGTCCGAAAGAAAAACTTAAAACTACAAAATAACATGTATAACACCCTTGCCTCTAAAAAATCTGTTGAGAAAACTATCGCTGGCTTAAAATCAACCGGCATCGAAGCTATGTTTGTCGAAAGCGGAGTTGAGGCAAAAAAGAAGGTTTTGGAAATAATTCCGGCGGGGGCTGAAGTGATGAACATGACCTCGATAACTCTTGAAACGATTGGAGTTGTAGATGAAATCAACCAATCCGGAAAATTTAATTCCGTGCGAAATAAATTGATGGACAAAGACGTTGCTCCCCGTGAAAAAAAGCGTCTCGGTGCGGCGCCCGAATGGACTGTCGGTAGTGTTCACGCGGTGACAGAAAACGGTGAAGTGATGATCGCTTCAAATACCGGAAGTCAGTTGCCTGCCTATGCCTATGGAGCGGATCATGTCATCTGGGTTGTGGGTACGCAAAAAATTGTTAAAGATTTGGATGAAGGACACAAGCGCATTTATGAGCACGTCTTACCACTTGAGAGTGAGAGAGCCCACAAAGCCTACGGTGTTCCCGGCAGTTTTGTTAGCAAAATTTTGGTTGTAAACAAAGAGGTTCAGCCAGAAAGGATTACGTTGATTTTTGTTGGGGAGAATTTGGGGTTCTAATGGGTAGATTCAGGATTCAAGATTTAGGATTCATGAATAAGACAGGGAGAATAGAAAAACTCCCCGATTCGCTTCGCGAATCGGGGAGTTTTTCTCAATTTCCCAAAATAAAAAACCTGCCACAGAGTAGCAGATTGAATCACATCGGTTCGTTAGTCGAGAAAATCTTTATCACCGTCTGTTCCGTCTTTGTGCAGTTTCCATGCGTGGTAGGAAAGAGCAATGCACGCGTCGGCGGTGATGCCCGAAAATAGGCGGTCCAAATAGGCTTGGATGCCGGAGCAGGCAACGACAATACCTTGCCTCTTGACCCCGCCCCAGTAAACCACGTCTCCTGGAAAAAGCAGATGGGGAGTTATGTCACTTCCGCCATCCTGGCGGTCCAGCCAGAGTTGTTGAGCCTTACCCAGGGCCATCTCAGCGTAGTCACCGGTCCAGATTCCTTTGTCACCGATTGTTTCCTGATACAGGAGGTGAGGTTGAACTGAACCTATTACCCGATTGGCGTCGTAACCACTATTGGTTAGCGTGTTGTTGTATTCGAGTTTCGGTACAAGTACAACAATGTGGAACGATTGACGTTTGAGAGCATTTAGTAGGTAGGGGCAACTTAGCGTTGCAACCGCGATTTGTACTGCCTGTTTGGCAATATCTTGCGTCAGAAACTTAGGTAGACGACATTCAGTCATAAAAAGTTCAAGGTGTGTTTCTGCGACAAACCCTAACACACTTTAAGTGTAAGTCAATGTTTGATTAATTATTACTGTAGTGGCTTGAAAACATCAAATTATTGCTGTACTCTAGGCAGATGCAGAAAAATTCTAAAAAATCAGTCCGGTTGTCAGCTGATATTGCCCCAAAAAGATACGCGATCAAATTGAAGCCCGATCTTGAAAAATTTATATTTGAAGGAGAGGAGGTCATTACAATCATTGTTGGAAAAGCTACACAAACACTCACGCTTCACTCAAAGGAGCTCGATATTGAAGTGGCGGAAGTTACTCATGGAAAAGATAAAAATTTTGCTGGAAAAATTTCGTACAATGAAAAAGCAGAAACAGTCACGCTCACATTTCCAGAATTAATTCCAAAAGGTCAGGCTAAATTAAAATTAGTTTTCCGCGGCGTTCTCAACGACAAACTTCGCGGATTTTATCGCAGTCAATATGAAGTTGCTGGAACGAAGCGTCACATGGCCACAACCCAGTTTGAATCAACCGATGCTCGTCGAGCGTTTCCATGTTTTGATGAGCCGGCGCACAAAGCTATTTTTGATGTCACGCTTTTGGTGCCGACTCACACCGTAGCGATTTCAAACACTTTACCGATTTCCGAGGAGGAGCGCGATGGTTTGCGAGAGGTAATTTTTGCGCCGACACCAAAAATGTCGACCTATCTTTTGGCTTTTATCATTGGTGAATTTGAGCACATCGAAACAAAGACTAAAGAGGGAACATTGGTAAGAGTCTTCGTCACGCCCGGCAAAAAACACCAAGCAGAATTTGCGCTTGAATGCGCCGCTAAAACACTTTCTTTCTATAACCAATATTTTGATATTCCGTATCCGCTTCCAGTTCTCGATATGATCGCTATTCCCGATTTTTCGGCAGGAGCTATGGAAAATTGGGGCGCGATTACCTACAGGGAGTCGGCTCTTTTGGTTGACCCCAAAAACACCTCAGCCGCTTCAAAGCAGTGGGTGGCGCTAGTCATTGCCCATGAAATTGCGCATCAATGGTTCGGTAATTTAGTGACGATGGAATGGTGGACGCACTTGTGGCTGAACGAAGGTTTTGCGTCATACATCGAATATCTAGCGGTAGACAAACTTTTTCCAAAATGGAACATCTGGACGCAGTTTGCCTATCTTGATCTTTCATCTGCACTCGGACTCGATGCTCTGAAACATACGCATCCAATTGAAATCGATGTGCATCACCCTTCAGAAATTGCCGAAATTTTTGATGAGGTGTCGTATTCAAAAGGTGCGTCGGTGATCAGAATGCTCGCGGACTATCTGGGTGAAAAAGATTTTCGTGACGGGTTGCGATTGTATTTGAAAAAACACAGTTATGCCAACGCCTCGACCATTTATCTCTGGCAAGCCTTTGCCAAGGTTTCCAAAAAACCGGTAGAAAAAATTATGAAAAATTGGACAGGCAAGGGTGGGTATCCTGTAGTTTCGGTTTCGGAAGAAAAAGGTAAACTTTTACTCTCGCAAAAAAGATTTTTCTCAAATCCAGTTTCAGCGAAGTTGCACAAGGAAAAAACAACGTGGACTGTGCCCATTTCAGTACTATCAAGTGCCGGTAAAATAGAAAAGTTTTTACTCGACGCTTCGCAAGCCTCCCAAAAGTTGCCTGCAGGCTCTTGGTACAAAATTAATCCAAATGAGAGTAGCTTTTTCCGTACGGCCTATTCGCCTGAGCTACTGGGACGATTTAAAATTCCACTTTCCAAAAACAAGCTTTCAACCCTTGATCGATTTGGTTTAGTCCGCGATAGTTTTGCGCTTGCCGAAGGCGGAATAGTTTCAGTGACCGATGCGCTTTCTCTGGTCTGTCAATATACAAATGAAGAGAGTTACACCATTTGGGCTGAGCTTTCTGGACGTTTGCAAAAAATTAAGCGTCTTATACAAAATCAATCATATACAGAAAACTACCGTCAATTTGTTCTTGCGATTTTTGAAAAAGCGGTACAAAGAGTAGGATGGCAAGCCAAATCTTCTGATGGTCATGAGGACGTACTTCTCCGCAGTTTAATTTTAGGTACGGCAGGAGATTATGGTCATAGTGCAACGGTCGCGATGGCCAAAAAAATGATGAATGATTTTTTGTACAAACAGAAACCAGTGCCTGCTGATATTCGCGGCGCGGTTTATGGTATTGCGGCAGAGTTCGGAAATGAAAAAGATTTCCGGAAAATTTTGGCTTTGTACCGAGGAGAAAAATTACATGAAGAGCAGGGGAGACTTGGCCGGGCGTTGGCGGGCTTTAAAAATAAAAAACTTTTAAGTGAAGTTTTGACGTTTGCGCTTTCAAAGGACGTTCGTGGGCAGGACGCGCTCAGTCTCGTTGCGTCAGTTTTGGGTAACCCAGCGGGAAGTGATTTAGCCTGGGCATTCCTCAAGAAAAACTGGCCAACTTTTCTCGAGCGATTCGGTGATGGTGGTCATCAACTTTCCAGATTGATTAAAACCTGTGTCGTTTTCAGTACGCGTGAGGCGTATACTGATATCAAGACCTTTTTCAAAACTCACCCAGCTCCCGGTGCTTCTCGAGCTGTTGAGCAGGCACTTGAAAAAATCGATGGGAATATTAGGTGGCTTGAGAGAGATGGTAAAAAAATAGAAGAATTTTTAAAGAATTATGAAAAAAATCTGGTTTAAAAGAAAAAAATACGGATGGGGGTGGACATTTGGAACATGGGAAAGCTACGCTGTTTTAGCACTCTATGTGTTGCTCTTGGTCTACATTTTTCGCTTAGTCGACTTAGGTTCCCACTCTGGAAGTGACACGTTACTGAATTTTGCCCCGAGATTTTTGCTGTTAACCACGGCTCTGTATCTTCTGTGCTGGTTGAAAGGAGAGAAGCCTGAGTGGTCATCCCTTCGAAAAACTCAGGACAAGTGGGGTGAAGAAAAAAAGGGTTTACGAGATATTTTACGAGGCGGCGGAGTTGCGGTGATTCCAACTGATACAACTTACGGGATTGTTGGTTCGGCACTTAATGAAAGAACGGTCAATGAAATTTACCGGTTGCGCAAGCGAGATTTAAATAAACCGTTTATTGTTTTGATTGCTGACAAGAAAGACTTGAAAAAGTTTGGTGTGATACCGACTGAGGCACAGGAAAAAATTCTAAGAAAAGTTTGGCCGGGCCCAGTCAGTGTGATTCTGCCGTGCAATTCAGAAAGATTTGCGTATCTTCATCGTGGAAAAAACTCGCTTGCGTTTCGCGTACCTGTGCGGCATGAACTTCAGTCACTTCTTGGCGATGCCGGACCCCTCGTTGCTCCGTCAGCTAATCCGCAAGGTCATCTCGTTGCTAAAAATATTTCCGAGGCGAGGGCATACTTCGGACACCATGTTGATTTCTATCAAGATGGTGGGGAAGTCACCGCATCTCCCTCGCGACTTATTGATATCACTGACGATACTGAAAAAGTTTTACGCGCTTAAATTTCTAAAGAAAAACACCCAGTAATTACAGGGTGTTGCTACAAATAATTGGGAACAAGAACTTTTCCGTGACCATGCAATGTGTCAATTGCCACACCAGCAGCACAGGCTGGGCACTCACTTAGCCCTGCGTTGTAGGTCGGTAGGTTCAAGCGTATCAAAGTCTCAAACCTTTGTATTCCCAGATCACTCGCGGTAATTCCACCACGATCGGCAATGGCACAAGCTCCGACAACATCTCCTTTGGCCTTGCGCGTGATTTCGATTGCATCTCGGACACTTCCACCTTTTGTGACAATATCTTCTGCCACCAAGGTTCGCCTTCCGCGGATGTATTTGTCGAAGTCCCGTTTGATCTCGAAGCCACCACTATCCTTTTTGTCGGCAAAAACCGCAAAGACTTCACAACCAGTAAGTATGGTTAAGTGGTGCGCAATCCACTGAGATAGAGCAACTCCAGCGACTGCTGGCGCAACAACTGTTTCAACGTGGTCGTCAACAAAGAGCTCAGCCATGGCATGGCACAACCTTTTTAATACTAGAGTGCGAGCTAACAGATGACCTTTTTCAAGGTAGCCCGTTGAGTGGAGACCGGAACGCAGAATGAAGTGCCCATTTATGAGCACGCCGCACTCTTCAAAAATCCTAAGGATTTCAGACTCACTAAGATTTCCTTGCATATCGAGCTACTCCTTCCTGTTGTTGCGCAAGTGCTTCCGCTACTTGCTGATTGATGAGTTGTAAGGTCGCTAAGGGATCCTTCGCTTCCGTTATCGGACGTCCGATTACAAGATAATCTGCGCCTGCCGCAATTGCCTCTGATGGCGTTGCGATACGAACCTGATCATCCGCCGCCGCACCTGCGAGACGAATGCCCGGAGTGATAATTTTGAAACTGGAGCCACACGCGGCATGAATACTCAGTGCTTCGTGAGCTCCAGCCACGGCGCCGTCAAGTCCGCAAGATTTTGCCAGAAGGGCTAATTTCACCACAAGGTTTCGAACAGTTTTTGCTTGCGCAATTTCAGGCGTAATGCCTTCGACTGCGGCGTAACCTTCGGTTGTGATCAAACCGATTTCTCGCAAGTCTTCAAATCCAAGACTCGTAAGAATCGTGACGCCGACGAGCAAGGGTTTTCTTGTTAGTCCAAAATTGTATCGGTCATTTTCCCACACGTCGTCAACAGCTTTTCGTGCAGCCATGAGCATTTTGCGACCACCCAAACAGGGGACATTGATAATCTGCGGTCCCAGGCGAGCAAGGTTTTTCATAGCTTTGGACACTGTGTTCGCTATGTCGTAGGGTTTAAAGTCTGCGAAAACAGGAACCATTTCCGGGCCAGGAAGACAGGCGAGTGAATCCATTGTTGCACTGACGCCTTCGGCATAAAGACGTTCCAGGCCAATTTTCACGCCTGCCACTTCTGCTTGAAGTAATTGTGCCATCGCAATGGCTTCGGCGTAGCTCATGTTGTCTAAAGCAACAATGACTCGTTTTGACGGGTCTCTCATAGGTTTGTGTGTCGAGGTTCCAATCAGGTGCTGTTTAGCGCCTGTATTTTCCGAAACGGTCGGAGAAATAGAGTACTGGTTGCAAGTCTACGTGCGGGGTGGAAAAAGGTCAACCCGAAACCTTCCATACGAAAATACGAATTATATACAGAAATATACGAAAAAATACAAAAACTTTTTAACCCCACTACAATTTTCGTATCATTTCGTATTTTCGTTAGCCCGTATTTCGTATTGAAGGGCTGGCGGTTTGTGTTGACACATTTTTGAATATGGGTATACTAAACCCATGACCTTCCGAATCGCTACAGTTACTGTTGTTCCCCCAGCTCCAATTAATTTACGGGGCTAATTGAATTTACGTATTTTTTCAAAACCGCTCCGATGTGTATCGGAGCGGTTTTGTTTTGATGGAAGTTCCTAAAAATTTTACGGATTTCCACCAGAACAAATATGTTTCTGGTCATGCATAGCGCATGGTTCGACCTTTGAAAACAAAACTTCAGAATTACTTATGAAAACTATCAAACGGCTCGTGATTAAGTTTGGCACTGGAACTTTGCTCAACGGTGGAAGTTTCCTTGACTCGGCGGTTTTTTCCCGAGTGGCAGATCAAGTGGTGCGATTGAAAAGACAAGGAGTCGAAGTGATTATTGTTACCTCGGCTGGCGTGGTGGCCGGTGGGGAAGAATTGCTAAGGCTTGGTAAAAACCCCAACGCGATTTCAAAAAAGTTGCGCGCGGCAATAGGTGCCTTACGAATTTTAACCTATTGGGCGGAGGCTTTTTCAAACAGAGGTCTGATTGCCCAATTTTGGGTGACCTATCGCAATTGGTCCGATACGGGTGAACGCAGGAGCATTAGAGACACAGCGCTTGAAGCGCTGGCAGCCGGTATTACTCCAGTCTTCAACGAAAATGACCCAGTGTCTGACCTTGAAATTCAGACCATGCTCGCGGGCATCAGTGACAATGACTGGCTGGCAGGGAAGATTGCTTGGCTACTTAATGCCGATGCAATTATGTTCTTCTCGGATGTCGAAGCCGTCTTTGAGAGAAATCCAACGCAGTATGCCGATGCCCGGGCGTACCTGGAAATTGACCCTCACAACATTCCGAAAGAACTTCGCGCGGCAGGCGCAGCGTCAAAAACCGGGCGCGGTGGCATGGGTTCAAAAATCATGGCCGCGGCAAAATGCGCGAAGCAGGGCATGCGTGTTTCAATCGCTAGTTTGAACGGCACTGAGTGCATTTTGCGGTTTGTCGCCGGCGAGCACGTGGGAACCATGATGGGCACGAAGAATATTCTGAAGTAGGGAATTAATCTCGACTCAAACTCCGAATTATTTCGGAGTTTTTTCTTGCCTTATATTCTAATGTTCTCAAGAATATCAGAACATAGTTTGTAATAGATAGAAAATTTCTAGATACCTAATGTTTAGGAATTAGCATAAAGAAAAAACCCGCTACTTTAGTTAACTAAAGTAGCGGGTTTTTTTAAATTACGCAAAGATTTCGATTTTTGAATTTAATATTTTTCAGTTTGAATTAAAAAAACGTTCCAACTAGGGTTGGAACGTTAACCTTTCGGGTACAAGATTTCAGCAGCTCGTTTGGCTTCGTTGAGAATTTCCAAGTAATCCCGCTTGATCAGTTCCTCTGGCCGGAGGTGAGGTTTGGCCGTGCCCGTCGCAATTTGCCGCCAAGCTTCGATTTGAACCTTGTGTTCAACGGGCAGGAGTCTTTCTTGCAGACTTGCAACAGTGTCATCTGGCAGGATCGCAACCCTCTCACTGTGAATGATAAGCCCTCGGTCAACCACTGGATCAACCACGTGCGCTGTGGCCTCGATCCAAGGGTGCGGAATCTTGGCTTTCCGCATGAAGTACAGAGTGGCGCAGGGAACCCTCGCACCATGCATTCCTGTGCCGCCAAAGTCGGGATAGCCCGGGTCGGTTGCGCCCGGGTGCTGGTTGTTCGTTCTTTCAGGGAACAGGTTAATGACGTTCAGCGGAGTGGTAGGAAGCCAACCGTGCTGGCCGATAGCGGTGACCTCATATTTTTCGAACGATGAGATAAGAGCTCTGCCAAACTGAATGCCGTCTTGAAAGTCTTTACGCCTCACGACCTCACAGATCAACTTTCTTTCAAGAGCTTTTTTGATACCTCCAGCATCAGGCCGGCTGACAATGACGCAAGCGATTTCTACCAAACCTTGAAGCGGTCCAGTGCGAGTGGCTTCCTCAATGGCCATGGCGGTGGTTCCTCCTCCTGAAATCAGGAGCGCGAGTCGAAGTGGCTTCATAATTTTCAATCTACCAAAGTTTTTCTGCCTTGATACTACTGATTTAAAATAAAAATGCAAGATTAATGATCTTTCGGTGGCAGTGTGTTACTATTTTTTTAGTAAATCTTAGAACACTTGTATATGCAAAAAATAGGTTGGTTCCCATTTGGCTTCATGGCGCTGCTTATCGGCGGGGCAGTTGTAACTATTGTTTGGATGTGCCTCGATGATAAGCGCAAAAATCGTTTGAGGAGAGAGGGTGCGTTGGCAAGAGGGCGAGAATACCTGGAGCAATTCCGTCGATTGGAAATGGATGCGGAGACGCTTTTTCATCGATTGAGAAATGAGGGATTACGCTGTTGGGATATCGATATCAGTGATCTTGAGATTTGGACAGTAGAGATCCAATATCAAAAGGGACGATTGTTAAAACTCGAATCCGAGATTAACCATTTGGGGCCGACTATCGAAGCACTTCGTGGCAATCAATTGATTCCTATGGAAGACTGGCTCGATTTCCTCGGACCATTGGTGGCGGGACGTAGAGAGTTGCGTTTATTGTGTGATCAAATCTCGCAGAGAATCAAAGAAGTGGAGAAGTGGAAGGCCGACGAGGAAGCTCGGTTAAAGCGGCGCCAAATTTCAAAAGCCCTCGAGACTACAGTCATTACTTGAGGTAATAATGTTTGTAAGCGGCCTTTTTCTAAAGCCGCTTTTTTATATAAAAACTTTGCACAGATGGCAGTTTTAAAATTCTATAAATTATTTTTCGCCATCCTCTCGTTTTTTCTGCCATTCTGCCATGGCGCCAGAGCCAGTTTGAAAATTTTGTCGACGAGAGACTGGAGGAGTCGGTGCTGGGCGTCGAGTTCGTCGACGCTCTCGTTTTTCAACTGCCGCAGCAATTATCGCTTTAGTTTTTTTATCAAACTCTTCGTCAGGCTCTTTGCCGGCTTCCACATATTCTCGAGCCAGATCAAAAGCCTCTTTGTTTGCCACTCTCGGTACAAATTTTGCTCCTTCTTCCATGTAGTAATTTTAACGTTCTTTGCAAATCATCACAAGTGACAATTTCATTTATTTTTAGTAAGAATTGTTAGTTTTGCTATTTTGGACTATTGTGATATGTTTTGAATAGCATAGAATCTTATGGAAAAAAGAATAAAAAGCAACGGCAATTGCACACGACACGGATGTTCGGGTACTGTGCGTGTTTCTCGGTATAATAGCCAGCGTGCTGAATGTGACACATGCGGTCAAACGTATGGAGAGACGGAGAGTTCGTGGACTGAAAGCAGGCGGTATGTCCAGAAAAGTTTTAAGCGGAATACGTTTCCGCAATAATTCCACTTCAACCGCCAAAAAATTGGCGGTTTTTACTTGCGATATTTTTTCGATTTCCACTTGTCAGCAATTTTGACGCGTGTGAGCGAGCGTTCGAGTTCGGCGGAGAAATGTTCGAAGTTCACTACTTCTTTATTAGCCATTTGTTTTTGCAATTCCTCTGCGCGTAACTTAGCTTTGGCGATGATATCGTCAGAAAGATCAGATACATGTTCAGCAAAATCAGCCAAAACTGCGACTGTTGTTTGCCCCGATTCATTTTTTTTGATCTCAACAAACCCGCCGGCCACTGCCATTGGAATATGCTCACCGTTTGAAACTGCCACGACATCACCTGATTTTAAATTTGCGATGAGCGGAATGTGGTCAGGCAAAATGGTCAATTCTCCTTCGGTTGTTGGGAAGGTAACCTGATCAACTTCCTCGTCGAGGATCAGGCGTTCTGGGGTGATGATTTTTAGTTTAAGTTTTTTAGCCATAGACTTCGGGCCATTTTAGAGGGCACCCTTCATGTAAAACTCGCTCTCAGCTTTGCTATCATGTTTTCCTTCCAAAATTTCCTTGAATGATCGAATGGTTTCGGCAAGTGGAACGTACTGACCTTTGGCGCCGGTAAATTGTTCAGCGACGAAGAATGGTTGTGAAAGGAATTTTTGAATTTTACGAGCGCGGATAACGAGCGCTTTGTCATCTTCGGAAAGTTCTTCCATACCCAAAATGGCAATGATGTCTTGCAAATCTTTGTAGCGTTGAAGTACGCGCTGAACTTCTCGAGCGGTGGTGTAGTGATCTTTGCCGACAATGTTTGGATCCAAAATGGTCGAAGACGAGTCGAGTGGATCAACGGCTGGATAAATACCAATTTCAGAAAGTGAACGGTTGAGCACGACGGTAGAGTCGAGGTGGGAGAAGGTTGTTGCAGGAGCGGGGTCAGTAAGGTCATCCGCTGGCACGTAGACAGCTTGAACGGAAGTCACCGAACCTTTGTCGGTTGAGGTAATTCTTTCCTGCATGTTTCCCATTTCTGTAGCGAGCGTTGGTTGGTATCCCACAGCTGAAGGAATGCGTCCGAGGAGCGCTGATACTTCAGAACCGGCTTGGGTGAATCGGAAAATGTTGTCGATAAAGAAAAGCACATCCTTACCTTCAACATCGCGGAAATATTCCGCCATGGTAAGTCCGGAAAGTGCCACGCGCATACGAGCACCTGGCGGTTCGTTCATTTGTCCGAACACCATAGCCACCTTGTCGATGACACCCGAGTCTTTCATTTCATGATAGAGATCGTTTCCTTCGCGCGTTCGTTCTCCGACGCCGGCGAACACAGAATATCCTCCGTGGTTTGATGCAATGTTGTGGATGAGTTCCTGAATGACGACAGTTTTACCGACGCCCGCTCCTCCGAAAAGACCGACTTTTCCTCCTTTGAGAACGGGACAAATAAGGTCGATAACTTTAATACCAGTTTCAAGAATTTCCACTTCGGTTGCCTGAGAAACGAATGATGGAGCTTTGCGATGAATGGGAGACAGGGTGCCGGTGGTTACTTGTTTTCCGTCATCGATGGCTTCGCCGAGAACATTGAAAATTCGGCCAAGGGTTTCTTTGCCAACAGGAACGGAAATCGGAGCTTTGGTGTCGGTTACTTCCATACCGCGAGAAAGTCCGTCGGTGCTATCCATGGCCACGGCGCGGACGGTGTTGCCGCCGATATGTTGTTCGGTTTCGAGAATGATTTTCTTCGTACCGTTCATAACGGTCAAAGCACTATAAATATCTGGCACGTGGTCAGCAAACTCGACGTCGACGACCGGTCCGATGATCTTTTTAATTTTTCCTGTAGTTGTCATGGGTTTTGCTTTATAAACTTTATAATATTATAAACTTTCTTAATACATTCGGCCTGGTGGCCTCAGTATTTCGTCGCCTACGCTCCTCAACTCACACTCGCCATTCCCGCGCTAATCTCCGAAATTTCCTGGGTGATTGATGCTTGTCTGGCTTTGTTAAATACCAGTGTCAGGTCATCAATCATTTCTCCCGCGGCGTCTGAAGCGTTTTTCATTGCGACCATTCGTGAAGATTGTTCAGAAGCATTCGATTCAAGGAGCATTTGATACAGTTGCATGCGGGTCAATTTTTCGGCGAGTGAACCGAGGAGTTTATTTTTGTCGCCCTCGATCAAATAGTCAACCTTGCCGTTTCCGCCCTGACTTTGAGGTGAAGTCTCCAGGTCGGGGCTTTTTCCTAAGTCGTCTATCAATTCTTTAAGGTCACTTTTTGATACTGGCAGGATTTGTTTAATATTAGCTGTTTGTGTTATCGCCGATTTGAAGTCTGTATATGCAACGAGAACCTTGTCATAATTTCCAGTTGAAAATTCCTCCATCGCCATTCTTGAAATAGGCATAATGTCGGAAAGGGAAATATTTGCAGGAAGTTCGGTAAATGAGGCGATGATTTTTTTGCCGACACGGCGCATAGCGGTGTCGCCTTTTCTTCCTACGGTAAGCAAATCAACATTCTGCTGTTTTCGCAGCAGGGTTAATGTTTTCTTAATCACTTGTGAATTATATGCGCCGCAAAGTCCGCGGTTTGAGGTGATAAGTATTAAAAGAGTGTTGTTACGTGTTACGTGTTCCATGAATAACGGGTGAGTGACTTCATCCAAATTTTTGCCGATTGATTGCAAAATTTCCCACGAATATTCAGCGTACAGGCGCGACGCAAGCGTAGACGCCACCGCACGCTTCATCTTCGAAGCCGCCACGAGCTCCATGGCCTTGGTGATTTTCCGCGTGCTCTTCACGCTCTTTATTCGTCTTTTAATTTCTTTTGCGCCGGCCATAAAATAGATTTAAGATTTATGATTCAAGATTTAAGTTAAGGAATTCAATTTGTTCAAGCTATTTATTCTTCTTTACTACGAGCTTTTGCTATTATGTCATCCAGCCTTTCATCTGATTCATGCATAAATCGTTTGGATAAACCTCTAAAATCTTGCTCGATTTCAGGAGGCAACACGAATCCAAGTTCTGCGGCAAGAGTAAAAAATTCTGGGAAATAATACAAATGATTTCCAAGTGCAAAAGAAAGATTACTCCACTTTCTTTTTTCATCAGAGCCTTCGACTAACTGGGGATCTTTCTCTATTTCGGTTTCTCGTCTCTCAACGAGCTCAATATTAGTGGCTAACTGTTCAAGTGCAGACTGTAAAGCTTTTGCCATAATAGATGAGAAATATTTTAAAATTTCTTCCCTAAAAGATTTAACATCTAAACCCTCAGACTCTGCAACGTCAAGACCCTCATTTATTTTTTTTATTAAATCCATTAAGGCAAATGCCGAGGGAGCATCAATGAGAGTTTGACTAGCAATTTCTTCTATTCTTTCCAGTGTGTTCGGTAAAAGTGATACAAGCGGATATTGTTGTTCATAAAGGGTATAATTATCATCCGTTCGTTGATCACGTGGTAAGTTATCCAATTTTTTCTTTTTATACTCTAAAAAAGCCGCCTTTAGAGGCTCAGGAATTTCTATTTTTTGCAAGCCTAAAGGCTGGGATAATTTTTCTACTCCATTCATATGTATTTATTTCGTAAATGTCGTTTTGAATTCAGCAATAACTTTCTTCAACTCTGCCTCGCCGGCTTCCGTCCACATTTTAGTGTCGGTGACATCTTTGAAGAAAACTTTAGCGTTGCTTTCGGCATAATCAACAAGACCAGCTTCGAATTCTTTGATCTTGGCTACTGGAACATCATCCATGAAGCCTTTCACCAAAGCGTAAAGGGTAACAACTTGATGAATGGTTTTAACTGGTGCGTATTGAGGTTGTTTGAGCACTTCAACGGCGCGTTTGCCACGTTCGAGTTGGCGTTTGGTGCTTTCGTCAAGATCAGAACCGAATTGAGAAAAGGCTTCGAGTTCGCGGTACTGCGCGAGTTCGAGTTTCAAAGTTCCGGCCACTTTTTTCATAGCTTTGATTTGGGCTGAAGAACCGACGCGAGAAACCGAGTTACCAACGTTGACGGCTGGGCGGATACCTTTGTAGAAAAGATCAGTTTCCAAGAAAATTTGACCATCAGTGATCGAAATTACGTTGGTTGGAATGTAGGCAGAAATATCTCCGGCCTGAGTTTCAATAATTGGAAGCGCGGTGATTGAACCGCCACCATATTTTGCATTTCGTCGGCAGGCGCGTTCCAAAAGGCGAGAGTGAAGATAGAAGACATCACCTGGATAGGCTTCGCGGCCTGGTGGACGTCGGAGCAAGAGGGAAATTTCGCGGTAGGCGACGGCATGCTTTGAAAGATCATCGTAAATAATCAAAACATCTTTTCCTTGATCCATAAAATATTCGGCAATTGAAACGCCGGTGTACGGAGCAATGTAGGAAAGCGCGGCCGACTCCGAAGATCCAGCGGAGACAATGACGGTGTAGGCCATCGCGCCTCCTTCTTCAAGTCGAGTTTGCAATTTGCGAAGTTTGGAATCTTTTTGGCCGATTGAAACGTAGACGCAGATCATGTTTTGACCCTTTTGGTTTAGAATCGTGTCGATAGCGATAGCAGTTTTTCCGGTCTGGCGATCGCCGATCAAAAGTTCTCGTTGGCCACGGCCGATTGGGATCAAGGCGTCGATTGATTTGATTCCGGTTTGGACTGGTTGGTCAACACTTTGGCGAGTTACAACTCCTGGAGCCACTTTTTCAATTGGGTAGGTTTTGGCAGATTTGATTGCGCCCTTGCCGTCGATTGGTTCTCCAAGTGCGTTGAGCACACGGCCGATATGTGAATCGGACACAGGAACTTCAAGAATTTTTCCAGTAGCTTTCACCTCATCTCCTTCTTTAATTTTTGAGAAATCGCCGAGAATGATGACACCGACAGAATCCTCGTCGAGGTTAAGGGCAACGCCTAGCTCGCCGTTTGGAAAGAGCACCATTTCAGAGGCTTTGATGTCTCCCAAGCCGGAAATTTTAGCGATACCGTCGAACACTTCGACAACATGGCCGATTTTTTCTGTCTTGGCTTCAAATTGAAACTTTTCAATTTGTTTTTTTAAATTCTCAACGATAGTGTTGTTTGCCATGTTAGTTTGTCATTAAATATTCTTGCAATCGATCGACTCTATGTTTCAGTGAAAGGTCTAAGATTTCTCCGCCAGCTTCTATCTTTACTCCGCCGAGTAGGGACTTATCTTCTTTCCATTCTATCCTCGGAGTTTTACTTTTGTGTCGGGCTTTCAGAAGTGTCTCAATTTTTTCTTCAGCGCTCTTGCTTAAGGGATTTTTGCTCGAAACTTTTGCTCGTACAATGTTTTGTTCGGTATCAGAAAGTTGAGTGATGTAATTTAAAATTTCTGGCGTTTTTGATAGCAAATTTTTTTTGGCTAAAAATTCTACCGCCATTTTTAAAGCACTATCAAGTTCCGCACCCGTTTTATTTTTTGCGGACTGGTAGATTGCTTCTGCGATATTTTTGCTGGAAAATTTGGCCATGATGGGAAGGTGGAAGATTTATTTGTTAGACATTTGCTCGGATTGCTTTTCAAGAAGCTTCTTAGTGGCCTCAATTGCAAGAGTGACAACCTCCTTTCGGGCATCTTCAACCATTTTCACCTTTTCGGCTTCCATGGTTTTCTTGGTGTTCGCCATCATTTTGGCAACATCAGCTTTTGCTTCCTCGATCATTTCAGTTCGTTTGGCCTCGGCTTTTTTGCGACCATCTTGGAAAATGGTTTGGGCTTCCGCGCGAGCCTGGGCGAGCGCGGCTTCGTATTCTGCTTTTGTCGCGGTCAAAAGTTCAGCGTTAGTTTTGGCATCATGTACACCTCGGGCAATTTTCTCAGAACGCTCAGCCATCAATTTATTGAGAGGTTTAAGCGCGAAAATGTAGACTACGATAAAAACAATCGCGAAGTTGATGGCTTGGGCGATAATAATGTGCCAATCTATATGAAAAGTATTGATTATTGATTCCATAAAAAAGATTTAAGACCTGCCTGCCGGCAGGCAGGTTTATACTGTCGTGATTAAGCGGACAGTTGGAGATTTAATTCGCTACTGCGAATTAAATCTAGAAACTGACAACTTGAGGCGAAAGTTATAGCGAAAACGCTATAACGAGGGCGTAAATGGCGATTGCTTCCGCGAAGGCTGAAGCAATAAGCATAGGCACTAAAACTTTTCCAGCAGCTTCAGGGTTTCGGCCGATAGCTTCCATAGCCTTTGATCCAATCATACCGATACCGATGGCGGGGCCGATGGCTCCTACTCCGATTGCAATAGCTTTTGCTAGTGGGATTAATTCCATAAAAATTTAAATTAATTAATAAATGTTTGACCTTTACCTTCTGATATCTTATTAAAAATACCAAAAGGCAACCTTCAAATTTCAGTTAAGCCTTTGCCGTGTGGTGCTCGTGTTCCTCCGCCCTTCCTGCGTCAGGACCTTCGGCATGCTCATCGTGACTATCATGGCTATCATGATCTTGTGAGGCGATAGTGAAGTACACCAACACCAAAATTGAGAAGATGAGCGCCTGGATGAGCCCGACGAAAATTTCAAGAAACAAAAATGGAATTGGCAAAAGGTAGGGAAGAATTTTGCTCATTGCCATAAGAAGCACTTCTCCAGCAAACACATTTCCGAACAATCGAAATGAAAGGGAGGCGATTTTGGCAATTTCACCCACTAACTCAAGAATGCCGACAAAAAAAGTTACCGGTGCTACCACAAGCACTGTTGGATCCTTTTTGACTCGGGTAAAAATTCCCCCGAGCGCCTTCAGGTTAACATATTTGTTAAAAGTTTTCCAGATTCCGATTGAGAAAATTCCGAAGAGGTTTGCCGAGACGACGGCCATGATTGCCAGTGCGATTGTGGTGTTGATGTCGGCGGTGCCGCTACGAAGGAAGGGGATGAAGGAAAGGCCGTGTTCACCATCTTCAATGAGGCCAATGCCACCTAAGGGCAAGAGGCCAAGCCAGTTGTTGACCAAAATAAATAGAAAAACTGAAAAAGCGAGCGGGAAAACTTTCTCGGAAATTTTTCGGCTATTGGTGACTTGGTCACACAGGTCGAGCGCACCTTCAAGCAGCGCTTCGAAGAAGTTTTGAATTTTGCCAGGAATTTCGCGAAGCGTGACACGAATGATGATGGCCAAAAGCGCGATGATTAAAACCGCACTGACACTGGTCAAAAGTGCGTTGGTGATAGGAAGCGAGCCGACGTGAGTGATATTTTCGGCGAAAAGGGTAGTTTCGTGCTTCACCTCGGAAGCGGCGCCCGCTGCGGGCGCCGCCGTCACCTCAGTTTTAGTATTAAGCTTTGTTGTTTGCTGAGTCATCTGATTTTTTCGGTGTTTCTTTTTCTATTGTGTTGCTGAATTTTTGAATGGTTTTGATCATGCCGACAATTGAAATTAAAAATCCAAAAGCGGCCAGTCCTAAAAATATCCAAGGTTTCGTTCCGAACTGTGTGTCGAGCCATTTTCCCGCCACAAGAGCGAAAATGACGGGCGCGGCAATCCAAACGGAAATTTTTGAAAATATTTCTACCGCCGGTTCCCACCAGGGTTGTTTTCCGCTGTCTTGTTCCACGTCGGCATTTTAGCAAAACATAGCGATATTCTCAAGGGTTTGGAGAATTAAGGCTGAATTTCAAAAGAGGGGATCATTCGTGCGGTCAGATAGTGGTTTTGGTATTTAGTTATCCACAGCTGACAACAAAAATTCAATTGTGGAATTTGTGTGACCTTGTTAAAATATGATTATGAAAAAAGAGCTGAACAAGAAAATTTCATTAGAAGATTTAGCGGGAATGGTTGCCCGGGGATTTTCGGATGTCGATAGGAGGTTTGAGAAGCAAGAAAATAACATCGAAGCTTTTAAGGTTGAAACTCGGGAAAATTTCAAACAGGTAGAAGAAAATTTTAAAAAAGTTCGAAATGATATCCTCGACATCGGTGACAAATTTGTCCGCCGAAACGAATTTGACACACTCCTTGTTCGCGTCGGTCGTCTTGAGCAGAAAGTTTCAGGAAAATCGGGGAAATAAATTTTTAATAAAAAACCACTCGCGGGATTGCGGGTGGCGCAGATGATTTTAGGCTGACTTAGCCTTGACCAAGATTACCGGTGGAAGGCTTTTCGGCCGGCTGATGGTCACGACATTCAGGAAAAAGTCTTCGGGGATGGCGTTGATGTCGATACCGGTTATCAACTTGTAGGCGGCGCGGGTTTTGGGTCCGAAATTGCCGTCGACATCATCTCCGGTAAATCCCATTTCTACCTGGAGGTTTCTTACCCCCAGAGCAGTTTGTTCCCCGTAGTCACCGTCGGGAACGATACCAGCGTTGTGTCCTCCTGCGAGTAGCAAGAGTTGGAGAAGCCGGATTGTTCCGACCGGTCCCTTGCTACCTTTGTTGAGGTATTGAGGGAAGAAAGGTAAGGCGGTCATAATTTTGCGTTTTTTGTTTTTTGGGAACTAGCAGTCAAAACTGGCGTTACGGTATCATTACAGTAGAGAACCGTCAATTTTTTCAGTTATTATCCAGATTGGAGGATCAAAAAAATTGCAAGAAAAAACCCAGACACAAAGTGCTAGGGTTATGGGGCTACGAAACGTGAACCAACCATCAATCGACTCCCGTTTCCTGTCAGGACTCCATAATCAAGGTCTATGTCCACGTCAGGGCCCGTGACCAAGTAGGGCGAGAAATACTGATTGAAACGAGCGATCGTTGATCGTCCGTGTTCGTGTTGCAGGTCGGTGTTGAGACCGAAGTCGAGTCCTTTTTGCCAAGGCACTTCCTCACAAAAGCTGCCCACGCTTCGGAATGCCTCCAGAAAACCCGCCACGATGCTTTCTGATTGGGCGATGCAAGCTGTCGGTACGTTCAAGGTACACCTCACTCTGCCGCCAACAAATACAGCGGCGCCAGCGATTGAAATACGTTCCATAATACATTTAACTTTCCTTCAAACTAGCTCGTAGACTACTTCTAGGGCCATTTGAAGTCAAGAAAAATTTAATCTAAGAGAGGTTTAGTGATTTCAGAAATTTTTCCAATTCTTTATCGACAATGGCGCGGCTTTTGTTGGGAGTCAGTTTGCCGAGTTCGATGTTGGTGACGCGGGTGCGTTTGAGTTCTTTGACGGAAACGCCGAGCGCTTCGGTCATGCGCTTGACTTGATGGTTTTTGCCTTCAGTGATGACAATCGAAAAATGATGGTCATCGAGGAGTTCTACTTCGACAGGTTTGGCGGGTGTAGCTTCGCCGATGTCGACACCTTTTTCTAATTTTTCGATAAACATTTCAGTGAGCTCGCGTTCGGTTTCGACAACGTATTCTTTTTCATGCGCGTATTTGGGATTGAGCAAGCGGTCGGTGATTCTGCCATCGTTGGTGAGAATTATCAATCCTTCGGAATTTTTATCGAGTCGGCCGATAGGGAACAGTCCTTCCATTTCAAAAATGTCAGCAATTTCTTTTTCTTCTGTGGTGGGGTTTAAAGTGACGTAGCCTTTGGGTTTGTAGTAGGCGAGGTAGCGGCGCGCCTCGGAAGGCGCGCCGCCCTTTACCTCAACTTTGTCTTCTTCTCCCACCTTTTGCCCGAGCACCGCCTTTTTACCATTAACAAAAACCTTTCCCGCTTCAATTAATTCATCTGCGCCCTTTCTGGTCGCGAAACCTTTATCCGCAAGATGCTTGTTGATTCGAATTTTTTTATCTTCATTTTCCATGAGCTCATTCTAAACGGTTGCGCGGTTTTACGCCACTTTTGATTTGCCAAATTGACACTGTTTTTAATTAGAGATAGTCTGGCATCAGACTTGTTCTATGGAAAAACAAGTGCAGTAAAAAACACTTAAAACAGAAGGAAACACGATGAGCACAAAAACAGCTCCGGCCTACGCCAATGATGGTGTGGACTTGGACGCGGGCGATAGTTTCAGTACGTTTGCCGGCAGGATTTGCCGAGTTAGCTATGAGAACAGTCCTTACGTCAAGGTTCGGGATTGGTCGGCTGGGCAATTTCGCGGGCCGCGAACTTTTAAACTCCGCGGGCTCTCAAACGATTGCGAATTGAGCCTCGATCCGGACGGTAATGGAACCAAGGTAGGTATCACAAGCACTGCCAAAACTCCTCTCGATTCAGCCGCCGACCTTTTTGAAATGACCGCTATGGATGGAGTTCGCTACGGTGGGAAGCCGGCTGTGTTCGTCAATCAACTTGATGCCTCATCGCTCGGAGATGAAGGCACGCCAAAAAACGAGTTCTTTCGAGACCTCTTGGTGGGACTTGGCGTAGTTGCCGCTGAGCAGCAGGTTGTGCTTCTCAAGGGAGAGACGGCTGAAATGGGAGCTTTCGTGTCATCTGAAGATCCGAATGCCCTGGCAAAATATTTGTGGTGTGGAACTATGCTTTCTATTTACCATCCACAAGCTTGCATTAATGGAAGTAGTCTCAGGCCCGGTCAGACTGTGGTTGCGTTGCCGGAGTTTGGTTTGCGTGCCAATGGTGGCAGTTCCGCTCGGAAGGCTTTCGCCATGCGTTACGGTCCAGATTGGTACGAGAATTATACTGCTGTGGACGATATTGCGGCTGCAGCGGTTCCCTCAACTCCGTACGGGAATTTTCTTACCGACGTCAATGGTTGGAATTCACTCGAAGATGGCGCACCAGCTCCCTTGATTCGAGTTTCTGCAATCGCGCATATCACTGGCGGTGGCATTCCCTCGAAGTTTTTCAGCGGTTTATTGAAACCTCTCGGTCTGTCGGCAGAACTGAGTGATCTGCCTGAACCGCCGGAGATCATGCGTAAGCTTGCGCAATGGCGAGGTGTTTCTGGAAAAGAACCCTACGACATCTGGCACGGTGGCCCCGGGGCGCTGGTGGTTCTCGACGAGGCAGATGTTCTTGAGTTTGTTGCCGCGGCGAAAATTTTTGGCATTGAGGCCAAACCTGCAGGGGTGATTACCCAACCCGGCACGCCGAGTCTCTCCATCACTTCCAAGTTTGACGGAGAGAAGCTTGTTTGGCACTAGTTTCGGTTTGCAAAGTTTTTAAGTTCAAGATCCGATTCGTCGGGTCTTTTTTATATCGAATTTTTGGGTTATAGTTGATTTAGAAAACCACTGAAAAATCATGAGTGACAACTTAAAAATCGTATTGTTTTTCGCGGCTTTTCCTCTTCTGTATGTTCTCATATTATGGACAAGGCGGGATTCACGCAAGCAACTCTCTAATCTTAAAGCCCAATGTGAAGGAGGTTCTCAACATGAGGGTGCTCAATCCGCAGAACTACGAGACGAGTTTCTCTTCCGATTGAGAGAACACGTAAAGTTATTTCCAGAAGATGTTGAATCCAGGGATTTCGAAATTTCTGGTGACACCTGCACCCTTTTAATTCGCATCCGCGTACCCCAATCTTTCGGATCTTTAGGAAAGATCTCCACCCCCACAGCAGCTTAGCTTTGGGGGATTTTTTTATGATATACTTTTCATATGAACGAAGATATTTTAAAAAAACTACAAGAGCAAGACGCGAAACTCGAGGCAATTTTTCAATCGAGTGAAAAGATGCGAAAGTATTTTTTGTGGACACTCATTATTTCTGTTGGCATGATTGTGTTGCCGCTCATCGGCATTGCCTTTGTCTTGCCGTCGTTTTTCAATAGTTTGGTGTTACCGGAAGGGCTGTAGAGTAAGTTGGGAAGTTTTAAAGTTTAGAAGTCTGGAAGTTTAAGGGAAAAACTGCCGGCGCGCTCTGCGCGCCGGCAGTTTTCTAGTTACCTCATTTTATAGTATAGTAGTAGAAAATAATGTAGCGAAGCGGAGTATATTTTCTTGACCCCCTCACTTGAAACTACTTTTGAACATTTATTGCCATACATAAATAATGTGGTAAAAATGGTTAAGGTCAGACGGCCTTAATTAACAAGTTTCAAGTGAGGGGGTGATGATTTTTATATTTGCTGCGCTCATTAAAAATCAATCATGTTTTCTATTCCTATTATCTACTTTATTACCACGTACGGGTATGTTGCGATTTTAATCGGATCGTTTTTTGAGGGCGAAATGATTTTGGTTCTCGGTGGATTGGCGGTTCAGCACGGATTGCTTAACCTGCCCTTAGTTTTCGCTTGTTCTTTGTTCGGTACACTGACGAGTGACATCAGTTTTTTTCTTTTAGGGAGATACAAGGGAAAAGTTCTTATTCACAAATATAAATTTTTTAGCAAATTGCACATGGTTTCAGAAAAGATGTCCGGAAGAAAAGCACCTTTTTTAGCTTTTGGTCTGCGTTTTATGTACGGTTTCAGACACCTTGTGCCGTTTAGTCTTGGTATGTCTTCAATCCCCACTAGAACTTTTTTACTTTTTAATTTTCTCGGCGGATTGACATGGGTGCTCAGTGTTGGATTTGTTGGTTATTTTTTTGGCGATGTTTTGGAAATTTTCTTAGGACATTTGAGACATTATGAATTTAGAGTTATTGTCATTGTACTTGTCAGTGTTTTAGTCGGAAGATTTTTGTACAAACTTTTAAAATATTTTTTAAAAAAGTATATGAATAGAAATCAATAAGTATGGCAAATTCTAAAAAAAATCAAGCCGAATCGAAGGAGTCCGAAACATCCTGGGGAGGTGTTGCCAACTGGTATGATGATTTACTTGAGTCCGGCGAAGGCACCTATCAAAGCGACTTAATTTTGCCCAACGTGTTACGCTTACTTGAAATCAAATCTGGGCAATCCGTGCTCGATCTCGCCTGCGGCCAGGGATTTTTCTCCCGTGAATTTTTTAAAGTAGGCGCGGCCGTTTCAGGTTCTGACATTTCTCCGAATTTAATTGCGCTTGCCCAGAAAAACTCGCCAAAAAACATTGAGTATTTTGTTGCTCCCGCAGACAAACTTGTCTTTGCCAAATCAGAATCGAAGGATGCCGTTGTTTGTATTTTGGCTATTCAAAATATTGAAAATGCGCCAGCAGTTTTATCTGAAGCCTTCCGCGTCTTGAAGAAAGGTGGAAAATTTCTCATGGTGATGAATCATCCCACGTTTCGCATTGCCAAACGCTCGAGTTGGGGATTTGATGAAAAATTAAAAATTCAGTACCGACGACTCGATGAATATATTTCTGAATCGAAAACTGAGATCGCAATGCATCCCGGATCAGATCCCGCCTCCGCGACAGTTTCATTTCATCATCCTTTGCAATATTATTTTAAGGCGCTCTACAAGGCTGGATTTTTGGTGAGTAGACTTGAAGAATGGAATTCAGGAAAGACGAGCCAGCCTGGTCCTCGCGCGGGGGCGGAAAATAAAGCGAGAAGTGAATTTCCTCTTTTTTTGACACTCGAGGCTCGGAAGCCTCTGCGCTAATACTAATATACGAATTATACTAATACTACTAATAACTACGAATAAAATCTCGCTAGCAAACATTAGTAGTTATTCGTAGATTCGTATTCATTAGTATATTGGTATAAAGAATATGATTGCAAATTTTCCACCATATATTCTGAAAAGAAACTCCCGAAGTCGTAACCTGCGAATTTCCGTAAGGGCTGGCGGGGAAGTTTTGGTTAGTGCGCCACTTTTTGTTTCCGATGTGCGAATTGAACAATTTTTGAAAGATCGCTCTTCTTGGATAGAAAAGTACGTCGAAAAATATAAAAAAATTCCTAAGGTTCACAGATTGACTGCCTCTCAAGAAAAAAAGTTATTTGTTTTGCATAAGGCAAGGGCTTATGAGTTGGCCAAAGAAAAAGTTGAAAACTTTAATCGGTATTTCGGGTTTCCGGTTGGAAAAATAATGATTCGGAACAGTAAGACACGATGGGGGAGTTGTTCAAGCAAACGAACGCTTAGTTTTAATTACAAAATCGCCTTTTTGCCGGAACATTTGGCGGATTATCTTGTGGTACACGAGCTTTGCCATCTCAAGGAAGCTAATCATCGAAAAACATTTTGGGCTTTGATGGCTCAGAAAATTCCAGAATATAAAATGCATCGCCGAGAACTTCGCGGGTTTGAACTGACTTTCCCGCTGACTTCCGTCGGTGTATAATCTGATGACTAATTACTAACATACTAATTTACTATTTTATGACCCATTATGTTTGCACCGGCAGTTGTGGTAACGAGGCCAACTCACCCGGCGTTTGCGAGTCACAATTTTGTTCAAAAGAAGGAAAGCCGCTTAGTGAATGCAGTTGCGAGGATCATTCCCACACAAAAATAAATGATGTTCCTGAGGGGGAAGATATTGCTCAATAAAGCTCTAAGCTGCAAGCTATCAGCTTATAGCTTCTACCGAGTGTCCTCTAATTCCAAACTCGAGTAGAGACCGAAAAACATAATTATCGCCAAAACGATAAACAGATATTTTATCGGTAACTCAAAGGCAAAAAGGACGGTGGCTAAGAGTGGTCCTGCAATATAAGCCCAGGGTCTCGTGGTTCGGAAGATGCCGATAATATTGGCCTTTTCGGAATTAACTTTTTTGAAAAAATAGGTTTCGCTCATGATTTCCACCATCGATGCGCCTACGCGGCTCATAAAAAGAATACTGGTCCACATGATGAAACTCTTTGCTTGAATAAAAGCAATCATGCCGGTGGCGAGCGCCATGATGATAAAACCAATTGACATCACTTCTTTTTCTCCCCATCGACTATCAGCCAGTTTGCCGAGCGGCGCTTCGGTAATAATAAAAGGTAGGAGCATAATGCTAAACATCACCCCAATTTCTTTCCAGCTGAAGCCGATGTGGGTGTACAGATAGATTGGCGTGTAAATCACCATCCACGAATAGAAAAATTGAAGCAGGAAGCTAACAGTAAACACGTGCCGAATATTTTTTTCAGCAAAAATTTCCCGAGCGGTTTTTTTAAACGGAATAATTTTGTACACTGGGTCATTGAAATCTTTCAGGTTGTTGCGCAAAAGAATAAATACCGGAATGAGCAAAATGGCAGCGGCGAGGAAAATTTTCCAGTAGTCGCCATCGGTTAAAATAAAACTGGCAATCAGGGGTGAAATGATCCAGGCTGTGTTTGAGATGGAAAGGAAATTGCCGCGGATTTTTCCGGTAACCGAATCACTGGTAAAACGTTCCAGAAAAACGTCAATGTTGAAGCTCACGAGTGCTCCTGAAATGAAACTGAGAACAAAGAAGGTTGAAATTAAAATGTCATTTTGGGTTATGAAAAGGCCGATTAAGGAAAGAAAATCTACCAAAAGTAAACTCAAGATCGTGTTGTAGTTGCCAAAACGACGCAATATTTTTGGAATAATAGAAAAAGCGCCGATGGTGAGTGCCGACGAGATAATATAGAGAAGGCCGACAAAGCGCTCGGTAGTAAAATGCGCCAGATAGGTGGAGTTGATATAGGAAGGCAGAGAAATGTTGAGTGCAAAGAGAAAGCCTAACAGGTAAATGACGAAGACGTTTGACTGTACTTTTTTTTCGGAATCCATGGTTAGAAATTATATCACGGCGTACGAGAGTGAGTAATGGATACTTACGAAATAGAGCCTGTAGTTAATTCAGAATTTTCTCTCGAGAGATGCGGTTTCATACCGCTGATTAAAATTTGTACGATATCTACCTGACAACATTCAGGCGAATAGCCTAGAATTTATGTATTTCTTGCAGCCGCAACAAATACATAAATTTTAATAGAGACCTCCTTTTCCCACACACACTAATTGTATGCTATAGCATACAATTAGTGTGTGTTGAAAATCTAAGAAATTGGGAGATTTAGTGAGGTGTAGAAATTGCTTTATGTTTGACAAAGTTTTTAGAAAATGTACGGTTACGGCAGAAGGAAAGAAGCTTGAACCAACAAGAAAATTATGAGCAACGTGACGTTTATAAATCTGACCGGAAAGATTGTGCGGATTCTGAACGGTGTCGACCGGATCACTGTCATTCGGGAGATTCCAAGAACTTTGAGCGGGCCTCTGGAGGTTTCGGAAACGGCGCAAAGGAAGATGGTGTTTGGTCGCATTCCGGTATTGCGGCCGGCTGAAAAGCGTATCACCAACCTTCCGCACGCTGAACTCGAAAAGGGTTACTACTTTGTAGTCCCTCGCGCCTTGAAAGCCTTTGTGCCACCGGCACGCGTTGATGTTTTGTGCCCGGGAGTTGATAGTTGTTTTCTCGAGGACGACACAGTGATCACCTGCTCCTTTTTGGAGGGTGTATAAAATCCCGCGCATCTCGCGACTAAATGTGTAAACTTTCTGGAATAGCCAGGAAGTTTTTTTATTTACACTCCCAAGAGTACCGGAATCACAATCGGTCGTTTTGCTGTTTTTTGGAATAGGAATCGGCCGACGTTATCGGTCAAAACATTTTTAACATATTCGAAGTTGATTGGATTCATGCCGGCTGTTGTGTCTTCGATAGTTTTCTTGATGATGATGCGTGTTTGGTGCAACAGATCCTGCGATTCACGAAGGTATACGAAACCGCGAGAAATAATATCAGGACTTTTTTTCAATTTTCCGTTTGTAGTGTTGACGCTCGCAATGATGACGAACATGCCGTCTTGCGCCAACATTTGTCGGTCGCGAATAACCACTTCCTGAATATCTCCAACAGAGAAACCGTCAACCATGACAATTCCCGATGGGGCTTTTTCTTTGAGCCGAACCAGTTTCATTTCTCCGAGTCCCTTCGAGGAGTCGGCACCATTTTGAATTTCAAACACGGTGCCGTTGTCAGGTACGCCAACGCTTTCTGCGGCCATGCCGAGAGATTTAGCGAGTTCTTCATGCACGCGAAGCATGTAGTGATTGCCGTGAATGGGCATGAAGAATTTTGGTTTGATGTGCTTGTGCAACCATTCGAGTTCACCGCGATTGCCGTGGCCAGTCGAGTGAATATAGACATCCGAAGATCGGTAGTGAATGATTTTCGCGCCTTGTCGAGCGAGGTTGTCTTTCAATTTTTGAACGGCCTTTTCGTTGCCGGGAATAATTGATGATGAAAGCAAGACAGAGTCTCGCGGCGTAATTTTAAAGTATTTGTGAGATTTGTTTGACATGCGCATGAGTGATGCGAATTCATCTCCTTGAGCTCCAGTGACGAGCGCGATCAAACGATCAGGTGGATAGCTATCCATTTCCTCTGGCGTAATGAGCGTATCTTTTTTTACTTTCAAGATGCCCATGTTTTTAACAATCTCAATGTTGTTTTTCATGCCACGGCCGTCGACGACAACTTTTTTGCCGTATTTTTCAGCCGATGAAATGATGTTCATCATACGTTCGAGTTGAGAAGCAAACGTCCCGATGATCAAACGATTTTTGGTGTTCTTGATAATTTCGTCGAGATTTTTGTGCACCAAACGTTCCGGTGTTGAGAAGCCTGGGTTGTCGATGTTGGTTGAGTCCATCATAAGAAACAGCACATTGGAATCTTTGAAACGCGCGTATTCTTTTTCTTCGGCCTCAGTGGGAACGCCGTCAACATGATCGAGTTTGATGTCTCCTGGGTTTACGATATCTCCGTACGGAGTTTCGATAATAATTCCCATTGAGTCTGGAATGGTGTGGGTTACCGAAAAGAATTTTACTTTCAGGTTTCCAATTTTGAGTGTGTCCTCTTTCTCCACGATTTTTAGATCAAGTGGAGCAAGATGAGGAAATTCTTCCTGTCGCTTTTTAACCATCATGCCTGTGAGTGCTCTCGTATAGATCGGCGGATTGCCGATTCTGTCCATGATGTAGGGAATACCACCGATGTGATCGAGGTGGCCGTGAGTGATGATGAGTGCGCGGATTTTATCCTTGCGTTCTTCGAGATATTTAGTGTTTGGCAAAATATAATCGATGCCTGGCGTGTCTTCTTCTTTAAATTGGAAACCAGCGTCAATGACAATAATGTCGTTGCCGAATTCCACCATAGTCATGTTTTGACCGATCTGTTCCACTCCTCCAAGCGGAATAATGCGAATACTGTCTGCCGCCAGTGGGGGAATAACACTTTCGATTTTTTTAGCACCCATGGCGCTACCGCCTGCATGAGCTGGGCGAGAACCGCGTCCGTGACGAGGTCGGTCCATTTTTTTGCCACCAAAGCCTCGCAACGTCTTCGAGTCTCCATGATTTGAGTGAGCGGCGTGAGTAGCGTGTGGCGCATGTGTGGTAGCAGCCGCGTGAGTTACAGAAGCCACTTTTGTGTGGCTGTGATGTGCACTGTTGCCCAAATCAGAAGTTCTCTGAAATGCTGGAGCTGCTGCTCGAGCCCTAGGGGCGGGTTTTTGAATTTTGTCTTTGTCCATAATTAGTTAAACATACCAATCTACTAATGAATACGAATCTGCGAATAACTACTAATGTTACGCTCGCGGTTTATTCGCAGTTATTAGTAGTATTAGTATAATTCGTATATTAGTATTAATTATTAATTTATTGTTTCTTAGCAAATATTTTCCACACGCTCTCTGTCTCAACGTACCACTTTTCGACATTCATAAAACGTTCTGCTGGCGTGGTGATAAGTCCCATGCTGAAACCTTGCAAAGTTTTCGGCACAACGTAGAGAAAGTCTGGTGAGTAGATAAATATAGCAGGTACACTCTCGACAATCTCTTTTTCTAACTCACCGTATTTTTCGAGACGAATTTCTCGGTCAGCAATCGTTCGAGTGTCTTCAAGTAATTTGTCAGCCTGAGCGTTTGTGTAGAGTGCGACGTTGAGTCCTGGGTCATTTCTTTGCGATGAATGCCAAAAGGCAAACAAATCAAGATCGCGGCCGATGATTTCACCGAAGAGTAAGCTGTCATACTTTCTTGGTCGGATGACATTTTGGTTGAGCTCTCCGATATCAAAAATTTTCACTTCGATCTGCGCACCCAAACTTTCTCCCATGTCTTTTATCATGAGCGCTACAGCTTTTAGCTCTGGCGCATCTGAGGTGCTAATTGAAAAGGCGAGAGGTGTTACTACCTTTTTAACCGTTTTTTCGTAGACATTTTTCTCCTCGTTAAATTTCCAGCCAGCTTTCTCAAGAATATTTTTTGCTGCTGCAATTCTTTCCACATTACTTTTATAAATGACAGCGAGAGGAGCGCTGGCAGAACTACTTTTTTGAATGAGTCCCGGCGGAATCGGGCTATCGATGGCAATACCTTCTCCTAACAAAACATTTTCGACAATCGATTCTTTGTTGATAACGGTATTTAAAGCATCGCGTACCTCTTTGTTGGCGAGAACTGGCGCTTGGTTCTGATTGAAAAATAAAGCGAAAATTCTTGGGAGAGGAGTTCGTTCTATTTGAGCGTCGCTATCCTGTATCACCGTCACTTGTTGTGGTGAAATGCCCGCAACACTTTCAATGCTTTTATTATTTAATGCATTTAAAACGTTGTTGCTATTTTGATAAAAATGTAAAATTAAATTTTTAATTAACGGCTCGCCGAAGACATATTTATTGAAAGATTCCAGGTTGTATGACAACGGGATGCCGGCCGAATTTTTGCTGATACTTTTTATTGTATACGGGCCAGATCCGATAGGCTCGGTATTAAATTTACTAAATTGAAATTCCTCACCGGTGATGTCGTTCCAAATGTGTTTCGGCAAAATTCCCAAAGTGGTATTTTCTAGAAATGGCGAGTACGGTTGTTTCAAGGTCAATTTCACCTGATAGTCATTTACTTTTTCAACTTGAACTCCTTCCCAATTTGCTCGTTTAGGACTTTTTAATGTTGGGTCCTGAGCTTTCCCAATGGTGAAAACTACATCATCAGCGGTGATTGGCGATCCGTCGTGGAATGTCAAACCTTTTTTTAGGACGAAGGTGTAGGTTAATCCGTCTTCTGATATTGAATAACTTTCGGCGAGATTTGGCACCAGGGTTCCGTTATCAATTGGTTTCAAAAGTCCTGAGTAAGTCAGCGCGGTAAGATCTCGATCGGCGTCAGAAATGGCGAGGATTGGATTGATAAAACGTGGCAAGCCGATCACCCCTTCTGAGAGTGTACCTCCGCGGGCAGGGACAATCACCATGAAGGCACCATTAATTTGCCAGAGCAAACTGAGGGTGCTCACACTTAACGCGACCGCGAAAAAGTAAAAAATTACTTTTTCGGTCAACGAAAAACGGCTCACCGTGTTTTCAATCGACTGGGCTTTTGGAATATTAAAACGTTTGACGAAGATATTTTTGAATAGGTCTTTCACAAAGAGGTCGATACGAAAATACGAAATTTATTTACGAAAATACGAAATCATACGAAAATTATAGTGATGCCAGAAAGTTTTCGTAAGCGTTCGTATTTTCGTACCCCTTTCGTATGTTCGTACTATAGTTATTTAATGATAAGTGCTAAAAATGCCGAAACGGCAAAAAGGATTGCCAAGATAATGGTGACGTTAAAAATAAATTTTTCTGAGCCTCGTCGGGTATGATGTCCTGAACTGAAGTTGTCCCCAAGTCCACCTCCAAGTCCTGATGCAGTGCGCTGAAGGAGTACACCAACGGTGAGGAGCACCGCCAAAACAACCTGAATATAAGGTAAGAAACTAGAAATTAACGTCATTCGGGACAGAATAGCATACCAAGTTGAGAAACGCAACCTGGTAGAATCAAGACCTATCTGCCGGTAGGCAGGTTCAAGAATAAGACCGAGATAAAAAAAGAAAAACCCGCGGCTAAGGGTTAGACCTATGTCGCGGGGGTATACACACTTTGTGGTTTTGCTTCTTCCCGTTCGGCCCATTTTTTCGTGAGGGTCTTTCCGAGCGGTGAGTCGACCTCCTCCCTCATGTGGGCGCAGGTTACAATATACCGGGCTTCTTCGGCGGTCATTCGTTTCTGCGCAATAGCCTCCCACTCAGGTGGCAAATTTTTTGCTGCCTCCATACATTCGGCAATCTCTTCGTCAGAAATCGGAGGTATTCCGAGAAGTATTTCCAATATTTGCAACACAAGAAGTGGATCTACGTGCTTGTCGGGTGGTTCATTAGTATCACTCATTAAAAATCCCTTTAATTTAACCGAGATTAAATATCAAACAACTGGAAAAAATTTTACTTAAGAATTGCTATTTGTCAACGTTACCGGTTTGTGGGTTTGGGTGCTATAGTGAGTAACCTCATTAATCAGTAGCTAATTTAAAGCTGTCAGCTGTAAGCCTACAGCTTTAAGCTTTTTGAATATGAAAAAAGAAACGAAAACCACAATTAAGAGTGAATCTCAAAGCAAACCAAACATCAAACCCTTGGGTGATCGCGTTTTGATTCGCGAACTCGAAGTGACCGACAGATTGGAAAAAACTGCTGGCGGGATTTACATTCCCGATTCAGTAAAAGATGATCGAGGTTCCAAGCGCGGCGAAGTAATCGCGGTTGGTCCAGGACGAATTGATGATGGCGAACTTATTCCGATGAATGTAAAAGTTGGAGATGTAGTGCTCTATCAGTGGGGCGACACGGTGAAGATTGGTGAGACAGAGTTTACGTTGGTTAATGAGAGTGGATTACTGGCGATTATTAAATAATCAATATACGAAAATACGAATTAAACGAAAATACGAAAAAATACGAAAGCCGTAGCGGTACCAGAAAGTTTTCGTATGAGTTCGTATATTCGTAATCACTTTCGTATTTTCGTATCGAAAATTTTATGGCAAAACAAATTTTATATAACGAACACGCGCGCAAAGCGCTCAAGCGCGGAGTAGATATTGTGGCAGATGCGGTCAAAATTACGATCGGCCCACGAGGTAGAAACGTCGTGCTTGATAAAAGCTACGGCGGTCCGACGATCACGAACGACGGTGTTTCGATTGCCAAAGAAATTACCCTTCGCGACAAATTTGAAAACATGGGCGCAGAAATTATTAAAGAAGTGGCTGTGAAGACCAATGATTTTGCCGGCGATGGAACGACCACCTCGGTCATTTTGATGCAGGCGATTGTAGACGAAGGCATGCGACAGACCACGATGGGAGTAAACGCCATGGGTGTGAAATTGGGAATTGAAAAAGCCACAGAGCGCGTTGTGGCGGCACTTAAAGAAATTGCCAAACCGATTAAGACGAAAGAAGAAATTCGACAGGTAGCTTCGATTTCGGCTGAGTCAGAAGAAATTGGAAAAATTATTGCCGACACGATAGATAAAGTTGGAAAAGACGGCGTGGTGACGGTTGAAGAATCACAAACGTTTGGTGTTGAATCAGAAATCGCCCAAGGTTTGGAATTTGATAAAGGTTACGTCTCGCATTACATGGTGACCGATTCAGAAAGAATGGAAGCAAAGTTTGAAGAGCCGGCTATTTTAATTACTGACAAGAAAATTTCGGCAGTAAAAGAAATTTTGCCACTTCTGGAAAAATTAGCGCAATCTGGCAAAAAAGAATTGGTAATTATTGCCGAGGAGGTTGAAGGGGAAGCCCTCGCCACTTTTGTGGTCAACAAATTGCGTGGTGGATTTAACGTGCTCGCTATCAAAGCTCCTGGGTATGGAGACAAAAAGAAAGAAATGCTCGCTGATATTGCGGTCACAGTTGGCGCGACGGTGATTTCCGAAGAAGTTGGAATTTCGTTTGAAAAAGCAGAGCTCAGCATGCTTGGAAAAGCTCATCGAGTAATTTCGACAAAAGAAAATACTATTATTGTCGGTGGCAAGGGCAAGAAATCAGAAATTGAAACTCGGTTGGCACAATTGCGAAAACAGCGCGAAGGAAAGCAGGTAAAATATGAAGTTGAAAAACTCGACGAACGGATTGCTAAACTTTCAGGCGGCGTGGCGGTGATCAAAGTCGGTGCCGCGACTGAGACTGAAATGAAATATTTGAAATTGAAAATCGAAGATGCGGTCAACGCGACTAAAGCGGCGATTGCTGAGGGAATTGTGGCTGGTGGCGGCGTGGCGCTTGTTAAGGTTGGACAGAAAGTGGGAGATTGGTTTGCGGCTCACGCAGAAAAAAATAAAGAAACCATGACTAAAGAATTCGAAATTGGTTTTTCGATTGTTTTGAAAGCTCTTTCTGCGCCACTCAGACAAATCGCTATTAATACAGGCAAGGAGGATGGTTCGGTGATTGTTGAACGCGTGCGACTCGGTAAGGGTGCGATTGGGTACGATGCGCTCAAAGATGAAATGGTTCCGGACATGATTGCGGCCGGCATTATCGATCCGGTGAAAGTTACCCGAAGTGGAATTCAGAACGCAGCTTCTGCCGCGGCAATTTTGCTTACGACTGAAGTGGCGATTGCGGATGAGCCGAAGGAAGAAACGCCTCCCACCGGCCCTGCAATGCAGGGAGGAATGGGGGAATATTAAAAAGTAGGTTAGTAACCTGCCTACCGTCAGGCAGGTTAGTAGGTAGAGAGTAGAAAAAACAAGAAAAGGTAGAAAGCCGCCGCAACGAAGTTGCGGCGGCTTTCCGTTTGTGTGGATTCCAGTTATCCCCATGCGGTTTTTCCCAGAAAAACTGCTATAATGCTAGTTACTATGGACTTTTTCCAAACAGAAAAAAGGAGTTTTTTGTATATGATAATTTCTCTGTTAATTTCCTTCTCTTTTTTCTTCCCAAGTCCTGTTCTAGCTCAAGCGCTTCCTGTTACGGTTTACACGACCGTCAACTCCTTCTTTTGTTTTATCGGTAGTTTTTTCGGTGGGGACTGTAATGTTGTGGAAGTTGCCGCCCCTCCAACCAACCTCTCGACCCCGTCTGCGGGCGTCGGAGCATCTTCGAGCATCGTAGCCCCTACTCCCGTAACTATTTCCACCACCACCATCAATCAGTATGTTACCCAGCCAATTGTTGAACATACCAACACTATCACCGAACGCATTGTCAGTGGCATTACTGAATCTCAAGTAGACCTTAAACTCCAACAACTCGAAAATAAACTTTCCTC
>JAZJZC010000006.1 GCA_040390045.1 Patescibacteria group bacterium
CACTGTCACTTATACCTTTGCCGCATTTGGCACCAATGAAGCGCGTGCGAGCGCTCGCTTGATTGACGTCAACTGCGGACACACACGGTGCGGCGTCATTCACGACTGCACGCACGCGGGATTGAGTGTGGGAGAAGCGACCGCGCTTTGCGCGGCCGGGGTTTCTTTTTTCGCGCTTTTTACTTTATACTGTAAGCATGATTTCATGGTCTACAAAACGACAGCTCTCATATCTCAGTGTAGTTTTTTTTGTATTTCTTTTTCTTTTGATTTTACCAATATTTTTTTTCACCTACGAAGCACCGAGTCGCTCTGATTCTAAACAAAATCAAGGCGAACAGGGAGTAGACTGTGGAGGGCCGTGCTCTTTGCTCTGCAAGGCTTCGGCGCTTGACCTCATTGTTCATTGGCAGCGTTCCTTTAAAGTTAAGGATGGTGTATACAATGCTATAGCCTATGTTGAAAATCCAAATTTAGATTCGGGTGCGAGTCTTTTGTCATATAAATTTAAATTGTACGATAAAGATAATTTTTTAATTTACGAACGAGACGGGAAAACATTTATTCCTCCAAAGAAAATTTTCGGAATTTTTGAAAGTAACATATTGACCGGTACTCGTATTCCCACTAAAACCGATTTTGAATATTCTCCTCCCGCATGGAGACGAGACGCTACCCAAGAAAAATTTCTTTCAATTGCAAAACAAAACTTGGCAGTCAGTGACCAAGGATCGAGACTCACCGCTTCACTTGAAAACAATAATCTTGAGCCGGTTAGGAACATTGAGGCTGTCGCCTTGATATACGATACTGACACTGGGAATGCTGTCGGTACATCACGTACGGTTGTTGATAGTATCGAGAAGGGTTCTTCTGCTCCGCTTATTTTTACTTGGCCCGAAGCTTTTTTCGCTTCAACTACTCGTAACGAGATTTTGTACCGATTTTTACGATAATTTTTGGTTTGGATTATCATGATGGTGCAGAATCGATTATACTTAGTCACCTATGGTAAGAAACACTTTCGGTGTGCGTAAAATTTTTCTGGCGATCGACTGGACGTTAGTTCTCTGCCTCCTTCCTATTCTTGGCGCAGGATTGGTCACTATGAATTCTTTTGTGGGAGAAAGTGCTTTGTTCGATAAACAAATTGTTTGGATTTCTGTAGGATTTACCATTTTTTTTATTCTGAGTTTTTTTGATTTTCGTTTTTTGCGCCGCACTCCTGTGTTGGTTGCCTTATTTCTTATTTCGATTTTTACATTAAGTGTTCTTTTGGTGATTGGGGGAATCACAAACGGATCACAAAGTTGGTTTAATCTCGGTTTCTTTTTTCTTGAACCGGCCGATTTAAGCAAGCTCGTTTTGATTGCCATTTTGGCAAAATATTTTTCCCGTCGTCATATTGAGATAGCGCATATTCGTCATATTTTAGTTTCCGGACTCTATGCTCTTGTGCTATTTAGTCTTGTACTTTTACAGCCAGATTTCGGTTCGGCGGTTATCATTTTTTTGATTTGGTTTGGTATGGTATTGGTCTCGGGGATTTCCAAAAAACATTTAGCCTTAGTTTTTTTTGTTGGGATTGTTGCCTTCTTAAGTTTATGGTTTTTTGCTTTTAAAGAGTACCAGAAACATCGTATTATCAACTTCATTCATCCATTTTCGGATATTCGGGGGACTGGATACAATGCGTATCAGTCAACTATCGCAGTTGGTTCGGGAGAAATTTTTGGCAAGGGGATTGGATTCGGAACTCAATCGCGATTAAAATTTTTGCCAGAATACGAAACCGATTTTATTTTCGCTTCATTTGCTGAGGAGTGGGGTTTCGCGGGAGTTCTGCTGTTGTTTTTCTTATACGCAGTGGTTATTTGGAGAATTTTAGTTCATGCGATGAGAGGTGCGACAAATTTTGAAACCCTGTTTGGGTTGGGTCTCGCTATTTTTTTCATGAGCCATTTTTTTATAAACGTTGGCATGAATATCGGCCTTCTGCCGGTGACCGGTATCACACTTCCTTTCATGAGTTATGGAGGAACACATTTGATTACCGAATTCATTGGCCTCGGAGTATTGATGGGTATGAGTCGGTATCAGAGGCCGGCGCATAAAGACTTATCGAAAAATGAATTTCTTGGGGTGATGGGGGAGGAGGTATAAAAGTGTAGCCAGAAATTTTGCCGCAAAATTTCGGGGCAGGAAAATGTTGACATTGAGTTTTAAAATGTTAGTTTGGACTTAGGTTTTTTGCAAAAGATCGAATTTTATGGACCCTAATTTGCTGACCTTTATTGTTGGGCATTGTGATGATAATTTTAAGGGGAAGGAAAGACAAATCCTTCTGACCATATTGAGGGATGATCCGGAACGCTCGCGCGCGTGGGCAAGGGTTGCATTGCGCACGTGGACGATTGCGTTTCGTGAAAAGTGTCGCGTGGCAGTCACCATAGGTGATTATGATGAAAGCGCTCTAACTGTCGTGGCGCGACTTCAACAACACTTCGCCTCCGAGATCGCTATTTTACCGAGGTTAGTTCCTACAACCGCACCGGCATAATTGGTTGCGGTTTTTTTTATGATTAGATAGAAAGGTGGTTATTAAAAAATGGACACTATAGTATTCGCTTACTTTAGAGACCATGGTCTCTAAAGTAAGCGAATACGGTTAGAAAAGTATTAAGAAAGTGTTTTGTAGAGCGTGATGGTTTCTTCTACCATTTTCTCAAGAGTGAATTTTGTTTCCACGGTTTTTTTAAGATTCTCTCCAAATTCTTTATTTTTTTCTGGATGGGCAATTAAATACGAAAGGGCGTGAGCGATTTCCTTCGGTCTTTTTTCTTTAATCAAAATACCCGATTTCATGTCTTCAATTATTTCTGGAATACCACCGACGTTTGTCGCAATAGTGGGCAAACTGGCCTGACCTGCTTCAAGGGCAACGTACGGCAAGCCTTCTTTAAGAGAGGGAAGAAGAAAGACATCAAATGCTTGGAGGAGTTCTGCCGCTCCAGGGTATTCCCCAGCAAGGGAAACAATGTCTTCAAGTTTTTCTTGTTTAATAAGTAATTCCAAATTATTTTTTTCTTCTCCGCCACCAATAATGACGTAGACAATTTTGTCTGGGGTGACATTTTCAAAATTGTTTGGGCGTATAAGTAAACTGCAGGCGTTAATGGCATGATCAAGACCTTTGTTTTTGTGTAACTCAGCAATGGTGCCAATCCAAATTTTTTTGTCGTCGAGCTGTTTGCCGATTTTTTGATTGATAATTTTTCGCGCTTCGTCCCTGCTTTTAAAGACCGGTTTTTCTATACCGTTGTGAATCACGGAAATTTTTTCTTGAACAAAAATAAACTCTTTTACTTTTTCTCGATCATCATTTGAGACAACGATAGTGCGATGGCTCAGAAAAATGGTCACCCAAGAAAGATACTCAATTATTTTTTTCGTAAACGGTTTCCTTTTTTCTTTGAATGCCCAGCCGTGAGCAGTAAAGAGTACTTTACAAGTTGAAAGTTGAAAGTTGAAAGCTGAAAGTTTAAGAGAGAGATTATACAGATGAGCGGCAACAGCGCCGAGGGCGCCGGCTTTTGAACTGTTTAGATGAACGATATCGGGTTGAGTTTCTTTAATTATTTTATAGATGTTGAAAAAGGCTTTTATTTCTTTAAGCACTCTGACATCGCGTTCAAGTCCCGAAATACTGAATGTTGGAACTCCCGCGCTTTCCAGCTTGTTTTTCAAGTATCCTTTGCCACCAAGGGCAACCATTGGCTCGAATGAATCCTTGGGAAGTTTTGTTGCCAAGTCAAACACATACCTTTGGGCACCGCCGAAGTTGCTTTTGGTGATGATAAACAATATTTTCAGTTTTTTCTTGCCAGAATCCATTGGGATCAATTATAACCTAAAGAGGCTAGTTAGGGTTACAATTGAAATACAAAATACAAATCGACACAAAAATACAAATAACGGAATTCGTATATTCGTACTAATTTGTAATTTGTGTTTACCCTAGATATTTTAGAATTTTCTGCTATAATACTGCAATCATGTCAATTCTTAACCGGAAAGAGTACCTCATCCTTGGCATAGGCGATATTTTAATATTTTTCTTCGCTCTCTGGCTCATGTTGTTTGTGCGGTATGGGGCAGGGTTAGACAAAGATATTTTTTATGCCCATCTTTCGCCTTTTTCTTTGCTCATTATCGCGTGGCTCGTGGTTTTTTTTGTAGCGGGTTTGTATGAAAAACATACCTTGCTGTTGCGGAGTCGCTTACCGAACATTGTGCTTAAATCTGCCATTGTGAACAGTTTCTTGGCGGTAATCTTTTTTTACTTTATTCCATATTTTGGAATTGCTCCTAAGGTCAATTTGTTTTTATACCTTTTATTTTCCTCAGTCTTCATTTTGTTCTGGCGAATGTACGGATATCGTTTTTTTTACACTAGAAAAAAACAGGACGCTATTAGCATCGGCACGGGGGTTGAGCTCGCTGAGCTTACCAAAGAGGTCAATCAAAACGAACGCTACAACATTCGATTCGTTGATTCATTCGACATTGGCAGTGTAAACCCTCTTGAGTTTAAAAAAATTGTTTCTGCTCGAATTGAAAACGATCAAGTTGCTCTGATTGCGGCTGATTTTAAGAATAAAAAAATTGAACCCTTGTTGCCGTATTTGTACGATCTGATTTTTAAAAATGTGGAGTTTGTTGATATTCATGTGTTGTATGAAGAAATTTTCGACCGCATTCCCATTTCTCTTATTAACTACGATTGGTTTTTGGAATATGTTTCTGTCGGAACTTCGGCAAGCTATGACGGTCTGAAACGACTCATGGATATTGTTATTTCAATTCCGCTCCTCATTATTCCCGTGCTCACGTATCCATTTGTCTTTATCGCGATGAAGTTGGAGGATGGCCGGCCAGTATTTTCTTCTCAGACACGTGTTGGAAAAAACAATCACAAGGTTAGACTTTTGAAATTTAGAACCATGTCATTTAATGATGACGGAGATTGGAAAGGTTTGGGGAAGGTGAATAAGGTGACGAAAGTTGGTGCCTTTTTGAGAAAAACTCGTTTAGATGAATTTCCTCAGTTGTGGAATGTTTTGAGAGGGGATATTTCTTTAATCGGCCCGCGTCCTGAATTTCCCGAACCGGTACAGCACTACGTGGAAGAAATTCCATATTACAATACTCGTCACCTGATCAAACCGGGGCTTTCCGGTTGGGCACAGCTCTATCACGAAAATCATCCGCACCACGAGGCAGATGTTAACGAAACCCGCGTAAAACTTTCGTATGATTTATATTACATCAAGAATCGCTCGTTCTTTTTGGATTTGAAAATTGCGCTTAAAACAATGAAAACGTTGCTGTCGCGATCGGGGGTTTAAAGCTTGAAGCTAAAAGCTTTCAGCTGTAAGCTTTTAGAACTCTCAAGAGTTGTATACATATATGAAAAAGCAAAACACAAAATCTGGTGAAGAAAATAAAAAAGTAGTGGTAGTTGGTGGCGCCGGATTTATCGGCTCAACTCTCGCAGACGCTCTTATTGAAAAGGGTTTCAGTGTTGAAATTATCGACAATTTATCTGGCGGAAAAATGGAAAATGTGAATCCAAAGGCCAAATTTCACAACGCCGATGTCTGCGATTTGGAAGCTATCAAGCCAATTATTAAGGGTGCTCAATTTGTTTTTCATTTCGCGGCTTTGCCTCGCGTGCAGTACTCCATTGAAAAGCCGGTAGAAACTTCGGAGGTGAATGTCATGGGAACATTGAACGTGTTGGTTGCCGCCAAAGAGGGTGGTGTCAAACGCGTTATCTACTCGGCCTCAAGTTCAGCCTACGGAGATCAACCCGTAATGCCACTGGTTGAAAATATGTCGGCCAGTCCAAAAAGTCCCTACGGTTTACAGAAATATATTGGCGAATTGTATTGCCGGTTGTGGTCCGAAGTGTATGGAGTTGAAACTGTCTCGCTCCGCTATTTTAATGTCTACGGTCCACGGCTTGATCCATCTGGCGCCTACGCGCTCGTCATCGGGAAATTTTTGAAACAGCGATCAGAGGGACAAGCTTTAACGATTACGGGTGATGGAAAGCAAACTCGCGATTTTACTCATGTACATGATGTGGTGCGAGCAAATCTGTTAGCCGCAGAAAGTACAAACGTGGGGAAGGGCGAGGTGATTAACATTGGCGCTGGGAAAAATTGTTCGATTAACGATTTAGCAAAAATGATTGGAGGAAAAGTGGAATATGTGGCCGCGCGAATCGAACCGCACGATACTCTCGCTGATAATTCACTCGCTAAAAAACTTTTAGGTTGGGAGCCACAGGTTTCTTTAGAAGAGGGAATTGATGAACTGAAAAAAATCTTCAAACTATGAAAAGTGAGAAGTTAAAAGAAACCTATAACAAAATTGCTCGGGATTGGGCGATTGATCACAAACGAGATGACTGGTGGATTGCGGTTACTGACCAATTTCTTAGCATGTTGCCAAAAGGTGCAACTATTTTAGATATTGGGTGCGCCCAGGGATGGAAATCGGCATATCTCGCGTCAAAAGGTTTTTCCGTAACGGGGATTGATTTTTCGGAGGAGATGGTTTTGCTCGCACAGAAAGCCTTTCCTAAGATACCATTCAAAGTTTGGGATTTGTACGACATTGAAAAATTGCCCGGTACATTTGATTGCGTGTTTGCTCAAGCGGTCTTGCTCCACGTTCCAAAAGCCGAAATTTTAGAGGTGATGGGAAAAATTAAAACTAAATTAAATCCTGGAGGTTTATTGTACGTGGCCGTCAAACAATTAAGAGAAGGGGAGTCGGACGAGGAGGAGGTTACTGAAAAAGATTATGGCTTTGAATATACGCGGTTTTTCAGTTATTTTACCCAAGAAGCAATGGAAGGTTATTTTAAAAAGCTCGGGTTTGAAATTGTTTTAAGTAAGGTTACTCACTCAGGCAGAAGAAGTTGGATACAGATTGCCGGAAAGAGGAGTTTTTAAAAGCTGTAAGCTATCAGCTAAAAGCTTGAAGCTTTAATGCGGGATACTTGATACTTTATACTTGATACCGTATACTCTCACCCATGTTACAGAAGAGACTATTCGCCGTTATTTTGATTCTAGCCGCCATTGGGGTGGGCTATTTTGCAGATATTAGACTTAGCGCAAAGCCGGCGTTTCCATATGTGGCTGTTACAGTTAATCACGCTAACTACAAACTCGGTCTTGATTTAAACGGTGGAACTCACTTGGTATATCAAGCCAACACTTCAAAGCTTACCGGCGCTGATGTTGGGGGTGCTATGACCGCGCTTCGCGATGTGATTGAGCGACGCGTCAATATTTTCGGCGTGTCAGAACCAATTGTTCAAATTGAGAAAGGAGGAGTGGTTGGAGGAGGTGATGACCGCTTGATTGTCGAATTGCCGGGTGTCACAAACGTTGAAGATGCAATCAAAACTATCGGACAAGTGCCGACGCTTGAATTTAAAACTGAACGACTAGCCGGCGCTGAAAAAGACGCCATTTTGAAAGCTTTCGATGATTATCAAAAAACTAAAGACAGTTCGAAACCGATTATCAGCAACCTCTTAGCTGAAGATCCATACTATATCTCTTCTCCATTGACCGGTAGATATCTTGAACACGCGACAGTTGAGTTCGATCCTACAACAGGTGAACCTCACGTCTCGATTACTTTTAACTCAGTAGGAGCAAAACTTTTCGGTGATCTAACCAAGAATAATGTTAATAAAACTATTGCGGTCTATCTTGATGGCGCCATTATTTCTGCCCCAGTTGTGCGAGAAGAAATCAAAGATGGGAAAGCGGTAATTTCAGGAGGTTTTAAGGTTGCTGACGCACAAGCTTTGGCGAGAAATCTCAACTACGGAGCCTTGCCAGTTGATATCAAACTTTTGTCTACTCAGACCATCGGTGCTTCGCTAGGAGAAGACGCTCTTAATGCCGGCATAAAATCGGGACTCATTGCGTTCGCGGTGATCGCCCTTTTCCTCATTCTCTGGTACCGACTTCCAGGATTGGTAGCGGTTCTTGCCCTCTCTGTGTACGTTGTCTTAAACCTTTTGATATTTAAATTTTTGGTAACGCTGACTGCCGCGGGTATTGCGGGATTTATTCTTTCGATCGGTATGGCGGTGGATGCCAACATTTTGATTTTCGAGAGAATGAAAGAGGAACTCGCTCGTGGCCGCGCGTTACCGGACGCAGTCAGAGAAGGTTTTGCTCGAGCGTGGACTTCCATTCGCGACAGTAACCTTTCCAGTATCATAACTTCAGTTATTCTCTACTGGTTTGCATCGAATTCTCTCATCAAAGGTTTTGCGTTAGTATTCTTTATTGGTGTGGTGACTAGCATGTTTACCGCTATCGTCATTTCCCGAACCTTCCTTCAAGCCATTGGCGCCAAAGGAGATAGCAAATTCGCCAAGTTTTTATTTCGTTCCGGTTTTCTAAACCCTAAACCCTAAACCCTAAACCCTATTACAATGTTTATCGTCAAATACAGAAAAATATTTTATACAATCTCCGGCATTCTCATGCTCGGTTCTTTGCTCGCGATATTTGTGTGGGGTTTTAACCCGGGTATTGATTTTAAGGGAGGCTCAGTTCTTGAAATTGAATATCCATCTGCTCGTCCAGAGTTGTCTGTTGTTAATCAACAAATTGCTGGTTTAAATTTCGATCAATCTATTCGTGCCACAGGGGAGAAGGGATACATTATTCGATTGAAAAGTCTCAGTGAGGCTGAACGAGCTACTATAGAGTCGGCGCTTTCAAAAAATACAACCAATATTCCAGAAGTAAAACGATTTGACTCAATTGGTCCAGTGCTCGGCGCCGAGGCCCTTTCAAAATCTATTGTTTCGATTATTTTGGTTTTGTTGGCGATTGTTATTTTTATCACGTTCGCATTTCGAAAAGTGTCTGAGCCGGTTGCATCTTGGAAATACGGTTTGATTACGGTGTTCGCGCTTTTCCACGATGTGTTAGTTCCGACGGGAGTGTTTGTGGCACTGGGCCACTTCAAAGGATATGAAGTTGATACACTTTTCGTAACGGCGCTTTTGGTCATTCTCGGTTTCTCGGTTCACGACACAATCGTGGTATTTGACCGCGTTCGAGAAAATCTTAAATTTGCCGGCGTTGGAAAAAATCGAAAAACTTTTGATGTGGTAGTTGGAGAAAGTATCAACCAAACTTTTGTTCGCTCAATTAACACTTCAGTCACGACACTTTTGGCTCTCGCTGTCCTCTATGTTGTTGGTCCGGAAGTTACCAAACACCTTTCCCTCGCGCTTCTTGTTGGAATCACCGCTGGAACTTATTCGTCAGTATTTCTCGGAAGTCCGCTCCTTGTAACCGTAGAAAGTTGGCAGAATAAAAAGAGGGGTTTATAATAGAGAAGTAATGAAGAAATCTAAAAGCGCAAAATCAAAAATTGATGTTGGTCAAGAGTTGCGCAATCTCGGTGTGTTGCTTGAAAAAAATAATCATGAAATCAAGGCGGTTGCCGAACAGTACGGTGATTTGCAAAAAGATGTTTCAGGTCTTAAAAAGACACTCGAATCGCACACTGAAATGATCGGAAAATTGGCTGAAGACATGACGATTGTTAAAGTAAACGTTGAATTTCTAAAAGGTAGTCTAAAAAAGAAAGTGGATTACGACGAATTTTTAGCCTTGGAGCGGAGGTTGTCGTTGTTGGAATCAAAAGTAAAATAAATAATCAAAACTTGACAGTATCCGTGTCTTTGTCTAGTATCAAACAATCATGAAATCGAGCACTATTAACCTTCTAGGCCTCCTACTAGCCCTTAAAAACGGTGGAGGTCTTGCTCGTGCCAAAATTAACTAACTTTCTAACTTCTAAACTAATTTTGTAACAAGCCAGCTCTTCACCCCGAGGAGCTGTTTTGTTGTCTTGGGTGAGACTTCAAAATAAACCTAGGGGACGGGAAGAGTTTTGGTTCTTCGAAATGAGTGTAAAAAACCTATGAAAATTCAAACAGGCAAGTATTGTCCGTTTCCGCAAGTTAATTTGCATGCTCGGCAATGGCCGAGTCGTGTGATCATGGCTCCACCGTTTTGGTGCAGTGTGGATCTCCGTGACGGTAATCAGTCACTTCCAACTCCAATGAATGTTAGTCAAAAATTGGAAATGTTTCGAATGCTTGTCGCTCGGAGATTTAAGGAAATCGAAATCGGTTTCCCATCTGCATCCAACACCGAGTTTGCCTTTAACCGGCGGCTCATTGAGGACAAGTTGATTCCCGATGATGTGACCATTCAAGTTCTGGTGCAAGCGCGCGAGGATTTGATTGAGCGAACTTTTGAGTCGCTCGTCGGTGCTCGAAAAGTGATCATTCACTTGTACAACTCGACGTCACCGGCTCAGCGCCGTGTCGTCTTTGGAAAAACCAAGTCGGAAATTATCGAGTTGGCTCGGCAGGGCGCGCAGTGGATCTTGGATCGGATTCCTCGATTGACCGCTGGCGGCACCGATGTCCGCTTGCAGTATTCACCGGAAAGTTTTAGCGCTACTGAATTGGAATTTGCACTGGAAATTTCGGAGGCTGTGATAGCCATCTGGAAGCCAACTCCCGCACGGAAGATGATTCTTAATCTTCCCTGCACTGTCGAAGTGGCGACACCGAATGTCTACGCCGACCAAATCGAATGGATGTGTCGCAAGCTGCAAGATCACGGGCTTCGCGACTCAGTCATTGTCAGTCTGCACGCACACAACGATCGTGGCACCGGTGTCGCGACAACCGAACTTGGTTTGCTTGCTGGTGCTGATCGTGTCGAGGGGACGCTGTTTGGTAATGGTGAGCGGACTGGCAATCTTGATCTGGTCACGTTGGCCCTTAACCTCTACATGCATGGCATCGATCCTGGATTGGATTTTTCTGATCTCAGTGCAGTGCGTGAAGTGTACGAGCGGTGCACGGGGATGTTGGTACCTCCGCGTCATCCTTATGCGGGCGAATTGGTGTTTACTGCTTTCAGCGGATCGCATCAGGACGCTATCAAGAAAGGATTGGAAGAGAGGGCATTGGGTGAACGTATGCAGTGGGATGTGCCATATCTCGCCATTGATCCGGCAGACATCGGGCGCGAATACCGAGAGGTCATTCGGGTTAATAGTCAGTCGGGCAAAGGAGGGGTTGCGTACTTACTCGAGTCTGAGTTTGGCATCGAAATTCCCAAGGAGATGCAGAGGGAATTTGGTCCGATCGCCAATGATAAAGTTGATGCGCTTGGTCGGGAAGTGGAAGCTCGGGAGTTGCGGGCAATGTTCTGGGCGGAATACGTGGAACGAAGCAATCCGTGGTCGCTTGTAAGTTTCAGCTTTTCAAACGACTCGCTTAGGGTCACGTGCAATGCAAGACTATCGTGCAAGGGGCAGGAGAGGTATCTGGTTGGTGAAGGTAACGGTCCAGTCGCCGCTTTTGTTCACGCTCTGAACCTCGACTACGAATGCCCGCAAAAGTTTTACGTAGCCAACTATTACGAGCACGCACTGGCTAAAGGTGAAGCCGCGCAGGCGATATCCTACATCAAGTTGCAGTTTGCCGACGGTTCTACTCGGTGGGGAGTTGGGGTTGATACCAGTATTGATCTCGCCTCTATTAAAGCCGTGTTGTCTGCACTCAATCGATCATAGTAACTGACTCTGAACCGCTGGTTAATTCCGGCGGTTTTTTTATTGGCGTCATATTCGCACATTCGTACGAATGTGCGAATGGTGCTTCCTGTTGACATTGTGTATGGTTTGGCATAATCTGTGCTCATGACCTCAAGTGCACGAATTATCTCGATTATTAGCATCATTATTACCAGCTCAACTGGTGGAGATATGACTTGCGCTCGTTTCTAGAAACTACAAACTATAAACTAACGAAAGCCAGCTCTTCACCCCGAAAGCTGGCTTTTTGTTTGCCTCGAGTGAGGATGAAATAAAAAGTCAGTTTGAAGGGGACGGAAGTGCGTTAGTTTTTTGAAAGTAAAATGTCTTATGAAAACACAACTTAGTCCAATGCTTGTTGAAGAAGCGCATGCGCGGCTCAATGGTGTTGTTTGCAGAACACCACTTGAGCTTAACCGTAATCTCTCCGACCGTTTTGATGCCCAGATTTATCTTAAGCGGGAGGATTTACAAGTAGTCAGGTCATACAAGTTGCGAGGGGCGTATAACCGGATTTCTTTACTCAGTCTCGCTGAACGAGGCCAGGGTGTCGTATGTGCGAGCGCCGGCAATCATGCTCAAGGTTTCGCTTTTAGCTGTCGGAGACTTGGGATCAGGGGTTCCATTTACATGCCGAAAAACACGCCCCGCCAAAAAGTTGATCGAGTCAAATTTTTGGGTGGAAGTTGGGTGTCTCTGATTCTTGTCGGTGATGTGTATGACGATGCGTACAAGCATGCACGGGCCGACGCAACAAAAGGAAAGAAAGTTTTCATTCACCCGTTTGATGATCTACACATTATTGCTGGTCAGGGCACAGTCGGTTTGGAGATTTTGGAGCAATTTCCAGAACGCCAACATCTTGACTATGTCATCGTGCCTGTTGGTGGGGCCGGATTAATTGCAGGTCTTGGCGGTTACGTAAAGTCAAAAAGTCCTAGTACCAAGTTGGTTGGAGTAGAACCTTTGGGCGCGCCGTCCATGTCTGCATCTTTACAAGCAGGCAAGGTGGTAACTCTCGAAGTCATTGACAAGTTTGTTGATGGCGCGGCAGTGAAGACAGTTGGTGTGCTTAATTTTGCCATCGCCCAAAAAATCATCGACCGAGTGGTGTTGGTGAATGAAGGTCACGTATGTCAGGAGATGATTTCGTTGTATCAAAACGACGGCATTGTCACTGAGCCGGCCGGCGCGTTGTCGGTGTCTGCTCTCGATGAAGTAAGAGAACAAATCAAGGGCAAAACGGTTGTGTGTGTCGTGAGCGGGGGCAACAATGATATCAGCAGGTACCCCGAAATTATCGAACGGAGTCTCGTGTACCGAGGTCTCAAGCACTACTTCATTGTTGAGTTCTCACAGCGCCCTGGTGCATTGAAAATGTACCTTAACGATGTGCTCGGCGAACTGGTCGACATTACTCTGTTCGAATATATGAAAAAGAACAATCGAGAGAGTGGCCCAGCGTTGGTCGGTGTTGAGCTTTCACAGAAAGATGACTTGAAACTATTGCTCAGGCGAATGAAAAAGGCCGGCCTTTCTTACGAGCACCTCGAAAAGGATAGTCCGATCTTTCGCTTCCTAGTTTAGGAATGCTTGTTGTACTCCTTGCGACGGAAAATTAAATTATCAAAGGAGGCTTCAAAACCCTCCTTTTTTCTTGTTTAAAAATGACAAATTTTTGGTTTAGTGAAGCCCCGCCCGAGCCTTTGGCTCGGGCGGGGCTTTCTTTATTGACATTGATTTGGTTATGTATATAATAGTCCTCACGCTCTGAAAGGCAGGGTAAGCTGTTTGACAATTGAAATATTGAGAATGTACTTCAAGGTTTTTCATGGAAAATCTTGAAGATGTGCAAGTGTTCAGTCGGCTAAGAGCCTTCTGAACAGCAGTCCCGATTTCAATCGGGTCTGAGAAAACCAATTATATTCCAAAATTTAATTTCGCTTTTTTGACCAATAGCAATGAGTCAAAAGAGAGCGAGCGGGATCAACTTAAAAGTTGGGACATTGTTAGGATAGTTTTATTCTTGAATCGTGAATCATGATTCTTGAATCTGTGCGCAAGCGCTAGATACTATTCTTTATTTTGTTCCGTTCACTTTTATTAAGAGTTTGATCCTAGCTCAGGATGAACGCTGGCGGCGTGGATAAGGCATGCAAGTCAA
>JAZJZC010000007.1 GCA_040390045.1 Patescibacteria group bacterium
CGGCGCTTTCTTTTTGTTAAATTTCTTTGAAGATAGGCGTAATCACCTCAACGTTAAGATGCAAGAGGCCGTCAGGTGGAGTTACTGAAGCCGAAGTTCCTGTTATCAAAATGTCATATATTCCATCGAGAATTTGTCTGTTGGCCTTAATTCTCATGTATAACCCCGCTGTGTAATGATCCTTGTCTATTATCCGGGTAGGAGCGGAAATTTTCAAATCCTTATCTGTATAAAATTCATACGTGAGTGGAACAGCTTGGTTTCCTAAAATAAACGCTGGCAAGGCTTTACCAGGCTCACCTCCCACTGTAACCGGATCAGAGAAACCACCGAAAGCGCTGATCTTCACATGAGTTGGAACTGAACTAGCGCTCTGTCCTACGAATTTCATCGGCACTTCTATTGGATCGACGATCAAACTAAAGTCTCCAGTCGGTGTTGGGTTTATAAGTAACGGAATTGAACATTGCTCATCAGAAACAACCTTGGGTCTAAGAGAGCTATCCGTAACCGTGACAAAGGCATATTTCACGCCAGAGGTGTCGTAATTGAGAGTCGCAACGTTTGAGGCTTGTGGGGCGCTCAACGCTTCAGACTGATCTTTGCGCCATTGGTAAGTAAAGGGAGCTGTACCGCCAGAAACAGAGGCTGACCAGGTAATATTTTGTGGCAATCCAACAACCGCTCCGGTTGATGAAGGAGGATCAGTTCTCTGGCAACTAGCCGAAAATTCAGCGGGAATATTTGGCCTAACGGTAACGGTCGCTGTTTTAGTTTCGTCAGAAAAACCACTCTTTGAACAGGTAACACTATAGGTTGTTGTAGTTACAGGCTGTGTGGCAAAATCGCCACCAGTTCCAATCGGACCGTCAGAAAAACTAGGAGATCCAATGGTGCGTTCGCAAGAGTCGGCGTTTGAGGATAATTTCAATAGGGTTGTTCCACCACGAGTGATCGACTGAGGAAAAGCTGTGAAATCTACTGTAAAATTTCCTGAAACTGGCGCCCAGAAATAATAATCAGAACAATTGTTATCTTCACCGTCTGGGCCTTCGTCGATTACTCCGGGGTTTTCAGGCGGTATGTCAATACAGTAACGAAAATCATATCCATCTGGATTGTCGGCTAATGTCTCAGCATTAAAATTTCCACTAACAGTTACGGCCTTAGTTTGTCCAGCTAATAAACCACCTGACACTTGCGTTGGAAACATCGGCGATAAATATAAATTATCCGACTCCTTGTGTTTTTTTTGCTGAAGCGAAACTTTAAAATTTTGAACAAAACTTGCACCAATATTTTGAGGGTCAACGCGGAAATTAATGGTGTTTGAAACGCCCGGTATATATTTCGAACTTCCGTTGTTAGCTGGATGGTTTAAGCCAGGACCCGCGCCTTCGGCACCGAGTGGAGTGAGGTCGGGCTTGCCACCGACAGTCACTGAACCGCTACAAGTTTTGGTTACAGTTATCTGTTTAAGAATGGTCGGGTCTATGCCGGGAATAATCGGAGTGACAGTAACAGAAGCGGTAAAAGTACCGGCAGTTTTGTATGCGACCGTGTAAGAATTTCCATTTTTTGCGCCTGAAGATGAAGAATCGCCACTAGTCCATGCGTAGTCGTAGGTTTGTGGGGCGGAAGGTAGCGTATTTACTGTCCATGTTGCAGATTGGCCGACTACAATAGATTTAGGATTAACGGTACAACTAACACTTGGCCTAACGTAGACTGTCACTGGATTACTTGAAACGGGAGCAGCTTCAACAGCCGAAGAGAAAACAAAAAATACTGTCAAGAGAAGAAAAAGTGACTGGAATTTAGAAATGGAGAATTTTTTAAAATTGAGAGAAAAGTTCTTTTTCATTTATCAAATTATAGCACAGAGAAAAATGGTGTGATGTTGATAACGGAAACGTAAACCCCCGCAGGCCAAAGGCCTGCGGGGGGGGGGGGGGTGGATTACCGAATCCTACGAAATTTTAATTAAAATTCCTCGAAGATGGGTTTAGATAAACTCGCATCAAGACTAATGGCCTTCGAATCACTTTTTGCCCCAGAGACGCCGTTTATCGTAAGAACATTTGGATATGATGCCGCAGGAACTGGCTTACTGGCAATCAAAACCATATCTAATCCATCAGAAAATTGTGCTTGGGAAACTGAAACCGGTGAGGTTACCAAGGCTTGTGTTCCGTGTCGGTACAAACGAACATTCATGGTTACTCCACCGACAACAACACTTGCGGGTGCACTTATTGTGACATTGCCAACAAAGCCGGGTTCAGGTGAAATAGTAATTCTAACCGGAGTAGAAACAGCGCCTTCATTAATAAATTTTAGGCTGGCAGTTGTTGCGGAGGTTGTAAGATTGAAGTTCGCATTTGAATCCGTGACGTTCACTGATCCACAAGCGATAGGACCGTAGAACAGTGGTGGACTACTGGTATCAGTCACCGTAACAAATCCATATTTTTGACCAGCGAGTGTACCGGCGTAATTGAGAGAAATCCCCGCGGTTGTATTACCGTTGAGCGGAGCGTCTCCTGTCCAAAGATAGGTGTAGCTCAGACTGCCTCCTTCTGGTGTCGCTGTCCAAATCACCGTGTCAGGCGGAACGCTTTGCAAATCTACGCCACCCAACGGTTGTGCGGCAGAACAATGAACGAAAAGCGGCAGACACGCACTACTTGCGGCAGTTAAGGAAGCCGGCAAATCAGACCAACTATCCCCACCTGGACCTCTCGCCAAAATTTGATATTGATATGAACCACCAGGAGTTAATCCTGAATCGGTAGCAGGGAGTGCGGCAAAACTAGTAACGTGTAAAATGTCTCCCCAACCAGAACTTGGGCTTGAATCCGGAACAGAATACGGATCTCGCTTGAGGTAATAATCGGTCACGGGACCACCTGAGTCTTGAACGAAACTTAGGGAAATTTTTCCTGCGCCGGCGCCACAAGAAGATGTGGTAGCGGTAACATGAGGTTCCCCTGGTTTATCTACCACTTGCACAAGCACTGTTCCAGTAACAAATTCATTGCCGGCACCGGCCAAACCTAAGGCAGGATCGCTACTAAAACAAGTGATGCCATAAATTTTAGTACTGGCAGGCGTTACCCATTCATCGCCATCGGCGGTCGTCGCGCTCGGCGGATATGCGACACCTCCACTATTGTAAAAACTAGGAATTTGGCTTCCACCAGTATTGACTGGGCTATAGCACCATGCAACGTGTGACGGCGCATAACTTGTAGTACTTACGGGATCCCATTTAATATTTGATGAATCTCCTGGGGGGATTACGATAGGCGCACTTGAAAAAGAAATCGCTGGATTGTTGCATAGAGCGTTCGTGTACGTGTACGTAACAACAGCACTACTTGTAGTCTGTGTGAGTGGAAAATGAGAAAAAGGTCCGGTACCGTAGGGTGAGGATTCAGCAAACGAAGTAGCTGAAGTTGAAACGTCTTGAGTGACATCTATTCCCCCTGCACTCGCGCTAATGTAATTAGAAAGTTCAGTGGGGTCAACAATGGTAATAACCGGCGCGGCCTGATTGTATGTTGTTGTGCCATTGGTAAATGAACTTGAGCCAACGTAGTCGAGCGCGCCGTCGAAAGCAGTGATGGCAACCGGAGCAAAAGAATTTGCGAAATAACTTTTTGATGTATGTCCCGGGAGAGTGAAAGTGCTTGTCGCTAAACTAGAACCGCCAACTGAAATAGTGTGATTGGCAGTGTTTTCCACCTTTTGATTTATTTTGACAATCGAAGTAGGTGCAATCTCTAGAGCGGTGAGAGTGCCGAGAGAGGGATCAAAATAATTTAAGGTAGCATGCGCAAGCCAGTTGTTTGTTGCAGCTGAAAAATTTATGGTTTGAGTGATTTGGCGGCTTTCAATAGGTAGCGTGTTAGCAGAAATAATTGGCGAGTAGCGGTTGCCACCTGGACCCACGGCAACAACTTGATATGAAAACATTGCTCCGTGCGCGAAAGTGCTATCAATTGGAGAAAAGTCATTGAGGTCGGTCACATGCTGAATGTCTCCCCAGCCAGAATCGCCACCGGAAAATGGCGATCGACTCAAGTAGTAATCTGTGGCGGGACCTAGCGTGTCTTGCGCAAAAGAAAGTTTAATTTTGTTGGCGCCAGAAGCACAACTTCCTGTTCCCGCCATAACATACGGAGTGCCGGGCAAATCTACTGATTGCGCCGAAGAAATATTTGGAACAATGAGCGAGAAAGAAAAAATAAAGATAAAAAGAAATCCGCCTGCGCGCTTAATGAGATGTGAAGCGGCGAAATTTTTTCCTACTTTTGTTTGAGAAAAAATAGTAGTCACAGTGTGTCAATTATTTTATCTTAAGAGTATACCACAAAAAATTTGGATTTATAAAATGTGGGAAAAAACGGAAAAGTGGATATGAAAAACCCAGCATGAGAATCAATGCTGGGTGCGATAAACTTGTGACGAATCACTTGGGAGGCGGCGACTTTGCCCTCTCCTGGAGAGTAACGTTCCGAACTCGGAAAAATCCGGACGACACTCCAGGGTCTGGGCGGTAAACTACCCCCTTGGTGCCGTCGGAGAGAATCTCCAAGCCGTACCCGCCAACTGCGGGATAAACCGGAGACCACTCACCATCGAGGTTGGAAGATTCCACCGTGCTCAAGGGAGTTGAGTCCCCGTAAACACGGACTTCAACCGATCCATCAGGTTTTGGAACGACTCCGGTAATCCGGAGCGGCACGATTGGCTTCACCAACTGCGCGACGAATCCCGGTTTGGGATTGGAGGCTTCGAGCAGATGCCCGTCGATAACGTCGAAGGTTGCGAAACCGTCAAAACCCTCGAGCGTAACTGCTCCCGAATCCCACCAAGACTCCTTGAGCCAAGGATAAGAGTACTCGCCACTCAATGACGCCCAGCCCATTGATAGAACGCTCTGAGCAGAGCCAATATCGCAAGGAGAATCGCCCCCTACGCCGTCCTTAGTCGAGTAATACTTTACCTCTTTGGAACCGCGGTATAGTCGCATTGAAACGCTGGTAATCCCACGAAGTTTCCAAGATGCGGAGACTCCGTACTGTAAAGGAGCATCCTTCACATCTTGAGGGAGGACCCAGCCTGTTCGGGTCTTCTTAAACTTAAAGTCTCCGTATGCGAACGGACCTGGTGTAACGACTACCTCGAAGTAATGTTCTGCATCCGCAGGGGAAGCTAAGGAAATGTAGGTCAAGGCTAGTTTTTCAACCCGCCTTTTCACAACCTCCCTGAGAGGTCCGTCCACTGGACGATAAACAAAGGTATCCCTTGCTAGCTTAGCGTCCTCCGCGTACCCCAAAAATTCGAGGCTGACTTCAGCGTCACGATTTTCAAAGTTCCTCCCAATGGGGAGTTGAAACTCTTGTTCAGACGCGACAAGCGTCAGAGCAAAGAGGCAAAGTGGGGTGAATCCCCACAACAGTCCAATTTTCATCTTTCTGTCCTTCCCTTTTGGGGTTTAGCCTTTGTCTTTTCAATCCATACCAATGGAAAGTTTTTCACAAAAGCCGTGTCAAGTCCTTTCTGAAATCTAACACAGAACCTAGAAAAATCAATCAATTTTCCAGTTCTCCTTGGGGACAAAAGGGGTAAAAATCAAACCGCCCTTGTTTATGAGGGCGGTTTGGTCATTGTTTTTGGTTAGTTATCCACAGGTGGGCAGTTGACTCGAGTCTACTGGCACTGCAACTGATAGGCAAATTTGATCTTAGAAGTGAGTGATCCGGTGGTCAAATTGCCTCCTGTGGGGCTAGGTGTGCTGAACTCCTTGGAGTCTGAAGTGACCCAGGAACACCCTCGAGGGTTACCAGTAGTGGTCCATTGAAGCTTTGCTGGGTTGTTGTAGTCAATAATTAGCGGGTCGGCTTGCAAGGTTACATTTATCAAAGAAGAACTTCCTGGAAGGACGGAAAAAATTTTACTCGAACAATTACTAGAAATTGTGTCGGCGTTATGTGCATTGTTGTCTTCTTTTATCAGCCCCGGTTGCTCAGGAGGTTGGTCAGTACAAACTGTAATCTTGTAATCATCACCCTCAACGGAAGGCCACGAACTTAACGTCTTTAATGGCGATAAGTTTGAATCTCTTTTCAAATCTGAACCAGACAAAGATACGATAGGGGGCGAAAGCAGATTGACGCCTTGTTTAGATAGAACAAATTGGTTATTAAAGGTTCCTGAAAAATCCCCACCTGTATTTTTAACCATTGTGGCAAAAGAAATCCGTTGCCCAGCAACTACTTGAGTTACCGTTTTACCCCCACTTTTTAATTCAATATTTTCTATGGTCAAATCTGGACAGGTTTCTGAAGCTTGAGACATGACACTTTCTGATGGATTACTGGTGACTGCTCCTCTATATGCCGCCACTCTGTAGTAGTGATCAACTCTTGGAGCTAAACCAGAATCCGAATAGCTTGGAGTATTAACTGATTTTACAAGAGTGTTTGAATCAGCAGAAAAATTGCGTGAAGAACCCCGGTACACCCGATATCCTTCAGCTTCGGCCACAGGACTCCATGAAATATTGATTTTTCCAGTGGCCGGATTTGTACAAGCACCTTTCGCTGGAGTAACATTTTTTGGAGTTTCAACCGTCGTATCTTTTGCAAAAACTAAATTGGTGGAACCAGAACAGTTATCACCCTCGTTTGAACCTTCATTAACCAATCCATTTGGTGATGGTGGCAAATCAACACAATATCTGAAATCATACCCGGCTGAGCTTGAGTCGCTTGCAAGAGAACTGTACTCGACGGTTTTAGTAACTGATTCCAAAAATGCTAGTCCACCAGAAACTTTTGCGGTCGTGCCAACATCGCTATAAGAATTTTCGTCAGCGTTGGCTGATTTTTTTTGAAGCTTCACGCTAAAGTCGGGACCGGCAAAACCCAAACCAATATTTTGTGGCTGAACTTCGAATGTTACTGTACTGCCCAATAGACAGGTGCCATTTGGATTTTGTGGGCAAGATGGAATCGGCCTATTAGGACCGAGAGAAAGGACAGAAGCTCCGAGTGGAATAAGGTTTGGTAACGGAGGGGTAATGATCGGCTTACTAGAAACTGGCAAGGAACAGTTTGCGGAGACACTCTGAAGACCGGAACTTATTTTTACGCTGGCCATTTTTGTACCCTGTGTTGTGTAAGGTTTTGAGGTGACAGCTTTAAGCGTTTTGTCGTTTGCGCTTGCGTCAATATCTCCTGACCATTCATACGAATATGAACCCGTACCACCTGTTGGTGTCGGCGCAGTCCATGTGGCGCCTTCGCCAACGGTGACAGAGCTCGGGGCGACACTACAAGACGCATCTGCTTTAAGTGGTTCGTTAATCACCTGCAACTGGACAAAACATTGTTTATTTTCAAAACCAACAGATGCAACATCGACAGTAATATATTTTAAATCAGGAGAAGAAAAAGTTTTTGTAATGCTTGGGCCAGTTCCAATCACACCAGTTTCGTCTGACCAGGTGAAGGTGTAAGCTCCACTACCACCGGTTGCCGATGCTCGAAATGTTGCCGGAGAACCAACTTTTACGGGACTCGGTATCACTTCACAACTTGGAACAATCACACTTGTGGCAGACTTTACTGTAATTGTATTTGAACACTGTGTTGATCCACCCGCAGAATCTTTGGCAGTTGTGGTTACAGAATATTCACCCGGAGAAGAATACGAAGTGGTTAAGGTGTTACCAGAAGCGGTACCAGAAGCGGACCATGTGTATGTATACGAATCACTCGGGCTAACATTTGCAGTCCAAACCACAGACGATCCTGTTGTTGCACTAGACGGAGAAGCACTAACACTACAAGAAGCGGTGCTTGTGTTAACTTTCACGGGCTGTGGGGAACAAGCTGAAACGAGAGTGGCGGGAACTTGAGAAGCCCATTCTCGGAGTTCACCTTCGTCGGGAAGAGGTCCTACAAGATTATTATTTTCATCCCTCTCTGTCCAAACTGGCCAAACGAAAGCGGGTCGGGCAGTTGCTTCAACCACATTGAAAGTTACCAATTTTAACCCAGATCCAGCAAACCCCGCTACATCTTGATTAAATTGAGCAATACTGTCGGCTGTCGGTGGAAGACCACTAGGACAACTGTATTCTTTTGGGTTGCTAGTGGGCGTACAGAGGCCAAGTTTGTTAGGGTCGACAATCGGAGAATTTTCATCAAAATAATATTTAACACTCCTACCGGAGATAATTTTATTAAGATCATCCGGATCGCCCGGGGCACCTTGCGAATAAGAAGATCCTTGAGAAAAATTTTGCCCAGGATAGACACCAACGGATGTTGACTCGTCCTGATGAGAAATACTACCAATAAAATCTGCCTCACCCTCAGCGTCTTTATAGTACGCGGTAGCTCCGCACGAATAACCGCTTGAATATATGTCCCCAACGCGTTTGCCTTGGTCATCCACCAAGATTGAAATAGGATATAACGGCTTCTGAACCAGCTTCATGCTTCCATCTGCGCTAGGCGAAGAATATTCTGTTTTTCCGCCACTCGAATTTGTAAAAGTCGAAACTCCCGAAGCCAGTCCGGCACCGTGTCCCGAGAAGTCTGCTATATAGCTCGTAGAATAATAATCCGGTATGGTTTGGTTGGGGGGTGTATAACCGCCCTTTCCAGCCGCTCTAAGTGAAACTCCAGCGGCGGAACCTATAAGTTGTGCCTTTCCTTCGTCAATTATTAATCCACTAAAGTTACGCCACAGACATGTTGGATCTGGGGTGTCAGGGTTTATCGTTTTGCTCCCCGAACCCATTTTCAACATTCCAAAAAAAGCATTCTGAAATGACGAGGCGATTTGATACGAAAAAGCATATTTTTGGATGTTATTGGATTGTTCATATGCGGGAGCTACCATAAAATAATTACGGCTGTCGGTGCCATTATCCACGTGAACCTCAGCGTTTGCCTCATGAACCCCTTTTGCATGAATCTCTGCAGCCGCGTAATAGCAATCAGTTTTACTACTACCGCCGTAAGAACCAGTGAGTGACGCCGCACTTGCAACTGGAACCTGAAAATTAAAAACAAACATTGCCACGAAGGCCAGAGAAACGAAACGCAATGGAAATATTTTTTTTAATTTCATAATTTTTATTTATTGAGCGCTTGCATTAATAATTTCAAATCGCTCTCAGAAAAATTATATTGATTAATCTGACCTCCGCTGATCAAATTAAACATCGCGATTTTTTCCGGTTCTGTGAGAGGTTTTGCTTTGGCCTCTGTTGCTCGGGTTAAAATCATGGTCTTATGGGCTGAGAGGGTTTCTCGAGTGGTGTCTCGGTACACAACAGATGTGAGAACCCATCCAAACATCGCCACAATCATCAACCACAAACTTGTAATTACGAGCCCTGCTTTTTGGTTGTTAGACATATAGAGTGGTTAAATTATTAGAAAATTTAGATAATTAGCATGAAGCTAAGAACAATCTTCTCTATTATAGAGTATCTGCGATAAAAATGTAGAAATTTACTGTTGATAACCTCCCAACTCTCCCCCGTATTGTCTACTTGCTACTTTCTATTCTCCATGCTATTCTTTGGAGGTTGAAGTTCGCCTCGCGGCGGACTCGTTTTTTTAGAAAAATAGCGGAATCATCAATTATTTAATTATTAATTAAGTGAGGAGGTAATGATTTTTATAGTCGTTATACTCCTTAAAAATCTATTATGTTTGATCTCAAAGTCATCAATTCAGTGTTGGACCAGCTTGAAGAAGAGCGAGGTATTCCTCGTGAGAAAATTTTAGAAGCTATCGAAGCGGCGCTCGCCACTGCCTATAAAAAAGAGTACGGCAAAAAAGGCCAGATCGTCAGGGCTAAATTTGATTTGAATTCCGGGAAAACCGAATTCAGCCAGGTGAAAATCGTGGTGGATGACACAAAAGTCATCATGCCAACTGAAAATCCAGACGAAGAAATTCCAGAACGCGACCCAGAAGACGATCGTATTTTATACAACACCGAACACCACATCTTGATCAACGACGCCAAGATGATGAAAAAGGATGCCATCCTCGACGACGAAATTACCTTCCCTCTCGAATCAAAATCAGATTTCGGCCGTATTGCCGCCCAGACCGCTAAGCAAGTGATCATGCAAAAAATTCGAGAAGCGGAAAAAGTTTCCGTCATGAATGAATACGGCGCTCGCGAAGGTGAAATTGTTACCGGCACTGTCCAACGACTTGAGCGAGGTAATATTTTTGTCGATATGGGACGAACCACCGGTATTTTGCCTTTTGAAGAGCAAATCCCAGGAGAGCGCTACAAACAAGGCGAGCGAGTTCGAGCGTATCTCTATAGAGTAGAAGAAACCCCTCGTGGTATTTTCCTCAAGCTTTCTCGTTCTCATCCAAAAATGTTGGAACAACTTTTCAGAATTGAAGCTCCCGAAATTGCTAATAAAACCGTTGAAGTAAAAGCCGTGGCCCGAGAAGCCGGTTCGAGAAGTAAGATTGCGGTAATGTCGAACGACTCACACATTGATCCTGTCGGCTCTCTCGTTGGTCAACGAGGTGTTCGCGTCTCGACAGTTATGAGTGAGCTCGGCGGAGAAAAAATTGATATTATCGAATGGTCAGCTGATCAAAAAAAGTTTGTGGAAGGATCACTTTCTCCTGCAAAAATTTTGAGTATCAACCTAAACGAAGTTGAGCACAAAGCGGAAGTTCAAGTTGCAGAAGATCAGCAATCTCTCGCCATCGGAAAAGGTGGACAGAATGTTCGCCTCGCCGCCAAACTTACCGGTTGGAAAATTGATATTCAAAGCACCAAGGGAGAAAATTTGGCTGAGGTGGCGCCAGAGGAAGTTGTGGAGAAGAAATAGTTGTTTCGCTCTGTCATCCTCGCGAACGCGGGGATCCAGATCTTCTTTGTTTTTCATTTCCTGGATTCCCGCTTTCGCGGGAATGACAGTCGGTAACTTGCATTTATTCAAAGCTTTCGTATATTAGTGTTTATAATTACTAACGTTACAAAATAATCGTTCTACTATATATGACACCAGGAATTACTTTCGCTCTTGTTTCTTCAGTTGTCGCCATCGCCTACGGAGCCACACTTATCAGCATCATCCTCCGAAAAAGTACCGGCAACAGCCGCATGCAAGAAATTGCTCAGGCTATTGAAATCGGCGCTAAAACCTATCTCAATCGCCAGTACAAAACCATTGCGCCAATTGCTGTCGTTCTCTTTATTGTCATGTGGTATCTCCTCGATTTGACGAGTGCTATCGGTTTCATTGTAGGAGCAGTTTTGTCTGCGCTTGCCGGATACGTTGGTATGAACGTTTCAGTTCGATCAAATGTTCGCACCACTGAAGCCGCTAAAACTGGTATGAAAGAAGCACTCTCAGTTGCCTTTAAGGGCGGTTCAGTAACCGGACTTCTTGTTGTTGGTCTTGCACTTCTCGGCGTCACCGGATTTTACGCCATCACTCACGATGTTAAAGCTTTGATTGGACTCAGTTTCGGAGCCAGTTTGATTTCAGTGTTCGCGCGACTTGGCGGAGGAATTTTCACCAAAGCGGCTGACGTTGGAGCTGATCTCGTCGGAAAAGTTGAAGCTGGAATTCCTGAGGACGATCCTCGCAACCCTGCCGTTATTGCTGACAACGTTGGAGATAACGTCGGAGATTGCGCCGGTATGGCCGCAGACCTTTTTGAAACCTACGCGGTCACGACCGTCGCCGCGATGCTTCTAGGAAATCTATTGTTTCCAAATTTTTCTTCAGCTTTGATCTACCCTCTTGTGTTGGGAGGTGTCGCCATCTTTGCTTCAATTATTGGAACATGGTTTGTTCGATTGGGATCTTCAAAAAATATCATGTCGGCGCTCTACAAAGGCCTGATCGCCTCTGGAGTTTTGGCCGCCGCCGCTTTCTATCCTGTCACCAACATGCTCATGACTGGCAACGGACAATATTCAACAGGAGCTCTCTTCATTTGTACACTCGTCGGTCTCGCGATGACTGGTTTGTTGGTTGTCATTACTGAATATTACACATCAACTGATTACGCTCCTGTTAAATCAATTGCCAAGGCTTCAGAATCTGGTCACGGCACCAACGTCATTCAAGGTTTGGCCATCTCGATGAAATCAACCGCACTTCCACTCCTTGTTATTGTCGCTTCGATTCTCGTTGCCTACCACTACGCCGGCTTGTACGGAATTGCAGTTGCCGCCGTTTCAATGCTTTCGATGTCAGGAATTATCGTGGCCATCGACGCCTACGGTCCAATCACTGACAACGCCGGAGGTATTGCAGAAATGTCAAAACTTTCGGATGAAGTTCGTGAAATTACCGACGCACTCGACGCCGTTGGAAATACCACAAAAGCGGTGACCAAAGGGTATGCCATTGGTTCTGCCGGTCTCGCTGCGCTCGTACTCTTCGCTTCATACACTCAGGAATTTACCAATCTCGGCAAACATTTAGTTTTCACGCTCGAAGATCCAAAAGTAATTGTTGGACTTTTCCTTGGAGGTCTTCTTCCCTACTATTTCGCCGCACTCTCAATGGAATCGGTTGGAAAAGCCGCCGGTTCTGTCGTTGAAGAAGTTCGAAGACAATTCCGAGAAATCAAAGGCATTATGGACGGTAGTGGAAAACCAGATTACGCAAAATGCGTTGACATCGTCACCACCGCCGCCATTAAGGAAATGATTTTGCCAGCACTCATCCCTGTTGTTGCTCCAATTGCAGTCGGACTCCTTTTAGGTCCAGTTGCTCTCGGAGGACTTCTCGTCGGTAGTATTGTCACCGGACTCTTCGTTGCCATTTCAATGACTTCAGGTGGCGGAGCTTGGGACAATGCCAAGAAACATATTGAAAAAGGTAATCATGGAGGCAAGGGCGGAAACGCTCACAAGGCTGCTGTTACCGGAGACACTGTTGGCGATCCGTACAAAGATACCGCGGGTCCGGCAATCAACCCGATGATTAAAATTCTCAACATTGTGGCGCTTCTCATGGTTAGTTTGCTTGCTAAATAAAGTTTAAGAAAAATCCCCCCGCTGCGCTTTGCGCAGCGGGGGGATTTTTCTTTACCTAAACCCTAACCCCTTTCCCCTAAACCCTTTCTTCCAAATCTGGTATAATAAAATAGTTAAATTCTAATTTTAATTACTCCCATGGAAAACCAAACAGACGAAAAACTTTTAACCGGTTCCCAATCTCAGGAATTTCTTCCAAAAGCAGAAAATATTCCAAACCTCTCTGCCAAGGAATTTTTGAAGATCACGCCACCACGTGAACTGAAAAATGTTTTCGGAAATTCTCCGTCAGTGCAAACTTTCAAACCCACCCTCACACCACCGCCAACCATACCACCGGTGAAAAGTTTTACCACCGCTTCTTCTTTTTCTACTCCGAAGAAAAAACCCCTTCATCTAAAAACTTTCTTTTTGGCCGTGGTCATATTTTGTATCGTCGCGGTTGTTGGACTCTACATTTGGGGAGCCCTACTTGCACACTAGGAAAATACCAATATACTAATGCATACTAATTCTGCGAATAACTACGAATAAAAATCGTAGGATTAGTAGCTATTAGTAGATTGGTATAATTCGTATATTAGTATGTCCAACTATAAAATCACCGACGAAAAAAACCTACCGGAGTCTGAGCTCGAACTTTCAATTGAAGTTCCTCACGAAACACTTGCTCACCACCGAACCAAAGCCATCAAGAAATTGGCCTCAAAAATCTCTGTTGATGGCTTTCGAGCTGGCCATGTTCCTGAGCATATTTTGATCCAAAAAATCGGCGAACCAGCCATTCTTGAAGAAGCGGCGTACGATTCTATTGAATCAGTTTTTCCTACAATCATGGATGAAAAGAAACTCCACGTTGTTGGTGAACCGCGTGTAGCCATTAGCAAATTAGCGCTCAATAATCCGCTCGCCTTTACCATCACCGTTTCCATTTTTCCAGAAATAACATTGCCGGATTATAAAAAAATTGCTGTTGCCCTAAATTTAAAAAAGACAGAAGACGTTACTGTGTCTGAAAAAGAGGTTGAAGATTTTATTGAAAATCTTCGCAAGAGTATTGCTCAAAGTTCCGCGGGAGAAAACGCCACCGACAAAAAAGAAGCCTTGCCTGAAGTGAATGACGAGTTTGTTAAGAAACTCGGAAACTTTAAATCCGTGGATGATTTCAAATCACAAATTAAAGAAAACTTAGCCGAAGAAAAAAAACGTAAAGCTCACGACAAGAAACGTCTTGCCTTAGTCGAAGAAATTTTAGAAAAAACCAAAGTCGTTGTACCGAAAGCTTTGATTGAAAGTGAGCTGGCTAAGATGCACGCAAGGTTCCATGATGACGTAGCGCGGATGGGAATGACGATGGAGGATTACATGAAACAAATCAAAAAGTCTGAAGATGATCTCCGCAAAGACTGGAGACCAGATGCCGAGAAGAGGGCGAAGTTGCAACTTGTCCTGAGTGCCATCGCCAAAGAAGAGAAGGTGGAAGTAACCGAAGAAGCGGTCAACCACGACGTGAAACACCTTATTGAAGAGTACAAAACCGTTGACCCTGTTCGCGCTCACGACTATGTAACCATGATGCTTACGAACGAAAAAGTGTTTGCTCTCTTAGAGTCGCAGAAATAATTTAAGACTTTGGGCACATGTCCCACATGTACTGAAACCATGTCCGAAAAGAGTCGGCGAGGTTTTTGTTTACAATTACTGTAAAAGTAATTTCTTCATCGGTGCCAACTTTTCCAAGATATAAGTGATGCAAGATATTCACATGATCTCCAAAAATATCGATGCCGGACGTAGTTGCGTATTTCTTTGGCAAAAACTTATAGTGCTTGCCAACGTGAGAAATAATAGGGTGGTGACTTTCTTTGACATCGTAATCAAATAAGTGACGCATCTCTATTTTTTTTCGTTTCATCTGCTCAAGAAAACCTGGCGTGTAGGATTTTACTCGATCGTCGAGCCATGCTCCCTGCGCCGCAATAGAATAAAACGGCTCGCCAGTTTTAATAATATCTCTCATGTATTGTTTCCAGCCTTCTTTGCCCTTATACGTGCGAACTTGATACTCCTCAGGCTTGGAAAAATGTAATTTCTGCAACTCTGGCATGGCCGAATCAAGTGCTTCAAATTTTTCAGCGAGCACTTCGGAAAGTTTACTCGGCTCTACTGCCTGATATTTATTTTCAAAAGATTCAACTATTTCAATAACCAAACCTTTCTCCATAAGGCGCTGTAAAGAGTCGTATACATTCCTGCGGTGTACTCCAGATTTTTTGGAAATCACCCCAACACCTTGCTCCCCCATCTCAAGCAAGGTTTCGTATATTTTTGCCTCATTTTTCGCCAAACCAAGGCTTTGAAACAGTTCTGTGTATTTCATATTCGAAAAGTATACAGCAGTCTTATTCCTTTGTAAAGGTGGTATTTACCACTCGTGAGTGATATTTGCCACTCGTCAATAAGGATATACAGTTCTGCGTAGAAATGGTCGAACACTAGAAAACAAAATAAAGGAAATTATATGCCAATCGTATTTGTAACAATAGACAGAGAGTGCCCTTCTCTCTCAACTGAAACACAAGTGATTAATCTTGGTCGTCACCTTCAGCATATTGTCGCTGAGGCTTTAACTTGCGACGAATCACCATTAACCGCAAGTGATGTGGAGGTTGAAATAAAAGATCGGGATGCATGGCGAAGCATTGGTGGTGGAAAGTATGAGCTAAGAATAATCGTCATTGCCACCAGAACAAAGTCCAGGGAAACAGATTTGTCTATGGCAGCGTACCGAATCGCTCAAAGTATTAGGTGTTACGTTCCATCCTCGGGGAATGGATATGTGTGGGTACAATTACCCTCAGCGTCTTTTGCTCCCTTCCGTTAATAATCTCGGAGGGTGCTTGGTGGTTAACAAAATGCGAAAGGAAATCATGATGAACACCTTAAGACCGACACAAAAGTTTTCCTTGTTAGTTCATATCTACAAGGAAGACCGTTTTATTGGCCAAGCGATACCTGAGATTGAAACCTATAATTTCGAATCTCTCCAACGAATCGTGGTTGAAGCCAACCTCAACCCATCAGATGCTTCGGCTTTCCCGAGCATGCTCCAATCACTACGTGATGGTTATGGGGCAGGCTCGACAGTAAGAGTCATGCAAATCATGACCCAGGTAATTCTGAAAAATCCTGAGTAGATATAAAACTATCACAACAGCGACCAGCAATGGTCGCTGTTATTTTAGAGCAATAATAATGACGAAACTGCTATCGCCGCGGTCTCCGCGCGGAGAATTTGAGAGCCGAGAGAAACAATAGGAATATTTTTTTGTTTAAACATTTCAAGCTCTGGTTCAGTGAAGCCTCCTTCTGGCCCGATGAAGAAGCTGTAAGCTTTCAGCTGAAAGCTTACAGCTTCAAAAGAAGAACCGGAAGGATCGAGTACAATTGCGGGAGCTGGTAAATTTTCGAGCGCAGTTTCCAGAGAAATTGGTTCAGAAATTTCCGGCAATATTCCCCGCCCAGATTGTTCAGAAGATTCTAAAATAATTTTTTTGGCGCGGATCAAATTTATTTTTTTAGCGACTGATCTCTGAACAAGCACTGGAACAAAGTGCGCCACACCGAGCTCAGTTCCCTTCTCCAAAATCCATTCGAATTTATCGCTCTTAATTAAGGCCTGGAATAGAAAAATTTCTTTCTTTGGAGAAAATTTATTTTTTCGTTTTTCTACAATCACAAACTCGGCTTTTAAATAGGTCAACTCAATAAATTGAGCGGTAAATTCAAATCCTGAGTTATCAAAAAGTACCACTGAACTTCCCGTGTTGAGCCGCAAGACATGCCGCCACTGGTTTAAAAGTGCGGATTCGGTCACCGTAATTTTACTGCTGTCGCCAATCTTTTGATCTATAAAAAAGTTATGTAATCGCATGACAGAAAGTATATAGTATTTTCTATAGAGTATGAAGTATAAAAAAGCCCAACACGGAAAGGTTGGACTTACGCCTTCAAAGCTTCTTCTGATACGCAGGACCATGTCGCGCCGATTGGCCAATGGGCGCGCTCTTCCTGCGTCGCGACGGTTTGCATTGCCGTGATTTCATCTGGGGCTGAGAGTTCCCAAACGCAGGTGATCTTAATGTCACCCAAGTATCCCTTCATGGTTACCAGATATTTTCTCATAGTGATTGTTCTACTACTAAAAACACATTAACCTAAAATTAAAACTGGTCAAGCTTGTAACCTCTTGTTATACTCTTTTTGTCTTCACTTTATAAACTTTACGAACTTTATAAACTTTTAACTACATTCCCATGTTAATCCCAACCGTTATCGAAAAATCCCAATTCGGCGAACGCGCCTACGATATTTATTCTCGCCTGTTGCGGGAAAATATTATTTTTCTCGGCGGCCCAATTGATGACAACGTTGCCAACATTGTGATCGCTCAACTTTTATTTCTTCAGTCTGAAGATCCTAAAAAAGATATTTCACTCTACGTTAATTCTCCTGGCGGATCAGTTACCTCAACGCTTGCCATTGTCGACACCATGAATTTTGTTAAAAATGATGTTTCGACAGTTTGTCTTGGCATTGCCGCATCCGGCGGAGCTATCATTCTTTCTTCCGGTCAGAAAGGCAAACGCTACGCGCTCGCCAATTCAGAAGTGATGATTCATCAGCCGCTCGGAGGTGTTGAAGGTCAGGCCACTGATATCGCCATTACTGCCAAGCAAATCTTAAAAACTCGCGAAAATCTCAACAAGATGCTCGCCAAAAATTGTGGTAAGCCACTCGCCCAAATCGAAAAAGACGTGGAACGCGATTTCTACATGGACGCCGAAGAAGCCAAAAAATACGGCATTATCGATGAAATTCTAAAAACGAGCTAGAAAACACAACAAAAACCCCGGCCGCCAAGGGCGGCCGGGGTTTTTGACTGCCACCCCAAAAAACTTGTACAATTCCCTTTTTTCTTATACTATGACGATATTAGTAATTTAATTATGATTTTACTTTTTACTTTTTCAATTGCTGTTTTTTGTTCAATAGAGCTTCCGCAGGTGGAAGGTCTTCAGAAATTTTTCCAATATTCAAAGATTCTTAAAAAACTAGAACCAGCTTTTCTTATCGTGAAAGTCTAAAGCGAAATCTTTTCGTATTATGTCATTAAAAATAGTCGTCCTTCTCGCGAGCCTCATAGGCGCTCTTGGGATTGGTCTGGGCTACTATCTCCGTCTCATTATTTCTTTGGGCAAACGAGGCTCAATGGAACTTGAGATAAAGGAGATGATGCTCAAAGCCAAGGAAGAAGCGAAGAAGATTATTGACGGAGCTCAAGGTAAGGCGGATGAAACACTCGCCGCATCAAGAGCCGAGATCAAGGAGAAAGAGGAGAAAATCAAGAAATCTGAGGAGCGTGCCATAAAAAAAGAAGATACGCTTGATCAGCGCCAAGCTGACATCGACAAAGAAGTCGAAAATATCAAGACAAAGATTGCCGAGGTGAAGAAGGTTAAGGATAAGGTTGACGGCTTAGAAACCGAGAAGCGAGCTGAGCTTGAAAAAATTGCCCGCCTCTCCGAGTCAGAAGCTCGAGAGGAACTTTTGAAAAGTGTTGAAAAGAAAAGCGAGGAAGATATTTTGGTCAGAATGCAAAAGCTGGAGAAATTCGGCGAAGAAAAACTTGAGAAAAAAGCTCAGGATATTCTAGCAACCGCCATTCAACGACTGGGAAATTCTGTTTCGGCTGATGTTTTGACCACAACCGTGGCGATCCCTTCAGATGAAATCAAGGGAAAAATTATCGGTAAGGAAGGAAGAAACATCAAAGCCTTCGAGCGAGCGACGGGTGTTGAGGTTATTGTCGACGATACTCCAGGAGTTATCACGATTTCATCGTTTGACCCTGTTCGCAGACAAGTAGCTCGCGTAGCGCTTGAGACTTTGATCCTCGACGGCAGAATTCAGCCAGCCAAAATTGAACAGTGTGTTGAAAAAGCCGAGCAAGATATCAACAAAATCATTAAAGAAAAAGGAAATCAAGCAGTATACGAGTGTGGAGTACTCAATCTTGATCCAAGAATCATCGCGATTTTGGGACGATTGCACTTCCGAACAAGTTACGGACAAAATGTTTTGCAACACTCAATCGAAATGTCACATATCGCGGGAATGATTGCAGAGGAACTCAAAGCCAACGTTGCAGTGGCCAAAGCTGGCGCACTTTTGCACGACATCGGTAAAGCGGTTGACCATGAAGTCCAAGGTACGCATGTTGAAATCGGCCGCCGCATTTTACAAAAATTTGGAGCGGATGAAGCTATCGTTAAGGCCATGCAAGCTCATCACGGTGAATATCCGTACGAAACCATCGAATCAATTATCGTTCAGACTGCAGACGCAATATCTGGTTCACGCCCAGGAGCTCGCAGAGACAGCGTTGAGAATTATTTGAAACGTCTTGGAGACTTAGAGGCAATCGCCAAGACCTTCACCGGTGTAGAAAAAGCTTTTGCCTTGCAAGCCGGACGAGAAATTCGAGTGTTCGTTGCCCCAACTGAAGTTACTGACCTCGATGCCAAAAAAATGGCTCAAGATATAGCTCAAAGGATTGAAAAAGAGTTAAAATATCCTGGAGAAATCAAGGTGACTATTATAAGAGAGTTGAGGACTATAGAGTACGCACGCTAATAACCACGGAGCATATAACAAAGAACATGGAACATTGAGAAAATCCCCGCCGCGACTACGTCGCGGCGGGGATTTTCGTAAATTTGACATCCAACTCGAATCTGTTGAATAAATTTTTCTCTAAAATTCGGACATTGCACAAAAAATGGCTTATTATATAATTGGTATTAGCATTTGCCATCAAAAATTTTAATCATCACGTGTAAGGTCGAGATGCAAACGTGATTACGGGCAAACATTATAAAAATAATTTTAATACGTATTATGAATAAACAAGCTATAGCAGACGCAGTTCACGCAATTCTCGGCGGTACTAAAGTTCAAGCAGAACAAGTTGTTGACGTAGTTATCGACTCAATCGTCAACACCATGAAGAAAGGTGAGGAAGTTTCAATCGCTGGCCTCGGAATCTTTTCAGTAAAGGCTCGCGCCGCTCGCCAAGCTCGCAACCCTCGCACTGGTGAATCCATCCAAGTTCCAGCTATGAAGGTGCCTAAGTTTCGTGCAGCTAAGGCTCTCAAAGAAGCAGTCAAATAAACTGTTTCAGTTTATTTGACCCCGAGGCTTTGTCGAGGGGTTCAAGTAAGCAGGATCAAGATAAAGAAAGCCGCCGCAACTCCGTTGCGGCGGCTTTCTTTTTAAAAATAAAAACCCCACAATTTCTTGTGAGGTTAGAGTTAGACGCTATTCTCCAAAGCGTTTGGCAGACCTACTGCCGAGGGCGGAGCTCTTGCTCCACTCTCTTTTTCACTTCAGTGTAAAACCGAACCGGAAGTGAGAACCCATCCTTCACACAGTGGTTGTTGAAGGCGTTGGTGCGGTAATTTTTACTGTTCATCCAGATATCCTTAAGAGGAGTCTTCCGAATATCAGGGTCTATTTCGAAGTCTGGGTTGTCATTACCGGGACACCTCCAGACTCGCCCATCCGCATGGACGTACATCCCGTGCGTCAACTGATTGCACGGTGTGTTTCCGATATACGGGTGCGGGCCGTCGCTCAGAAACTGCGGAAGAGTGAGCACACCGCGCTCGATTGCCCAAGTGTAAACTTGAACCGCCAAAGCGATGTATCTCTCAATGAACAATTCCTCCATTGCGGAACCTTCTCCGAGGTGACCCTTGCCACTAACCATCGTCGGCGGCAAATACACGGGCATATTTCTTTCAATGCCCCATTTGTATATCTCGAAGACGCCGCTGATGTTTTGGTGGGTGACGGGATTGCACTGAATGGTCATCCGCTGGTTGGCAAGATCAGCGTTAACTCCCGCGGCGCAGAGCCGCTCATACGCGATACACAAAACTTCGTAGTAATTGACGTGCTTTGCATCTTCCGCATCCCGAATAGGTACAAACCGGTTTTCCCAGACGGGGTCAAACGATCGACCCTCGAGATAGAAATTCAGATTCGGATATTCGAGGAGCCGGTTGAGTAGCTCCATCGAATCGATGCCGTGGTATTTGCGTGCCAACCAATCACTCCCGAGCACACCCGCCTTGGTAAAAATACCAAGAATGATGTTGTGTTTGCGGGTGTACTCGAGCATATCCCACAATTCCTTTTTCTCCAGAAGCTCTCCGGGTCCGAGAAATTTGAGAGATTCGAGGCCCAAGGGTCGCGCCTGATCCAAAAAGTTGTAAACCTCTTTGGTGTAGAGCACGTAGTTTTTCAAGGCCGCCTCGTTGAAACAAAGTGGACACTTCATAGTGCATTTGTATCCTTCCCCGAAGGCGTGGTTAGCCTCCGGCGAACCGGGAGGAAACTGGTTGACGGAGTTGGCGACGTCATCACCGGGGAGGTTGAAATCGAGTGTCAGAATTTTTTTGATGCACTGACAGCCAATTTTGACGGTCTCAGTGTGCCGACCCTCGTGAAACGAGAAGCTTCGAGCCATAGACCGATATTTTGCCGGGAGCTGTCCCTTCGGGGGCAAAATAGCGGGGACATTCGGGAATTTGTTTGTGAGTTGCATAAGAATTTGCGTTGACCACGTTTTCAAAGACCCTCAGATTTCACATCCGTGAACTGAATTCCTTGACTTTCTAACAATAATATATCGTAGTTACACTGTCATTGTAAATGAATTTCGTCAATAAAATTATCAACATATCCTTATTTAACAACATATTTAGTAATATCGACCTATTTTTGTGGAAAATAATTGACACAAAACAAATTAAAGGTTATACTTTTGGTATGAAAGATTCAAACGCTCAGTTAAAAATCGCCCTCCAAAATTTTGGTTTTGGAGAAAAAGAAAGTTTAGTTTATTTAGCGCTACTTGAACTCGGTCATGGAACAGTCACCGAGATCAGTCGAAAAGCCGGAATCAATCGCACAACGGGGTATGATATTTTAAGTTCCCTTGCTAACAAAGGTCTTGCGAGCATTTCTGGTAAGGAACCAAAATCTGAGTTTGCCGCCGAGCCGCCGCAGGCTATTACCAATTATTTAAAAAAAGTGGCTGAGCGAACTGTAGAGCAAATTAAAAAATCTGAAGAATTAATTCCTGAGCTTAACTTACTTCACGCAAAACAAAATCGGCCGAGAATAAAATTTTACGAAGGGGTTGAGGGACTAAAACAAGTGTATGAGGATACGCTGAATTCAACTGAAACAATACGAGCGTATGCCAACGCTGGTGAAGTGCACAAAGGTATACCAAATTATTTTCCCGAATATTTCAAACGACGAGCCCGAAAGAATATTTCTATTCGTGCCATATTTCCGCAAACAGAAGCGGGAATCGAAAGAGCCTCGTTTGATACGGAAGAAAAACGTGAAGTGGCTTTTGTGCCAGCCGATAGATATAATTTTTCTCCCGAAATTAACATTTACGATAACAAAGTGATGATTGCTTCCTGGCAAGAAAAACTCGGTGTGATTATCGAGAGTGCCGAAATCGCCGACGCGATGAAAAAAATCTACGAGCTCGCATGGGCAGAAGCGAAACGGCTTGATGCGAGTATGAAACTCGCAAAAGCCAAACCCGAGGAGTCCGTTATTTAGCTTTGAATGGCTTCGCCGATTGCCAGGCCATCTCGAAAAGGGTTTTCATGGTCGCGGCTATTGTCGGATCTTCAATCCGAACCACAAAGAGATTTTGTTGTTGAAGTCGAAAAAACGCCACAACATTATCGTAAATCACACTGTCATTAAAAATCGGACCATTTGCCAATCGTGCAACATATTTATCCCCTACTGTGGCCGCCCAACGTCGCGAACTGGCTCTCGCATCGGCAGTATCCGCGACAATTTCTCTCGTGTGAATATTATTTTCGATTGTCGCCTGATTAATTTTGCGCCAAGCGTCAGGGAAAATTTTTTCGACGGCATAGAGGTCTGACCAAAACATGATTTCCTTTGTCTTTTTTATTTCCTCATAGACTTGGAGCAAACCTTTCTCTCCCTCATGCATAGTGACACCAGGCTTGCCCTGACCTTGAGCGTGAAGCAATTCCAACTCAGGCATTTCTTTTTTTAAAACGGTTAGTTGTTGTTCGAGTTTGATTTCAAGAAACTTAGGAGACGCCGCTTGGAAGTATTCCTTTTTTCCGATCGTAATTTTTTGAACCAATCCGTCTCGTGCTAACTCTTCCAAGTACACGTACACCGTCGGACGTTTCAATTTTGCTTTTTGCGCAATAGTTTTTACTGACGACGTTCCGAGGGCAAGCGAAGCAGCATACACTTGCGCCGCCTTTCCGCTTACGCCCAACAATTTCAGAGTTTCTAACATAGCTCTATTCTCATTTAAAATTTATAAAATGTCAATAAAATTGACAGATTTAAATAATAAACTCGTTATTTTAAGGCTTTTTATGGCGAATTTTAGATTTTAACGACAATTTTAGTGACACTTTTTGACAATGGAAATAAACTGTTACTTAGTTAAAAATTGGAATCTTCACATATGGACGAACAAGAGGCACGGCAGGTTTTGGACGCATTCCTAAGTGGGTATGTTGAATTAACCCATCCTGAGTTAGCGGAGGCTGGCAAAATTCTCGGGAAAAAAGCCAGAATCCTTTCGTTTCCAGGTTTCTCACAACCACAAATGAGAAATACAATTCGAATCGTGGTCAACGCACGCGACAGTGTGCCGGATGAGTGTGAAACTTTAGCTAGCTTTTGGATATTGGCAAAAAAGTTTAGGTTTTAAACACCTCTCACCACGCAAAATGTAAAAATTTTGCGTGGTTTTTTATTTGTGCGGGATACCGGAATCGGACCGGTGTCAAGAGTTTGGAAAACTCCCATTTTACCATTAAACTAATCCCGCATTTATTTTGACGAGCGAGGAGCGCGTGAAAATGTGTACTCATATTTTCACAGCGTCCGAGTCGAAGTCAAGCTATAGGTCTGATGCTCCGGGGCTTTGCCCCGAGGACCTATATTATTTTAAAACTTCGCTAATCCAGCCGTTAATCCTCCGAGCCAAGAAAACACCAAATTCCTTTTTGCCTTCGCTTTTAATTGTAAGGTGTGCTGTACCATAAGGCAACTTTCCTCGTTTAAACATTTTTTTACCCGTTCTAGTATCTATAGATGTTTTTTGAAATTGGCTTTGGGGGACAGAAGTAGCATTAGACCAAAATTTTATTGATTCTGCAATATTATTGTCGGGGTACACATGCAATCTTAATCTAAAGTTAGAATTTTTCATGCCACAAACTTCCCTAAACCACCGGACAGCGAAACTCATCACTTGAGGATTTGCATTAACAACGCGGACGATATTATGAGTTTTAGTGCCTTCCCCCAAATAAAGCCCTACTCCTAACATAAAAATGTCTCGCTTGTTCAATGAGCCTATGTCCATCTTCGCTTGTTCATTTGCCTCAGCAATAGATTTAATTTTTAGCTTGTGTTTCGCAAGGGTTGAAGCCGTTCTTGCCTTACCAATTTTCAGTAAAGTTTCCTTGTTGGGTACGTAGGGTACGTTGCCAAGCCACGCGCTTAAGGTGCCTTTCGTTATTTTCACTTTTTCGGAGATAGCCGAGTAAGAAAAGCCAGCTTTTCTCAGTTCAAGCGCTCTTTGTCTTATCGATACAGGTTTAGTCACAAGATTATTATAACAAACCTACAACAAGGGTTCAATTATCTACCGGATGCTTTTCAAGGTACAGACAGCGAGAGAGAAGCAAATCCTAGCAAAAAAGTGCCTGAGTCGCAATTAAGTCTCAAATAGGGTGTTGTGCTAAAATAGAGAAATGCTCGCAAAAATCTTTTCATTTTTACTGGGAATAATCGGGGTCGTGACGACCGCGCTCTCCTTCCCTGTCCCGCAAACAGCCATAGCGCCGAAAATTACGCCCACGAAAACTGAGACCGTTGTTGAAAATACCAAAAGTAAAACCAACGACTTTAGTCAACTAAAGTCGGCGAGTACCACCACACAGAGAACCGCAACGACCACTGCCAAAGAAAAAACGCCCGCAAAAAAACCAACCGAAAATAGTAAAACTCCTGTTCCAAACGTCGTTGCTTCAAAAATTCCCTATATTCCAAAAGTTGCAGTGGCTACGACTACAACCCCAGCCCCGCCAACCGATTTCAACGCGCTCAATCAAAAAGCTCGCGCGGCCGTTGTAAATATTTTGTGCACCTCAGCTATGGGAGGAATTTTTGAACCCATTTCAGGCTCAGGTGTCTTGATTGATTCAAGGGGAATTATCCTTACCAACGCCCACATCGCTCAATTTTTATTGCTCGAAGATTCAGCGGGAAGAAAACTTTTAAATTGTATCGTGCGCACTGGTAGTCCGGCCGTTGCGACGTACAGAGTAAACGTAGTGTATATTTCCCCTCAATGGGTCAAGGATAATTATAAAAATTTGCGCTCTCAAAATCCTACGGGTACTGGTGAAAATGATTTTGCCCTGCTTCAGGTAACTGGTTACACGAACCCTGACCTTGTTTTTAAAGGCTCCGTACCTTCGATGTCTGTAGAATATAACGACAATGCTATTAAGACTGGTAATCTGGCAGTTTTGGCTGCGTATCCCGCGGGCTTTTTGGGAGGCATCGAAATTCAAAGAGATCTCTACATCACCTCAACAATCATTAACCTTGGACAACTTTTTACCTTTAAAACCGGCGAGGTTGATCTGTTTAGTCTTGGTGGTAGTCCTGTCGCGCAACACGGAAGCTCTGGCGGAGCGGCAGTCGACACCGACGGGAAACTGATCGGTATTATTGTCACTTCAACCGACGCGACAAATACTTCAGATCGCGATTTAAATGCTATCTCTACAAGTTACATCAATCGAAATTTGAAAAGTACCTCCGGTATATCTCTTGAGGAACTGTTAAATTCAAGTCTGAGCAGTTTCTCAGCACAATTTGATACAGCGTCTCTCCCCGAAATTAAAAAACTTTTATTTGAGGCGTTGACTTCAGGAAACTAAGATTGTTTTCTTGCGAGTGCAAGTAACGTATCAAAAGAGTCCCCTGCTACAAAATTATTTTTTCGTTCAAATCCACATTTTTGACAGCGGTGCGTTATAACATAAGAGTCTGAGCGCTTTTCAAAAGCCACTGGCTCCATTAAACCGCCACATGTCGCTTCCCTGTCACCCGGGTGTACATCAACATGTTTGCTCCACAAACATTTCGGGCAATGGTTCGTGTAGCCGTTCCCCGCCACTGCTGTTCCACAGTGTTCACACTGAAAATCCTCGACGGTTTTTTGAAATAATTTTTTCATGGGTTATCTTACGCTAAGGTTAACATGTCTCGATTGTTTTTAATAAAACCTTCGGTTGTTAAGTTTTTAATAATTGTAGTGGCTCGAGCGTTTTCAAATCCACTCATTTTCAAAAATTTTTGGCGAGAAATTTTTTTATTACAAGTTAAAAATTTCAAAACTGCTCCGCGGATTTCCCTATCTGAGCCGCGAAATTTTGATTGTTTTGCATAGTGTTTACTTTGCGAATTGGGATTGCCGAATTCTTTTTTCAGGTAGGTGCCATAATCCATGAGCGCGTAATGCCAATCTCGAGGTTTTCCTGTGTCGAGCGTCGCAAGTGCCAGTTTCAAAATTTCGGTATCAGGAATTTTTTCTCCGCCTTTAAAAAAGTGGTGAAGAAAAACGGTTCTCACGTTTGTCTCGATGAAAGTTACCGGCTTATTGTGCGCATAGGCCAAGATAGCGGCCGCTGTCGCCTTCCCTATCCCGGGTAACGATTCAAGCTCGGTAAGAGTTCGCGGTAATTTTCCGTTAAAGTGCTCAGCAATACTTTCAGCCGCGCGCTTTACAAAAAGCGCGCGGCGGTTGTAGCCCAGCCCTTGCCAAGTTTTTAAAACATCAGAAACAGAGGCTTCGGCGAGTGATTTAAAATTAGGAAATTTTTTTACAAATTCTAAATATTTTGGAACGACTCGATCAACCTGAGTCTGCTGGAGCATGATTTCCGATACCAAAATTTTGTAGGGATCGGTGGTTTTTCTCCAAGGAAGATTCCGCGAGTTTTTACGGTAATAGAGCCAAACTGTTTTTTTGAAGGTGGGGAGGGTCATATGTTATTAAAATATAAGAATGACTTCAATTTCAGTAGAAAAATTTTTCAAAAATTACAATTATCAACCCGCAAAGCAGTATGAATAGGATGTACCATACGGGTGCTCGCATTGGGCCGCCAAGGCGAAATTGTAATATTTTAGATAGAGTGTGCTTCATTTTAATATGGCAGCGCCGAGATTTGCCCGCGACTCAAAATTTTTCGTCAAAAATTTTGGTCTGGGCACCAGCTCGTCTGTTTTGTCTGCTGACAAAACAAGACTCCGCTGTTCAAATCTCGGTCGCAAGCCAGGCAGTTGGCTTGCTCGCCCGACTATATCGTCGCTTTGCTCCTCAATGTCGGGGCGCCGAGATTTGAACTCGGACTGAACGCTCCCAAAGCGTTTATGCTACCGTTACACCACGCCCCGATTTTAATTTGCTGCCGTGGAATTTATCCGTCCTTCGGCGGACCACGCCCCGATACTTATTCCTAGACCGCAAAGCTTAACATAAAAAGATTTAAACGACTACAATCTACAAAATAACACCATCTAACATTTTTACTTTTGCCGTTTTATTTTTCTCATCTAAGTAAATTGTGATGACATCGAATTGCCACTCGGTCTCGTCTCCATATTTATTTTCGGCTAAATAAACCGTGATCGTCCGCGAAAGTCGTTGGAGCTTCCATGCATGGACATTGTCTTCGGGTCTAAAAGAGTCCCCCGCTTCCAAATTGAAGTCTTTAACATTTTCCTTTGAGACAGTTTTAACTTCAACAAAGTGAATCTTCTGTCCTTTTTTGACAATAATATCTATCTCGCCAAACTTTTTGCGGTAATTCATTTCAACTACCGTAAAGCCTTTATTTACAAGATATTTTGAAGCAATAGCTTCACCGAGCGAACCTAAAATTTGTTTTTTTGTTGGAACGGATTCCATACACTAGAAGACTTTTATAAATTGACCTAAAAATGGCTGTCTTTTTTAAGTTTCTATACTACCGGCCGTATTTTTCCAATTATCGACTGTCTTTTATACACTTGTGCACAGACTTATCCCCAGATTCAAGTCCTTAAAAAATCTGGCTTAGAATTAAGACGCTTATAAATATCACAAAATCTATCTGTGCGGGCACCGGGAGTCGAACCCGGATCTCTACCTTGGCAAGGTAGCGTTATACCGCTAAACTATGCCCGCATTGTAATTTTCTCGCGTCAAATCAGTCCCCAAAAGCTGAATCCACTTCAAAATTTTACACTTTAAGTATGCACTGGAAACTCCGACACTGCAAACGCCGAAGGATAACCGTCTGGTTTTATGCTTACCCCTCGTTACCATTGTCTTGTCAAAACGCCCCAAAGAAAGTCCGGTTTTCCCCGCCCAGAACATCTTGCACAAATTTTCATCAAGATCGGGGTAAATCAAAATCCAAGCTTTAATTTTTGAATTATCTATACCGCAGATATTCTTCAAAAATTGTAAAAACAACTTTATCATTAAAGGTTCAGTGTTGGCAATAGAACACCTGCTTTTTGAAAGCTTGTTACCCTCGCCCCAATAAACCATCAACCCTGCTATAAAAAGAGGATGATATTTTAATAAATCAAATTCTTCCTCGGCTTCCCTGCCCGCCTGATCATACAATCTTTCTAAATTTTGACCGCGAACCTTGTTCAATTCTTGCAAACGAACCTTGTGGCCATTTTTCGCCCTACTGACAAGTTTTTTTGAAATTTCTTTTGACCAATTTTGATTCCGAAACCAGTCCGAAAGCGTGCTGAGAGGGACGCTCAATTCTCTTTGAATTTCAGCATAACTTTTGCCAAGTCGTCTTAAGTTCTGAGCTAGCTCCTTATCTTTTCGCATACTTTGAAAGTATACCGCACAACTTCGGTTTTGAAAACACAAGACTCAAATTGGAGAAGAAAATCTATGTGTGCGCTTGGCAGGACTCGAACCTGCAACCCCTTGCTTCGAAGGCAAGTGCTCTATCCATTGAGCTACAAGCGCATTTAGACATCATAATACGCTAATTAGCGAAAAACTGAAAGTTGTAATAAAATAACACGTAATGAAAAGCTCTAAACTTCAGGACACTTTCAACTTGCCGAAAGAAGTTGTAACAATTGCCGAAGCTCTAAAAAAGGCTAACTTCGAGGCATACCTAGTTGGCGGCTGCGTTCGAGACACCCTTCTCGGTAGAAAACCAAAAGATTGGGATCTCACGACTAATGCAGCGCCGGAAGAGATTATAAAAATTTTCCCAAAAACTTTCTACGAGAACTCTTACGGCACCGTAGGTGTTGTAAATGAAGCCACAGAAGATGAAACCTTGAAGGTTGTAGAAATCACACCCTACAGACTTGAATCTCAGTATAACGATTTCCGACGACCTAGCAGTGTGGCGTGGAGCGACAAACTAGAAGATGACTTGCAACGTCGGGATTTTACGATAAACGCTATCGCGCTTAAGGTTGAAAGTGAAGGTGGAACGCCCGGAACTTATAAGGGACAGTTGATTGATCCGTATAAAGGACAAGAAGATCTTGCTTCGAAAACCTTACGAACTGTCGGCGACCCCCATAAACGATTTAGTGAAGATGCCTTGAGAATGCTTCGCGCTATCCGGATTTCGACCGAACTGGGCTTCAGTATCAGTTCGGAAACTATTGAGGCAATTGCGAAGTACACTCCCCTTCTAAAAGAAATCGCCATTGAAAGAATTCGAGAAGAGTTTGTAAGGATTTTAATGTCTGATAACCCAATGAGTGGGATCATTATGTGCCAAAAGCTCGGAATTTTGCCGTTTATTAGCCATGAATTAGAAAAAGCCATTGGTGTTGAACAAAATCAGGCTCATTCATTCGATGTTTGGGAGCACTTGCTTCGCGCACTTCAGCATGCCGCCGATAAAGGCTGGAGCTTAGAAATCCGTCTAGCTGCTTTATTTCATGATATTTCCAAGCCTGAGACTAGACGTGCTTCACATGAAACAAAGTGGACGTTTTACGGCCATGAAGTGGTTGGTTCACGTGTAACAGAGAAAATCCTCACCAGACTCACCTTTTCAAAGAAAATCATCGAAAAAGTAGTAAAACTTGTTCGTTGGCACATGTTTTTCTCAGACACCGAGCAAATTACCCCTTCAGCAGTGAGACGTTTGGTGGCTAAGGTTGGTAAAGACGATGTTTGGGAATTAATGAACTTAAGAATCTGTGATCGCATTGGAACCGGCAGACCGAAAGAAAACCCTTATAGATTAAGGAAGTATAAATCGATGATTGAGGAGGTCATGCGAGATCCCGTTTCAGTTGGAATGCTCAAAATTGATGGAAACAGGCTAATTGAGGTTACACATGTAACACCTGGACCTAAAATAGGTAGAATTTTGCTAGCTTTATTGGAAGAAGTGCTCGAAAAACCGGAACTTAACACAGAAGAATATCTTGAAAAAAGAGCTTTGGAATTATCAGATGTTTCAGATGAAACATTGATATCTCTGGCTGAAAAGGCTAGGGAGGCCAAGGAAGACTTCGAAAACAAGGAGTTGGGTGATATTCGAGGAAAATATAACGTCGAATAGTGGAAATATTTGACCCCAATACCAAAATTGGAGCAGACATAGTATCTGTTTGCTGGATTTATTACTAAAATAATCACTACCGTCCTAAAAATGCCGTGGGTGATTTTGGTACGGGGTCTTTGCCCGCCAAACCACGAGGGTACTCTCGGGGCGGGCAAAGAGAAACCGCCCAATGGCGGTCTTTCTTTAAAACATGTCTCAGGTTTCAAGTATATTGAACTCTGGGACATGCTTTAAAGAATTTCTACCAAGTAAAGGCGGTTTGAAAAATGATCCGTTCGAAGTCTTAGTTGTGTACTTTTTTTGAAAGATGATTTCCGAGTTTCAAGATGTTTGAGGAAACATTTTCAAAAGAAAATAGGGTAAAACTTTTTTTGGATCTAATAGAGAGATTCCACTTTTCAAAGAACTTTTGTCAGAGGAGCACATCTCACAACTGACCTCTCTGCAAACATTGTATCACCTATCAAGGACATGTAAAAGACAACCTGTGGATAACTCCCGAAAACTAAGGAGTGTCCTAAGGGACACGACTATAGTTTTCGAGGATCCCGTACAAATTTTGCCCCCATACTAAGCCTTAATGTGCGAGTGCGACCAATTTTTCTTAGCGGTATTCCGCATAGAAAATGGAAGTACTCCTGTGGTGCGAATAGCACAACCTCGGGCTACCCCGAGCGCATTAAATCCCACTTGTAATTAAAAATTTATTGAAAATATTGATGAATTTTTGAAAAAGCAAAATTTGCTACTGGGATACAATAGACCTTTCAAAACTTTATTCACTTTTACTTAAGCTCCAAAGCGTCTCAAAAATAGCCTTTAAACTCAGGGCTACGTTGCGGCTTTTAATGATAATCCCATGTTGGTTTCCGTTAGAATGTGAAGTAATACCAACGTTATCTCCATAAATATCAATTTCATTTTTGAATTGAAAAGCTTCTGGTGGAACAAACTTTAAGGTTCGTAATTCACGTTGATTTTTCTCGGGATTAAATTGTTCTCGTGCTTGTGAGGTATCAGGCAAAATACCACGAGAGGGGATTGCTAAAGCAGCACGGCGCTTCCAATACATTTCTAGAAAAATTTTATCAAACCCCGCTTCAAGTGATTCGGCTGAAGCAAAAGAAATTATTTCATTTGGTTTCTGTTTCAGGGTATCGCTCAAAACTTCTTTGATACCTTGTGCTCCTTCAAAAAATAAAACATCAGGTTTATCCTCTGCCACGTTGAAATTGGCAGAAAATTCATGTTTTAGAGTTTCTGCCTTTTTTATAGCCACCCCAACAGCTTCTTGTTTATTTTTGAGCTTTTCAAGGATTTCTGAGTACTCAATAGGCGTGAAATATTTGATTTTCTCGTTCTTTTTGGCCCGAATAGTCACAAAACCCTTGCGAGATAGACGCTTCAAAGCTTCATAACCAGTAACTCGGTTTAGGCCAGCCGCTTTAGCTATAGCGCTGGCAGGTCCCGATCCTAATTCAAGAGCAGACATGTACGTGGTGATCTCCGCGTCGTTCAAATCGAGCTCTTTTAGGAACTGTTTCATTTCTACCTTGATACTCATCACTGTAGTTTATCATTTACAACTCAATTTTGTAAATAGCGCTAAAAAAGACTTTAAAATAAGGCTTATATTAATTATATATTAAAGATTAGCAGTTTTGTAATTTTTAATTTACACTATAAACCCTAAGGAGTAGTCTGTTGTTTGGGGTAAATTACAAAGAAGATTGAACAAACATAAAACAAGGTTATGAAAACGAAGCAGATGTATCCTGACAACATAGTGCTTTGGTTCTATAGCCCGAGTATTCTCGAAGTTTTCATGAGTGAGGAGCTTCAAGACGAACGGATAGAGAATTACTTAAGAGGGTTACTTATAAGTGGCGAAGTTATGACCGTTTCTAGCCGTAAATCGATAACCCAAAATTTTGCTGCACATTCCGTGCTCATTTTGGATGAAAACCGATTAACCGTCCAAAAGAAAATTGCTGAATATCTAAATTCAATCGGGTACGAGTCAATCATTGAGGAACCGGAGTAATTTCCAAAATTTACCTTGCAGAAATGCAAGGTTTTTTCTACAAACTAATATCTAGCATTACCGGACAATGATCAGAACCCATCACTTCTGGCAAAATTTTAGCGCTTTTTACTTTTGGTTTTAAGGATTCAGAGACCAACACATAGTCAATTCTCCAACCTACGTTGCGTTCGCGGGCATTGGCGAAGTGTGACCACCAGGAATAGTGGCCCTTACCTTTGGTAAACATTCGAAATGTATCAACAAAACCAGCGTCAATGAAAGCCTGAAAGCCGGCCCGTTCTTCTGTAGTATAGCCCTTTAAACCTTCATTTTGCTTGGGTCGAGCGAGATCGTCAGGGGTGTGAGCGACGTTTAAATCTCCACAAAAGATGACAGGTTTATTTTTTTCGAGCTCTTTGCAGTAGGCCAAAAATGCTGGATCCCAATTTTTGTGGCGAAGGGGGATTCGAGACAAGTCGTCCTTGGCGTTTGGGGTGTAGACCGTCACCACGTAAAATTTTTCGTACTCGGCGGCAATCACTCTGCCTTCTGTTGTCGGATCGCCATAGGCATCCGCTCCAAGTTTAAATTTTTTGATAATTTTTTCTGGGAAGCCGTTGGTGACAGATAGGGGAGGGGTCTTCGTAAAAATGGCTGTGCCTGAGTAACCTTTTTTTAAGGCAGAATTCCAATATTCAGTGTACTGCGGCAAATCAATGACGGATTGATGCTGTTCGGCTTTGGTTTCTTGTAAACACAAGATGTCTGGCTGGTATTTTTCGATAAAAGGCACAAATAAATTCTTTTTATGTACTGCACGGATGCCGTTGACGTTCCAAGAAATGATTTTCATCAGGAAATAGTACCAAGAAATATCGATTTCGATGCTATTGACAAAATAATGCAACTATGCTAATAAGTAGGGATTCAGCCAAAAGGTATATGCCAATAACCTTGCTTTCAAGCCTTATTTCAATGATTATCGGATCAACCCTCCTTCTTTCAGGGGTTTTTCCACCAACCGATCAATTGATAAAAAGTGCCACAACTGCAACTAATCAAGCCAATGTTCATCAGTTGGCGACGGTTGTTGAGCTTTATTATAGCGATCACGATCAATATCCAAATGTTAAGGGAGGGAAGGCACTTGTCGACATTCTTGAACTTGAAGGCTATCTCAAAAATCGTCCGATTAACCCAAACGTTTTCAAATACGAACCAAAAGATAACGGACAGGATTACATACTTAAGTTAAAGTAATTGAAAAAAGAAAATCCCCGTCGGCCAAAGGCCGACGGGGATTTAATTTTTTCTTATTCCCGAATCTTAAATCTTGAATCTACTTCATATTATGAAACTTCTTATGAATATCTCTCAAATGTTTATCCGTCACGTGCGTGTAAATTTGAGTTGTGCCAATATTCGCGTGACCCAACATTGCCTGGACTGACCGGATATCGGCGCCGTTAGAAAGTAAATCGGTTGCAAAAACATGACGAATAACGTGCGGAGTAACTTTTTTTGAAATGCCGGCAATGGTCGCATATCTTTTCACAATTCTCTCAACTGAACGCCTCGTAAGCCCCGAAACATCGCCATTTTTTTTGGTTTCGTCGCTCAATTTTACAAAAAGAGCGTCGGACATATCCTTACGCAGAGCCAAATATTCCTTAACTGCATGTTTTGCTTCATCAGACAAAAAAACCACTCTCACTTTTCCGCCTTTCCCGCGTATCGAAAATTCATCCAATCGCAAATCTAAATCGTTTGTAAGCGAACACAGTTCTGAAACGCGCAATCCAGTGGAAAACAGCATTTCCATAATCGCCTTATCTCTAAATTTTCGCTCAAAATTTTTTTCTTTATCTGGCGCTTCCAAAAGTCGCTTCAATTCATCCTTAGAAATAACATCTATCTGTCTTTCTCCCACTTTCGCTAATTCAATATGATCGGCAGGTAGGGCAGTGTGGCCTCTTTTAGCTAAAAACTTTAAAAAACTTCTTACCGCAATCAAATAGTAGTTTTGAGTATTCTTTTTCATGGTATCGCCGGTTGCGCGATTATTACCATTGGATTGTCTATTGAGCCAAATGCGAAAATTACGAACAGTGTCGTCAGTTATGTCTTTTGGTCTGCCGATTTTTGTTTGAGCAATAAAAATCGTTAAATAGTGATCATAATTTTCGACAGTCCTTATAGCGCGGCCTTTTTCAATTTCCATGTATTCAAGAAACTGACGCTTTAAATTTTCCATTTCACTTGCCATGGGCTTATTTTACCATGGTATTTGGTAATTTTTGCGGTTTACGCTCGAGCAAGGCCTCATTTACAACCCACAATTGGGCTTGCGTAAAATATACTTTCGTGCTATCATTTCGGGCATGTTAACAAAAACCAAGAAACAACGAGCAATTAAAGAAGTGGCAGTTCACGACAAGGACACCGGATCTTCGGAGGTTCAAATTGCACTTCTCACCAAAAAAATTGAAGCACTCGCCAGTCACCTTAAGAAAAACGCCAAGGACAAACACTCCCGACGCGGTCTTCTTTCTATGGTAGCCAACCGACGTTCGCACATGGTCTATCTTGAAAAAAAAGATTCTAAACGTTTCAACTCTGTCGTTAGAAAATTGGATCTCAAAAAGGCGTAATTCGTAGCCTCAATTTCTCAAGCTGAGCACAACGAGCTTTTAATTTAAAGTGTTATACTTGTTTTAGTTGTGCTAAATATTTTAATAATTTTTATATGTAGTCGGGGCTCGAATCGAGCACTAAATTTTTATGACTGTAATCAAACACAAAGAACAAAGAGTGGGAATTTTTATTGATACCCAAAATCTCTATCACACCGCAAGAAATCTTTACAACGCAAGAGTTAATTTTGGCCAAGTGGTCAAAGACTCATTGGCAGGAAGAGCGTTAATTCGTGCTGTCGCATATGTCATCACCACTGAATCCGGTGACGAAAAAAGTTTTTTCGAGGCACTAGGAAAAGTTGGCATTGAAGCCAAGACCAAAGATTTACAAATTTTTGCTGGCGGCGCCAAAAAAGCTGACTGGGATGTCGGCCTTGCCGTTGATGCTATCAAACTCGCACCAAAACTTGATGCTGTTATTTTAGTAACAGGGGACGGAGATTTCGTACCCCTGGTTGAATATCTCCAAGTTCACGAAGGTTGCCAAGTTGAAGTCGTGACCTTCGGTAAATCCGCCTCCGGCCGACTGAAAGAAGCCGCTGATGAATTTATTGATCTCGACGAAAACCCAAGAAAATACTTGATGGGATCCGGTGCTCCACGACGAGAGAGAGGGACACAAAGACCAGAAAATTCTTAAAATTAAAATTCCCCGCCGCGCTTTGCGCGATGCTGCGCGCTGGTATAAGTTCGTGCCATGGGCAACT
>JAZJZC010000008.1 GCA_040390045.1 Patescibacteria group bacterium
CGTCGCGGCGGCTTTCTACCTTTTCTTGTTTTTTCTACACCCTACCCACCAACTACCACCCTACTAATCTACTTTTACACAAAAGTTCTTCTCCAGAAACCGAAGTTTTTAATCAAACTTTTATAGTGGCCAATTTTGGCGCGATGGATGGAATAGGCCAAACCAAATGTTCCCAATTTTTCTGCGATAAGTGGAGCGATAGTCCTGATGTACGATCCGGAGCTCGTAATAATTTTAAATTTAGCAACCGTAAATTCTTGGGCTGATACGTCGCCGAAACTTTTCCATTTTTCCAAAATTTCTTCTTTTCGAAAGCCATTTCCTACCTTATCAGTTTCAGGTCCTGGATCGAGAAGGGAAATTTTCTTTTCAATATTTTCTATCAAAAGTTTCCCAGAAATTTTATAGATGCTGGACAGTTTTAAATTGTAAATTTCAATATCGGCTTTTGGGATTTCAATTTGGCCGAGATTATTTTCAATTGCATGATGAAACAGGGGTTTCCCCAGAACAGTTTTGGATGAAAAGGCTGGGTACGGGAAACGTTTTTTACCGAGAAATGTCTGGGCCACGCGTACCAAATCTTTCTCGTTAATGGCTTGATTCTTATTGTCGGCTTGCGCTAGACCTAAGACATCTCCCGTGTCAGTTTTAAAACCAAAGAGAATTTCAAATTCATACTCCTTGTCCAGATCATCGTACTTTTTTCGATTTTTACATTCATCTCCGATAAGAATGAGAAGTTTTCCACTGGCCATTGGATCGAGGCGTCCCGCATAGGTTAAGGGCAGTTCGGAAAGCTTTTCGTCCCCTGCTCGAAAAACTTCAAGTGCCGAAAAGGGCGTCTCCCCTACTTTTTTTTCAATGACGGTAAAACGATTCATGATGGACGTCCGAAACTCACATTAAATATTAAATTTTTCAGAAAAATGACCAACGAAAGGCAATTCTTTTTGTCTGCCGTTAAGCACGTTGACGATACCGATAATCGACAAAACAATTAAAGCGAAATGGGCAAGCTGAATGACTGGCCAAAAGAAGGAGCCGAGCATCTCGTCAGCAAGCCAGACAGCGGCCTCAAGAACAACCAAAACCAAACCTTGTTTGATGTGATATTTAACCGTTGGATCATCCTTGGTTGTAAGGTAGGAAATGATAATGAGCGGTCCGACGTAGGCGAGAACCGACATCAAGGTTTTTTTATCCCGCAAGCCGCGAGCGTTCTCGGGATTTTTTTCTGTTGTGCTATTTTGTGTGTCCATATGAGTATACGTTAATTAGTAAATGAAACTCCTCCCTTGATTGTAGCATTTTTAACCCGAAATTTTATCGGACGACATTGGTTTTAAATTGGCGGCAATGGCAATAGCGGTAGAAATAATTACCAAATTTTTAATAATGTACTGACCTTCCAAAGTCGGCACCATAAACCCAGACCATGTCACTTGTGGGAGCAAGAAAAGTGGCATAAACGTCGTAATCATATGAAAAAATAAGAGCGGAATGACAATTCGTTCAAATCCGCGGATGAGAAACAAAATACCGATCAAACACTCAAACGCTCCAAATAGAATTAAAAAAACATCAAACGTCATGATAGGCATCGTGCGTTCAAAAAGGCTTCGCACCAAACCACTTGCCGGACTGAGCCCGATAACTTTCAAAAAACCAAACCAAAAAAATATTACGAACAAACCAAACCGTGCAATCGGAATGAGTGCCATTCTGCAAAAAGAAATAAAACCTAAATCTAATGCTTCTAATTGTTTCCTCATCAACATAGTATAGCAAACAAAAGCAATCTGCCCACTCTCCTATCAATTTGGGAGTTCAACTCCCAAATTGATTATTGCAGTGTAAGCTTGACTCTCACGTTGCGTGATAGTTTAGACTTTGGTACTGTTGGTCGATCACAGAAAACACTACATGAAATATTCAATTCAACAACTAGCAACGCTTGCGGGAGTGAGCGTCAGAACCCTTCACTATTACGACGAGGTTGGCCTGCTTTCTCCTGTCCGAGAAAATAGAAATAATTATCGACAGTATGGCGAAACGGAACTCCTGCGTCTCCAGCAAATATTGTTATACCGAGAACTCGACTTTCCTCTGCTCGATATCAAAAAAATCTTGGACTCAAGTAACTTCAGCTTGCATAGTGCTCTGCGAGATCATCGGAAAATTATTGAGGAGAAAAAAATTCGTCTTTCTCGTCTTTTGAAAACTATCGACAAAACTATTAATAAAATTAACCACAAAAATAACATGACTGATAAAGAACTGTATGAAGCTTTCGGATCAGAAAATTATGCCGAGGAAGCCAAACAAAAATGGGGGCATACCGACGCCTACAAACAATCTGCGGCTCGGGTTAAAAAATTAACCAAGGAGGACATTGCGCAAATTAAGGCCGCAAGCGATGCGCTCATGAAAGAGCTTGTGAAAAATATGACAAGAAGCCCGAAAGATCCGGCGGTACAAAAATTAATTGCCAAACATTACGACAGTTTGCGCACGTTTTACGAACCAAATCTGCAAATCTATCGAGGACTTGCTGAAATGTACATCGCTGACAAACGTTTTACAGCCAATTTCGAAAAATACGCAGTTGGGTTGGCGCAGTTTATGCATGACGCGATGATTTTCTTTGTGGAAAATCAAAAAAATAGCTAGGCAACAAGTTGGGCACAATGAGAACAGCGCTTGGCGCTAATGGGAATTTCGCTCAGACATTCAGAGCATTTCTTCGTGATTGGATCAGCCGGCACCTCCTTGCGAGATCGGGCAACAAGGACATTCATCGGCTTCACAATAAAAAAGAAAATTGAAGCGGAAACCAGAACAAAAGAAATAACTGCGTTCAAAAAATGTCCGTACTTAAATTCGCTACCGTTTAATGTAAACACCAACCCGCTGAAGTCGGGCAACTTTGCAATAGCTGAAATTAATGGAGTGAGTAAATCTGAAACCAGAGCGGTCACCACGGTTCCAAACGCCGCGCCAATCACGACACCAACCGCGAGGTCAACAACATTTCCTCGGAGCAAAAATTTCTTGAATTCTTTTAACATTTTATTGTAACTGCGGATTCATCCTCGCCCGCTCTGGGGCAAGGATGAATCCGCAACGAATGGTTGCGTCGGCGGAGCCGACTCTTCTACAACAAAGTTTGCCCTGGTTCCTCGCCTATTACCCGCCGAGTCCGCGAGGACGCCGCTGCGGCGGGGATGGGACGAGGACAAACTTTATTGATTTTCAACAATCGGAACCACTTCCAAGGTCGTACCAGTAACTTTCAAATATTTACTGACGCCGACAGAAGGTCGCGCAGTCATTGGTTCTCCGGTTTTTCTTTCTGCGTAATTAACAATTACACCCCCGTCCCTAATTTCTGTTGTTTGTGGCGCAATCCGATCACCCAACAAAATAGCGTTGGTACCGTGATACCCCATGTTAGTTTCCAAAGCAACAACGACGTAATAAAAAGTACCACTTCCTCCACTATTTTGAGTCAGAATAAAAGCCACATCAGGCATTTTGTCTCCGTTTAAATCTCCCATCGCTTCATTTCCAAAATAGCTGGTGGTTACTTTTGAGGCTGATCCTGGCATAGCTGGCATTTCTGACATGCCTTTCATTAAGGTGACGGAATTATCTTCGATCATGTAGGTAGCATCTTTGTGTGACATCGGCATCATAGAGTCCATGTCGTGCATTCCATCCATATCATGCATATCGCCCATTTCGTTCATTGAACCCATGTGCATCGTAGCTGGAGGATAGTAGTAGTCATACACTAAATGTCCGCCTAAAACTGCTATCGCCGTCACCACCAAAATTAATATTATTTTTTTCATATGGGTATAATTTATCACAAACAACTTGTAGTGTCCTGTGGATTACACTGAGGTGGAAAAGTTTTTAACAGGAGTTACCTGCAACATAGCCTGTAGTCCAACACAGCTGTAAACTGTACCCTCCCGATGGCCGGTCAATATTTAAAACATCACCAATTAAGAAGAGCTTTGGAAAAATTCGTGATTGCATGGTTTTAAAATCAACCTCGTCGAGAATCACACCACCGGAAGAAACCACCGCCTTGTCTTTCCCCAGTAAACCAGAAACGTGAAGCGGGATAGCTTTGAGGATGGCGACCAAAGTTTTTCTCTCCTCAGTTCTGACACTATGACACGGCGTATCTCCGTTAATATTTGAAAGTTCCAGAATCGGATCAACAAGCGCCGGCGTAATCAGGGACGAAAGCACATTTTTAATTTTTTTATTACTTTGCTCAACTAAAATCCCCTGCAATTTTTCTCGCAAAGCGCCACTATCGGTTGTCGGAAATAAATCGAGCATAATCTTAACCTCATTTTTTTCCAAAGATTTCTCAGAAACTTCTTCATACTCCGAACCTTCTTCGTCCAACAACTCTCCAACTTCTCGACTCATGTTAAGAACCGTTGGACCGCTAATGCCGACGTGAGTAAAAAGTAATTTGCCCTTGTGAGCTTTTTGTTTTACACCGTTTTTAAACGTGGTCAATTTAATATCTTTCAAAGATACTCCCGCCAATTTTTTCGGCCAAGAATCTTTAAGCGCAATCGGCACAAGCGCTACATCATTTTCAATAACTTTGTGACCCAACTTTTTCAGCCAGCGAAAACCTTCACCCGTTGAGCCGGTTTCTGGTCTCGAGACACCACCTGTCGCAAGAGTACAGGCGAGGGTAACAACTTCAGACTTATCAGAAAGTTTTATGACAAACTGTTTTTGAACTTCATCAAAAGTAATACTCGAGACTTCTGCCTTGGTGCGAACGGTGACGCCTCCTTTTTTCATGTACGAGACAAGCACGTCCCAAACTGACTGAGCACGATTCGAAACTGGAAACATTCTTCCGTCGGCTTCTTCCTTAGTTTCCATACCGCGATTATTAAAAAATTTTAGAGTTTCTGAAACGCCAAATTGTGTAAAAGCAGAAAAAAGAAACTGTTCGCTTTTTTTATATTTCGCGAGCATTTCGCGAACTTCAATTTTGTTGTTAGTAACATTGCACCTCCCTCCTCCCGTAATTAAAAGTTTTTTACCTAGCGTGGAATTTTTTTCGAGCAGTAACACAGCGCGACCGCGTTCCGCCGCTTTCCCCGCGCACATCATCCCCGCCGGCCCACCGCCAATAACCACGACGTCCCAGATTTTTTGTAATTTTTTTTGCTCCATAAAAAATCAGCATACCGTAGTATGCTGATTGTGTCTAACCTTTATTTGAAATCAGGCTCGAAACTCCAAACTGATGAGTTTCTGGTAGTGCGCACACGAGCCCGAAAGCTTTTCATGTGTGCCGACTCCCACAATCTGTCCGCGCTTCATCACCACTAAGGTGTCTAAGTTGCGAACAGTTGAGAGTCTGTGTGCTATGACAACGCCCATTCTGCCCGCAAGAGCAGTCTGCATCGCGTGTTGGACTAGGGCTTCACTCGCGTTATCGAGATTACTCGTCGCTTCATCGAAAATGAGAAGCGCGGGATCTTTAGCGAGCGCGCGGGCAATGCCGATAAGTTGCGCTTGTCCGCCGGAGAGATGTCTGCCAAGTTCTCCGACTGTACTATCGAATCGTTTTTTTCCGAGTCGGTCGTAGAAACGATCGATCCCCACCATTTTTGCCAACCTCTCGAGCTCGCTATCTGAAAGCTCGCGATCGCACCCGAAACTAATGTTGCGCCGGATGGTGGTGTCCCACAGTCGAACTTGCTGGGGCACGTATCCAATTCTTCTGCGATACCGTAGCAGATCGTACTCGCGTAAATTGATACCGTCCATAAGAATTTCTCCTTCATCCGGATCGAACCAACGCAGAAGCGCTTTGATAAGAGTGCTCTTTCCTCCGCCAGAGCGTCCAACCACTCCGATAGTTTGCCCTGCTTTGATACACAGCGAGATGCCACGGAGCGCTAGTATTTCTCCGCTGCCGTCTGAAGCTGGGTGAGCATAAGAAACATTTTTAAATTCAATGTCTCCTTGAAATCGGACTGACGTGACTCCATGTTTCGGAGGTACGACGTCCGGAGGTTGGTCGAGCATTTCAAAGTATCGAACGACCAACGAATAATTGCGCATACACCTTCTCTGAATTGGCGCCAAACTTCCAACGCTCGTAAAAAGTGCCAACGACCAACTAGAAGTGATGACCAGTTGCCCAACACTATACTGACCAGCTCGGATAAGATAGATAGTCTGAAGAACTATCAGAAAAAATCCAAGCTTCGCGATCGGGTCTCGCAACCATGACACCGATTTGTAGTACGAAAGCCACAGAGCTTCCTCAAGTCTTTGGTAATCACCGTAGCGTTTAAGAAACTCCGCCACCGTGCGCTCTTCTTCAGCCTGCATGATCACAAGATCAAGATTGGCAAGCAATTCCGCGTGCTCCGCATCAACAACCTTGTCGAGCGCGCGACACTTTTTAAGTTTCGGAAGCATGCTCAAATCTAAAACCAAACTCGCTCCCGCGTACACCAAAACAAAACACATGCTAAGCAATCCAACTTGTGGACATACCACGAGAAACGCGATGATCGTGAACACAATCTTCACAACCGATGGTACAAGATCCTTAGTGAAAGTTCCCACCATTTCATGAATCGCACTCTCGCCTTTGCCGATTGTTGTCTGCCGTAAACCTGAATTCTCACTTCCGATCTGCCCGAGCGAAAACCCGAGCATTCGAGTGATTGTGCTGACCGCAAGATGTATTTTGGTTTTAACATCAATATATTTGTTGCGGTTGATCGCCAAAAGAAGTTCGAGCGGCACCTCAAGAGTGTAGACGCCAGCGGCGATGCATGTCAGAAACGCCAAATGATCAATCGACGCGCCTTGATGCAACCCGTCGATAATCATCTTCAGAAGATACGGAACAGTGAGCAACACCCCTTGTACGGCAAGTGAGAGCAAAACCGTAATGACAAACGCAAACATAAACTTCCGATACAGCACGTAAATGCGAGAAGCTGTTTTCTTAAGCGTCGGCCATTCAGCCTTAATTTTATCAAACCCGCCCGTCGTCTGAAATTTTCTCTCCGTCATAAATACCTTTCTTCCCTATTGAGCTGTCAATGAGCTACCGTCTTCCCCCTATATTTATTTTGCAATCCGCCCTCCGGATACAAAACAGCGCCTCTCTGGGTAAGAAGCGCTGGTTCGTGACCATTGTGCCAAGTTGTTTAACGAGAGTGTAAGGAAAAACAGGCACGGACAAGCGCTCCACTTTTTTTATTGGTTGTAGTAAATTCCTTGCGGATTGTGTTCGTGGCTGATTTCATGTTGCTAAAAGGGTAACTTGGATTTACAAAAAAGTCAAGACGGACAATCTGTACGATATATCGTACAGATTTCGATACCTGCCCGACTACATTCAGGCGGGCGTTCGGGCGAGTGTTTCGTATTTCCTATTTCTCTAAATCGAGCACCTCATCAATCCGAATTTTTTCTACAAAATCCGGCACGTGAGAAACTAAAATCATGGCGCCTTCGTATTTATTCAACGCTTCGGCAATAATTGGAATGTGGCGGAAGTTAATATGGTTGGTCGGCTCGTCGAGAATTAAAAGTCCGGGTTTTTGTAAAACAAGTTGGGCAAATGCCACCAAACCTTTTTGCCCCTCGGAAAGACTGCCGATTTTAGTGCGAATCATTTCCGCAGAAATTAAAAATCCTGCGGCCGTAGCGCGCATATTTTCTTCGATGTGTTTGTCCATGACGGAAAGCAAGGCGTCGTAGACTGTGTCCTCAAAATTAAGTGTAGAAAAATCTTGTCGGTAATAACCAATTTTTACTCCGTCAGCAATCGTGACGCCTTTGGGAGAACTCATGGCGATCGATTCGAGTAACGTACTCTTGCCGATGCCGTTTGGCCCCTTGAGAAGCAAGTGCTGATTGCGTCGCAAAGAAATTTCCGCTTTTCGCGAAACAAATTTATGCGTCTTCAAACTCATCGTGGAAAAAGATGAAATGTGAATAATTTCTCCGATCAATTCTGGTTGAGATGGAATAACAAACGACCTGATAGTTTTATCCTCGCGGCGAATATCCACTTTTTCTTCTTCGAGTTCCTCTGCCTTTTCACGCATGCGTTTGGCGACAAGACGCATCTGACCGCCTTTTTGAGCAAAAAAGTTGGCCTTGTCTTTGTTCTCCTGAATTTCTTTAGCGAGCTGGGCGTTTTTTCGATTTTCTTTTTCAACGCGAGCAATAATCTGCGCTGACACATCAAAGTAGTTACCTACGTACTGTTCCACTTTTCTGGTAAAAATATCCAAATACAAAACGCCGGTGGAAAATGCGTTGAGAAATTCGGCATCGTGAGAAATAACGATCACGGTTTTTTTATAATTTTTCAAAAACTCTGTTAAGTGCGCAATACCGGCCTTGTCGAGATTATTCGTCGGCTCATCAAGAAGCAAGAGATCTGGATTTTGAATTAAAGCTGACGCGAGAAGCAGTCGCGCTTGTTGACCTCCGGAAAAAGTTTTAACAATTCTGCTGTGAATTTTTTCGTGTCCTTTTAGGTTTACAACTTCAAGCACATCATCAATCCGCGGATCAATGTCATACATTTTCTTTGAAAAACATTTCTCGAAAAACTCTCGAACGGTGAGGCCAAGCTGATCTCTTGGAATTACCTGTCGCGCCGTGGCAATGCTCACACCTTGTCCAATGATTACCCTTCCCGATTCTGGTTTTAGGTTTCCCATGATCAGCGCAAAAATGGTGCTTTTCCCAGCGCCGTTTTGTCCCATGATGGTGGTTTTTGAACCGCGACGAATTGAACAATCAACCGCATCTAAAATCGGCTTGTTGTGGCCATATTCAAAACTCACCTCTTCAAATCGAAAAATTACTTCATCGTTTGCCATAAACGAGAAGCTTAGCATAAATTTGTCCTTCCTGATATAACAAATTATTTAATAGTACTAAAAAGAAAACACCCCACAGTCGAAGCCGTGGGGTGAATGTGAAAGTTTTGAGCAAGTGCTCGCGTGTACTTCTACCGCATATCAACTGAACCTATTCGGGTCTCTCTCCCATAATAGATTTCAGTTTGTTTAAATTGTATGATGACCGGTCGAGATATTTCTCGATGATAGCCCAAATCACTCGGGCAGGAATTGCCGCCAGAAGTTCCTCCCAAAGACTGCTCATGTACTCCCCGTTTATATCCTCCTCGGCCTCTCGGAAGTGCTGACGGTGCTCGGAGGTAACAGCATCTTTCATTGCCGTAACCGCCGATATCGTCGACAATACCGGAATTGGTATACAAACCGAGTCGGCCACCCATGAATCTTTCTCAACTGCAGTCAGGGTGAGCAAATCATAGTGAGTTTCGAGAACATTACTGCCCTCAAAATCCCGCGTCTCGAGGCTAACTCGGATTTGGGTGACATCGCCTTTTTCGATAAGCGACTGACGCGGACATTTGTCGCGCATCCCAAATGCCTCGTCGAGGAGCACCGCGAACAAGATAATAGATTTTTCTTTGGGTCATCTTGTTGTATCCTAAATATTTAGGACGACTTCAATTCCCTCCTAATCTCATCCATCCGATCTTTATCTCTCTGCTCTCTTGCGTGTATCAACTCTAGCCTCTCTCGATTCTTAAGAATATCATCTCTATCAAAACTAGATGCTCTGTTACCATACTTGTCTGGTGCTTCCAGAACATCAATCTCCTTTTCCAGCGACTCTTTTGCACCCCACGTGAGACTAGGTTTTGTAAAATGTAAAGGTTGTATGCTCGAAAGATTTCCCGCCTCATTCTTTATAAAAACACTGGCATAACCAACCCATTCATGGCCAGTCTCGGCTGCAACGTTAGCGTGAGCATTCTCATGAGCAAGCAAATCAGTTATCCACTCTTGAGGCTTCCCGTAGGTAGTGGCGATCTGCGTTAACATCTCTCTAAATTCAATTATGTTATCCGCTAATGCGCTGGATTTCAGAATCTCGCCTAAAATCAAATCCTCTTGAGCAATTTGCTCTATGCTTCTACGATCAGTCCTCACAAATTCATCTTTGAATTTGCCGAGCTGATCTTCCAATATAGCCAACCTCGACTCAAAAATCGGATTTTTCTTGGCGGCTTCGATTCTTTCAGCCATGATACTTTTTATTCCTTCCGTTCCAGAGCCTATGTTGGTTTCTAATTTTGAGCCACCTTCCATGCCATAATACTATCACAATTATATTTCTGAACTTTTGTGCAACTGCTCTCTTATGGCTTGTTGACAAAGACTCAAACTCTGTTAAAGTTTCCTTATGAGTATTTTAGTTACAGTTTCAAACAACTATTACAACCGCCACGCGGGGCGGCTTTCTGTTTGCTAATTAATTCTAGATGCAATCAAAAAAACCGTTCCGATGAACATCGGAGCGGTTTTTCTTTTTCTAAATGTATGACAACTAAAAAATTTCAAAAATTCAATACCTATTATTACGCAACCCAACATAATTTGAGGTTGTTGAGTGTGCTTTACCTATAGCAAGAACATATCCACCAGCCTCAAAGTATTCGAGGCTTTTGTTTGGTGAATCTATCCATCCTTCTGCCTCGAATGTTTCGAGACGTGGATTAGTTCTTAACAACAAAAAAGAGAGGGAAAAGTGAAAATACACATAATCGGTTTGGGTAACCTGGGATTGTTTCTGGCGCGGCATTTCATCGAGTCAGGTTTGCAAGTTTCAGGCTGGGACATTGATCCGAGCAAACGAACCTCACTGGAAAGTTTGGGTGGTTCTTGGATGCCACAGGCTAAAGATACCGAAATTGTTGTGCTCGCCTTGTTTCCTGAACAAGTGACGAGAAGGCAAGGGCTTGATTCCGCATTGCTTGTAAATGTCAGCAGTGTTCAACAGCCAGGAATTGCTGCCCTTATCGAAGCTGGAGTTGATACCCGAAATATCTTGAGCTTCCATCCCCTGTTTGGGCCGGTGGCAGTCACCAAATCAGGCTGGGCGGGAAAACAAATTATTGTAACGATGACGCCGAATGAAGATGCGCGAGCCGCGACGCTACTTGAAACATTTACGCGCCGAGGCGTAACCATCGATCGCATGAGTCCAGCAGAACATGATCGTAAAATGTTGCCACATGCGTTGGCGTTTTTGATTGGTGAACTGGTGAAGGTTGGAGCAGAAAATGTTGATCCGCGATTTCTCACGGGCTCGGGCAGACAAATGCTTGGCCTCTTAGATTTCACTGATGTCGCATCGCCGAAGCTTCGCCACTTGATCCTTTCAAATCCAGAATTGAAAGCGGTAGTTCCAAAATTGCGGAAAGTTTTGGAAGATCGGTCAGCGGTGCACCGGTGGTAGTATGTTCCACCATCTAAATAATATTAGAGAATACTAATGCTCTCAAAAGCTAATACATTTCAATGTATTAGCTTTTTTAACTTAGAAATAAATACTTCAAAATAAATACTTCAAAATAAAAACCTTGCTTTATTCACTCAACATAACCTATGCGACCGCGCCATAAGTTTGTGAGATGTCCGGTTCATAATTTGTGATTTTTATCTATAGTTATGAAATAAAAAGTTTAAACTCACTCCTTTATTTTCTCTTTTTCTGCAAACCATCTTTTATGTCAACATACAGTATCTCTTGTGGCCAAATAAGGTTCAGGTCGGGATCATAGATAGGCAACATCATCTCTGGTTTATTTTTAAATGTTTCCTTCATTGTTTCTACGACGGGTTTTAATCTTTCTTTTCTAATGGACAAATCTGTTTCGGGTATTTCATACTCTCCGGCATTATCTTTTTTATATACACCCGTACAAACTCCAATAAATTCTCTCGGAGCAACTCTTGAAAATAAACGACCATCATCTGGATATTTATAACTTTTAATTTTCGGCTCCTTTTCACTATAATCACCTATTTTTTTAAACGAAGATAGGTCAAAAAGTATTGAAATGGACAAACCATGGTCATCAGGTCTTGCAGCATAACCACGAGCACCCCACTTGATATCTTTTGCCGCTTTTCTAAACCAAACGGCACTATCACTTAAAGATCGCTCTCGAACATTGTTAGCCCATCTTTCTTTTGTGTAGTAATCTTGATTTTCCATACCAGGAAAACCCGTTTCGTGTTCACTTGAAAACCCCAGTAAACCGTTTTGTAAAGATTTTTCGAAAATTTGCAATCTATTAAGGTTGCTGCGCATAGTCCCAAGACCACTATAAGCAGCATTTTTATCATTATTCATATCCACAACTTTAGCGAGCACCGCTTCCATTACGTTTTGAGGAATAGACTCTCCCAGTGAATCTTGGACCATTTTTTGAATTTCAATTTGTTCGATCATATTACTCAGAAATGAAATCAGCCAATTTTTTACGATTTATTATCCTCTAATATCGTGAATAAATTTAAAGTAACCATAAAGGCCTAATGCAATAAAAGGAGTTTCTGATAATTCGCGTTCATTGAATAAAATATTATCCTACTGAGCGAGAGCTTTCTTGTGATGAATCATTATTTTATTTTTGTCCGGATCAACAATAACTGCCATATCGCAGGTTGGGTAATGTTGAGGTTCCATAAAGAAAGTGACTTTGTCATTTTTGAGTTTCGCCACAAATCCGTCAAAATCATCCACTTCAAGCGCGACCACCACGCCAGTTTCTGATGGCTTCCAATCAGGCGAACAGCCGATAGAAAGTGTACTTTTTCCAACTTCATACTCAATCCAATTTTCACTCTTGCTACCGTCATATTCTGAATTAGTTTTCAAGCCCAAAATTCCTTCATAAAAAGCGCGTGAGGCTTTGATGTCTGTCACCGCATAAATCGAAAAAGCGACTTCTGTTATTTTCATGTGTTTAAATAGTATGGGTAAAGTTACCTAAGAGGATTTTCGCCGCGAATAAGTCTAATCAAAATCATAATAACCGCGATCACAAGCAACAGGTGAATAAATCCACCAATAACGTGGAAACCAATAAATCCCACTGCCCACAGAATAATCAAAACTATAGCAATTGTTGTAAGCATGTTTTTTAAATTAGCTTCTAATAATTTTAGTATAACACAAAATGTCCATGGGATTTCAACCGTAAAAGAAAATACCCCGATTCGCTAAGCGAATCGGGGTATTTTCTTTTAGAGTTTCTAATTAAGAGAGATGTGCTGAGACAAGCTTGGTCATTTCAAACATGTTGACGACGGCCTTTCCTCCGAAAACTTTCTTGAGTTTCTCGTCGGCGACAATATTTCGCTTGTTTTTAGGATCCTGGAGATTAGCTTTCTTGATGTATACCCAAAGACCTTTGACGACTTCTGATCGAGGCATTGGACCTTTTCCAACTACCGCTTCTAGATCTGCAGTCAACTTCATGGGCTTCATAAATGCAGAGTTTGCTTTTGCTGCCTTTGGTGCTGCTGCTCCCGCCACTTTCATTTCTTTTGCCATAGTATTTTTCAGAACTTATCAATTCGGCGCCCTTCTTCGTTGCTTCACGATTTTGCTCCCGCAACGTATATGAATACGTTTTAGTCGTAAAATCGCTTGCGCCTCGAATTGCATCCGACTAGATAATTTCTTTCGTTAATTATTAATGATGGGAATATCATACCACCCCCCTAATTTTTTGGGAAATGCCCAAAACCACCTGAGAAAAACTACGCAACTACTGCGACGTAAGGATCATTTTGCCTTTTGGAGCAGTCCAATCCGTAAAGCGCCACCACGTCGGTGTAAATTTGAAAAACACGCATTTGGGATCATTGGCTTTTTCTTTCTTTTTAGGAAATTTTTCAAAATAGACTGAATCGTACAGTGACTTTTCCTCTAGTTTTATAAGTTCAGCAATTCCATCAAACTGCAACGTTTTCATGGCTGCTTCATCTGATCCAACAACCAAAGAAGCTCGCGTCGTGGCTTTCCCAAAAAGCGGCTCGGATTTTCGATAGTCGCGATTGGTTTCGAAGAAAAAAACCAATGGATTTTCTGCGTGAGCAAAATGTACCGTAGAGGCATGGGGCGAACCGTCGAGCATCTCAAGCGCCAACACGGCAACGTTTTGAGTTTTTAAATACTTTAGTATTTCCTCGGGCATATTAGAAGTTAAATAAATTACTTTTCTTCGACGGCAAGGCCACTGCGTCCAAAATTTGCTCCAAGTCAGCTTGAACTTTTTGCAAATTGGCTGCTGTAAATTCTTTAATCGTGCCTGCTGGGAAATTCAAAAATTGCGTCTGACCAACTCTCGTTTCAAATTCATAACAGTGAGCCGGCGTTCCGACAACGTAGAGTCGGTACAAAGATCCTGATGCGTAGTGCCCTGCTCCAGCATCTCCAACATTTTTAAATACTGACGAAGAATATTCGGCGTCGGAATGGAAAAGGTCGGCAGTCTTTTTTTGATCAAAACCTTCAGGAGCAGTTTCCAGACATTTTGGTTCACCCAACAGATCAGTTCGGTTTTTAATTTTCAGCCCAGCGCTTTCAAAATTTGTTCCAGTATATTCCTCACCCTTGTAATACAAACAATAATTAAAATCTTGATCGCATGGTGGAATGTACGCCTTCACCAAAACCTGATCGGGGTTGGTGGCCAAACCAAATTTTTCTGAATCGAAACTAGCCGTAATCACTCCATCTGAAATGATTTGTTGAGAAGTAGGAGTTGGAGTTACGGTCTCGGGTGGAAATTCACTTTTTGGCATCCACAATAAAAGTCCAACAACGACGACAAGAAGAATTGCGAAAATAATTTTATATTGATTCTTCATCTATAGATCATAACACTTGTCGTAATAAAAGCATCCGTCCATCGTCTCAATCTGTGTGCGAGGGAGGTTCGAAAATTTCTCTCTTAGTTTTATTAGGTTAATTTAAAAATTATGCCTTATTTACGTAATAACGATGCAGACGAAGATGATTCAGAAAAAAAGGAAGGTAGTATTGGGAACGAGAACCCAGAAGGTGGTGCTGCCAGTGATGACAGTGGTTATTAATTAAATAAAAATAAAACTATGCCCTATTCACATTCAAAAGAAAAACACGCTGACCACGCAGATAAACGCGCGGATCAAGCGGAAGAGAAGGCCGCGGCCGCCCATCACGAAGCGGCCAAAGAACAGGAGAAAATAGCACGAGAGCAATCAAATAAAAGTCACTCTCGTTAAAGTAAAGTTAAGGCTGAGAATTAATCAGTTGTAGTTTTTCCTTTCTACGTTCGACCTGCTGGTCTCAGTACCTAGGGCTGGCGATAGTTTTTGTACGCTCTGTTATTAAAGTGAGCTTTTTTTGACGATTCCATCCTTTAAGCTCGGCCTCTCTCTTACGCGCTTCACCTAATCTCAAAAATTTTTCCGAATATTTCAAAACCACAGGGCGGCGGATTTTGGTGTAGTGAGCGCCGGATTTCAAATGATTGTGCGCGTGCAATCTGCGTTCTAAATTGTTGGTACTTCCAACATATAGTGTTTTGTCGGAGCACTCGAGAATGTAGGTAAAGTACACCATGCGAGTTATCGTAGAGCTTTCCACTCCGCTAGAAATTCGTCAAGAAAATTCTCCAAAAAGGCGTGTCGCTTCTTTGCCAACTTTTTCCCGTACTTCGTGTTCATCATATCTTTGAGCAACAATAATTTTTCGTAAAAATGGTTAATTGTAGTCCCCGCGGGATTTTTCTTATACTCCTCGCTATTTTTATATTTTATTGGTTTTGTGTTTGGTTCATAAAATGGCCTGCCTTTATGACCTCCGTAACTAAATGCCCGGGCAATCCCAATAGCGCCCATTGCATCGAGACGATCAGCGTCTTGTACTACCTGTAGTTCTTTAGACTTAACGCCTGATTTTCCGTCGAGAGTTTTGTTAAATGACATGTTGTCGATAATTTCGACAATCTGATCGACAACTTCCACGGATAGAGCAAGCCCCGAAAGAAATTCCCGCGCCACCTTTGGCCCGACAGTACTGTCTCCGCCATGAAATTTATGATCAGCGATATCGTGTAAAAGTGCGGAAAGTTCCACCACAAAAAGATCAGCCTTTTCTTCTTTGGCAATTTTGAGCGCGATATTTCTGACACGTTCAATATGCCACCAGTCGTGTCCGCTCTCGTGCGCCTTGAGAGTTTTTTGAACATATTCCTCGGTCTGTTTAATAGTATCCTTGTCGTTCACAATATGATTATTGTACGATATTAGGAGTTTTATGACCAGAAATGGTACAAAAAAATCGAGATAAATCTCGATTTTTTGCCAATATATTTGAAACTATTTCTTTCGAGCCGCGAGCATCGCGTGCTTCTTGTCCAAACGCTTCTTGGTTTTTCGTGAATGAGATTTTTTATTCTTAATGTCTTGTGAGGCTCTTTTTGCCATGTGATTTTGTTCGCAATGGTGCGAGATTATAAGTAAATTATTTCTTATCTTTCTTTGGTTTCTTCTTTTCCTTCTTTCGTGCGTCGTTTCCTTTTGCCATATCGTTTTAGTTAGTTAATAATTTCTGTTGCAGTAAGTATATCAGAAAAAGAAAAAGATCGTACACGTGAATGTACGATCTGTGAAAAAATGCGAGAACAGACTACTTGCTAACCAAACGCCGGGCCGAGAAACCGGCGACGACGAGCAGACCAACTGCGGCGGCCCATGTCCCAACTTCAGGAACCGGAACGGCAGCGGCGATATACTGACCCTTCAGCGCGTCGTTACCGCACTCATAGGTGCAGAATAAGCTGAAGTCCTTGCCGGCGAGGAAACCGAGGTTGGCTTGCAACTGAAAGTTGTCGCCGGTGTTACCAATGTCGGTATTGAACGCCGCGTCGACTACCGCGCTGGTCAAACCGCCGGTGACATTTGCGACGCCACTTTCCAAAAGTGTGGACTGTGAATCCGGCACGAGGGCGAACGGATCAGCCTCGGCGTTGGCAGCAAACAAAACCGTCTTGACGACACTCGCCGGCGACAGAGCGTACACATCATAGAGCAAGGTGCTGCCAGCGACGCTCGTGAAATGAACGGCGTAGTTAAACCCCGGATTGGGGTAATTGAAGGCACCATCCACCGGAGCTGGCCGACTGGGATGCGGGAGGACTCCCCCGCCCGTTTTGAAAAACAGATCGCCCATCGCGTAAAGGCCATTTCCCGTGAGGAAGTTAAACCCTCCGACGATGGAGACCGTATGCGTCGTCGGATTGTAGCCGACAAGCTTTAAGTCCCAACTGTTGTCGGCGATCGACGCCGGCGAAACGTAACCAACCTCCTGAACTCCAGGGCGCGGGTCGTTCGCATATTGTTGGGGATGCAGACCGCCGTCGTTGGCGGTGATGTCGATATCCCGCGCCTGTGCAACGCTCGCGACGAGAATCACGGCAAGATGCAATGCTATGCTGTTTTTTGTGTTCAAGACAATGCTTTCTGTTGATTTTTTGGTTTGTGAAAAGATCAGCTCTCCTGAGATGACCGGCCAGCATTATATGCATAATTTATAACAATGTCAAGTCTCAATTGAATGGCGTGAGATCTAAAAGAGTCCGTCAGCATTTGGCGAATCAGGAGGGATTGCCTGCCCACAGTCCCAAAGTTCGACAATTTTGCCACTTTCAAAACGAAAAAGGTGGAGAGTAATAATTCCAGGCGTGGTGGGATCCAACCTGACATGCGAGTGGGTAGCGATCAGATCGCCGTCAACGAGCATGTGTTTAACCGAAATACTTTTTTTCGGAAACTGAACATGATTTTCCTTCATGCCTTTTTTCAACGCTTCAAAACCCGCGGGGTAGTAGGCATTGTGATGTACACCGTTCATGTCGACATATTTTTCGTACGCTTGGTCGATGTCCCCCGCCACCACCATTTCCAAAAATTGCGTCGCGGACTGCATCGCTCGCTCCATAATTTGTCTGCCGGATTGTTTTTTATTAGATTGCTCCATACTGATGCTTGCCTAACAAAAAACCCCTCACGGGGTTTTTAAAGCCGATTACATCGAGAGAATCCACGCCGCCAACATAATACTTACGAGCTGATTTGTCACCATCACAAAAATCTGCTTAGCCCAGAATTTCCTCTTGGTGTTAGCCCAAACTACACTTGAAATTTGGAGCGGAACAATAAATCCAATCCAAATCCAAAACGCTAAATGGTAGATACTAAAAGCGCTCACATATGGAACCAAGTTGGCAAAAGAAACTGTCGTGAAGAAAGTCAGAAATAGTTGCAAGGCATAAAACGGCATCATGGATTTTTGCATTTTTTGCAATTCCTCTTTCGAGAGATTGGTGCACTCCATAAATTCCATCCACCATTTTCCAAACAACAATGGTGAATACCAGATACCGCCTAAAATAAATTGGGCCACTGTTGCCACCGCCACCAACATATAATTTACTTCCATATACATACGATTACTTGATAATTACCTACCCAACCACAACCGCCTTAAACCGCCGTCGATCCCAAAGAAACGATAGGATTGTCAGCGCGGCAAAGATAGATGGAATCCAGTATCCTGGCAAATAGAGAAGTGCGATTTCCCAAAGACTAATCCACTGAATTGAGACGGTACCAGTAACTGTCGCAACATTGTCGAGAAGAGTTTTGTCTTGAGTTTTTACTTTTTCTACCCACTCCTGCGCATATTTAATATTAGTATCAATATTTGCCAACTGGCTTGTATAGGATGCGCTCTCTTTGGCCAATTGCTGTTTCAGCGACAACAAATCATTTGAAAAACTGACAATCTGAGCTTCAATTTGAGGTGTCGAAGTTTGAGCGCGGAGCATTGCGAGCTGTTTCTCGTCGGCATCAATTCTTGCTTGAATTGATTGTACAACTCCTGCGTGGGTTGTCACAATTTTCTGTCGAGTTGTTTTGTAATCGGCGAGTTGAGTGTCAGCTTGCTTCTGTTGTTCTTCAATGCTCAATTTTTGTGGCAAAAGATTTTGGGACGAAACATTGACCGTAATAAATCGTCTGCCGACAAGTCCCTCGAGTTCCGCGCGAAACGCGTCGTACTTACTTTGAGGCACTGCGAAACTAACCGAACCATATTTTTCAGAACTTGATTCTTGATCGATCCGGCCGTCGTATCCTCGGACCGTGGTCTCAACTCGATGCGTCAAGGCTTGCACATCGCGACTGCGCATGTAGGCGTTGTAATAGACTTTCAAAAATTCACGGGTGTCGGTCACGGGAACATCAGGGTTGTAGTACGGAGAAGGATAATATACCGAACCCATTCCATCCTGCACCATACTGTTTGAAACACTGCTGTCTCTTGCTGGCGTACCAGCGGCCATTGGAGGAACCGCTACTGTTGTCCCGCCAGATTTTTCCATCATTCCCCCGCTCGTAGCGTAATAATATCGTTGACCCACATTAGAAATCGCGATAAAAGTCCCGACAGCAAAAAGTCCAAGTATAATTGTTAACCAAGAAATATTTCTCGCGTGAAAAATTCGAGGGTTTATTGGATTTTCATTCATACAATAATAGTATCACGCGGAAAACTAAACCAAAAGCGACGATCTCCCTTTTTTCATCCTCAAAAATCTTATTCTAGATGCCCGGTTCACCCAGATGAAGTACGAAAAATGAAAAACCCCACTCAGCAAAGACTGAGGAGGGTTTATTTTGAACTTAACCGATAATACGAAGTTCACGCATGGATTGATAGCTTGTAGGGCAAACAATGATATGGTCATGAACCTCGATATCCAGAATCTGACCAGCTCGACCCAAAATTTGTGTTGCTCGTGCATCTGACTTAGAAGGACGTGTGCAACCCGACGGATGATTATGCATCAAAACCACCCCTCGTGCTCGAGCCAAAACGGCTGCCCGAAAAACTTCTCCCCTACTAACGGGTACGCTATCGACCAAATTCAGAGTGGTGACATAGTGACCGAGAATGCGCAATTGGGACGAGAGCAAGAGAACGGCAAAGCATTCCTGGTCAGGACAATAGTTGGCGGCAGTTTCAATGTGACGTCGCCAATAATCGACAGCACAACCTGTATTCTCGCACAAAAATGATTCGGCTTTCGCGACATCACAAATCATCCTGCCTTTCTTAAAATAATCGAGATTGAAATCCTGTGCCTCCTGCACAAGCCTGTGACCATCCCGAATCGCTTGGCTAACGATCGCAATGCGTTCCCTCAAACTCTCAATAGGCTTGTCGATATCTCTGAATAGTATCGCCGGACGAAGCTTAAACCATTCGATAATCTTTTTGGCCGCTTCATAATGACCTATACCATCCATGCGAGCGACAAAATCCACAACGTGACTGGCTCCCACGTTCGGTGTGCACTCGCTCAAACATCTCCATGTATCGTCCTTGAGGCGAACTTGAAATTGGCGAGGCTTCCGTCCATGGTGAATGGGGCAACAACTCATGAGTGTGTTGCCAAAGCACTTCATTCGCGCCAACAAACCGTAGTGAGTGAGAATGTGCGGCATCGTTACCGCCTCACGAATCGCCTCGAATTCAACGAACTCTACATTCTTTGGCATAGCATTTCCCTTTCTTTGAATTTGTATGTACAGACACAACTGAATCTGTTGGCGATTGCCGAGATTCATTTCTAATCGGCATCCTAACATAAACCAAAAAATCTACCAGAAAAACTGCATAAAATTATTTTAAAGAAAAAAGTGAAGGGTGTACTTCACTTTAACGTTTTGAGGGCCGTCTTGACCTTGAGCCATACCTGGGCGTAAAACCTTCTACCGCTCGATCCGGTTTTGGCCGCTCACCTTTTGGACCCTTGAATCGACTCATCCTTTTGAGCAGTTTCTTGGTCGCTTCGGGCATCGCCGAGTCGTCCATCCAGTTTTTGACCAAAACTTTGGATTCTGTACCGGGAGTATTTTGCGTTGGCTCTTCCATAAAAAACAAGTATCTTTTTATAGAGTAACACAAGAAAAAAATGAGGGTAAGAGCTTGAATAAAAGTTTATATTTCAACCACAGCCGAAATCGGTAAATGATCCGAGCCTTTTGAGTTGTGCACTGCGGGTGAATTTACTTTAATATCTTTGCTTGTAAAAATATAGTCTAAGCGAATAAAAATCTTGTGTGGTGTACATCCCGAACAACCCTCCGGATAGACGCTCCAAGTTGGTGGAGATGCCGGATCGCTATCAACAAAAATTTCTCGCATTTTTTTGATAGCAGCGCTTTCTGGCAAAGCATTAAAATCTCCCATGATGATGGTGTTTTCCTTTGGTAAAACTTTCAGTAAGTTTTGCACCTGAAGCTCTTGGATCTCCGAAGGTTTTTGATGTGTGTGCAAAAGATGCGTCGTAAACACATGCAAAATTTTTTCCCCAATTTTTATATCTGCTTGTAGGGCGTTGCGACTTTCGGCTTCTGATAATACATAAGTCTTATTGCTAACAATTGGATATTTGCTGAAAATGGCGTTGCTCATAATCCGACCATCATTTCGTATTTCAAGAACCGGAGCAAAAAGACTTTGGTAGCCAAGTTTTTTCAAAAAGCCGATCGTATCTCGTGTTGGGTCATTCGGCACCACCTCTTGTAACCCGATGATGTCTGCATCGAAAGCTGTGAGAAATTTAGAAATCTCGTCGAACTTTCCGTCGTACCAAATATTCCACGAAAGAATTTTTAATTTCATTTTTTCATTATAGCAATTGATTTTTGGTTAGCCAAAAGAAAAACCCAACCGGAAGTTGAGTTTGTGTGACACGCTTTAGCCGAAATCCTACCGCATGCTGATCTTCGGACCGTTCTTATACCAGGAAATCTTGCCACGCGCTTCGAGACAGCGTTTCGCAAACTTCCGGGCGTCGGCGAAGGTTATGATTTCCGACTGAGACATAGCCCCGAAAAGAACGCCAATATCGGCACCTTCAAGGCCGGGAGGAAAGGCGGTTTCGGCGCCGATCATTTCAGGGTCGGCCAGTTTCCATCCTTCTCGGTCGAAGTACACGTCCACGTCGCCAAGGGTGTCTTTTGCTGCCACGACGCCGTGCGCCAGCGTCTGCATCTCGACCGTCGCGAATGGAATTGACCCGTTCTGGGTTTGGGTCAAATGTCCAGCGAGGCGATGACCAAATGACTGGCCCATACGTTCGACTTCAGTTCGCGCCGCCAGAAGTGCGAGACGCGGATTGCGAATGCCGTTAAACGGCGCAGTGGGGCCGGCGCTTTTGCGGTGCCGACGCCAATTAGCGTGGGCGACAACGTGTTGCGGGGTACCGACGGCGAGCGAGTCTGCGAGGTTTTTCATAATAGAACTAAGGAACCGAGTTTTGTACGTTTTTGTGATCTTGCGTTTTAGCGCAAATCACCCACGATGTTTTTATCATGAGTCGATACTTTTGTCAACTCTTCTAACGGAACGCTGGAATGTGTACTTTAAAGAATCCTGTGTTTGGTTTAAAAATTTTATTTTTCTTCTGGAGGATACAATCGTTGATTGAATCCTGGAGTATTCCACTGTGCAAGTTTTTTTAGTGATACCATTTTTGTCACACCTTTTTCTGGGTCTCGGAATTTTTCAACATTAAATATATTACCGTCAGTCCATGTAATCCTCCAGCCGTTCTGGAAATCACCGTTAGATCTTGCCACATTTACCTCCACACCAACCTTAAATATCGAAGCAAGGGCTTCTGGAGATGGTTCAAAATTCTTCCCCATTTCTTGTGACATATTTTTATTTCTTAAAATAAGATTATGAATAACAACCCTAAAAGTATACTACTCCCCCACATTAAATAAAAGCTTTTACTGAAAATCATCTAATGGTAGGAAATTTTAAATAGAATTTGATATAATTTAGCAATGCCGAGCAATTGGAGTAAGGGATTTACAAAAAATACTCACCCTTCTGTTCGAAAAATTTCAGAAACCATGAAGCTGAGCGGTGTGGATAATTTTGCAAAATGGCGCGAAAAAATGCGTGCCTCTGGAAAATTGATTTCAAAATATCCCAAGCTTAAGAAGGATGGCGATTTGGCCGAATTGATTGGTGTGGTGCTCGGCGATGGACATTTGAGCAAATTCCCTCGAACTGAGGAGCTGACAATTTTTTCTAATGCTAATAATCCTAGTTTTGTAAAAAGATATGCTCGTTTGATGCAAAAAATGTTTAGAAAGAAACCCTATGTTGCCAAAGTTACATGGGGCAACTGTATAAGAATTCGAATTTATCAAAAAAATATTCAAAAACGCCTGGGTGTACCTTTTAGCCCTCGCGCCGAAAAAAAGATTAAAGTCCCTCGGTGGATTTTGGGAAATAAACAGTATATAGTAAGATACCTTCGCGGTCTTTATGAGGCTGAAGGATCGCACTGTATTCATCTGCCAACTTCAACATTCAAGTTCTTTTTTAGTAATAAAAATGAAACGATGTTGCGAAATGTGTTTCGTTTGATGAAAAAACTCGGCTTTCACCCTCATCGTAGCGAGTCCAATCATGCGATTCAGATTTCCAGAAAAAGTGAGGTAGAAAAAGCGATAAAATTGTTAAGATTTAGGTACTATTGACAAAATCATTGCGGGGTGGTGTAAAGGTAGCACGTCGCTCTCTGAAAGCGAAGATTTTGGTTCGATTCCAAGCCCCGCAGCCCGAATAAAACTCGCGTCAGATTTCGTAAAAATAGCGCGGGCGGCGGCGCCCAAGGTGGAGGGGCGGATACTTCCACTTTTTTGTTTTGCATTTGCAGGTTCGAGCCGAAGATTTTTTGGAGGAGGTCTTTTTGAACGGGAAGTCATTAGATTCTGCCGCTTCGTCCAATAACGGCTCTTCGCGGATATGTGATTGCGAACGGCTACCTTTCTTTTTGGTGCAGCGTAGTACACATACCGATAGACGTTGCCGTTCTTTTGATGCTTAAATTTCTCTTCTGCCGTAATACCCATAGCGCATAGGACACTTTCCTCCATGCTTTTTCGTACCCCCCCCCGCCAAAAAAAATTCAGTGAGTGGAACGGGGAAAGTGTCATGTGCGGGTCGGCCCTTTGGGGCGGTGCGGGCGGCTGCTATATACAGAACCACTTGGCCTGTGGAAAAGTGCTACAATATCGAAATTAGTTTTACGTATGAAAAAACGCACCACATTTTCCTCTGTCTTTCTCTCTCGTATAGCCCACGGAGCTAAGTCGCCTCTGCTTTTTTGTGCGGCACTTTTTTCTGTTTCGATTTTTCTACTTCCACAAGTCACCTATGCGGCTTATACCTCCGACTCGTTGGTGATGTCGCTTAACTTAAGCGAGAATGGCGGCACTACTGTAGCCGATAGTTCAGGAAATAGTAATAACGGTACCGTGGCGGGATCGCCGACGTGGGCAAACGGCAGCGTTACATTAGATGGGATAAATGACAAAATTACGGTCACAAATAGCAATTCGCTAAATAGTTTAAGTCAAACTTATGAAGCGTGGTTTACCATGCCTGACAGCACCTCTTGGGGCAACATGTCGGACACTTTTCCCCGATTGATCGATAAGACACCGAATTCAACCGCGACTGGCATAAATATTAATATTGATAAAAGTACTAGAAAGGTGCAGGCATTTGTCGCCAGCACAGCATGGAGTAGTATTACCGTTGGATCCGCGAGCAGTCAAAATCTTATTAGTTCCTCTATATTAAATTATGGAACAACCTACCATATCGTTTTTACGTTCGACGATACGACAAAAGCTGGCAAAATTTACATCAATAACATTCTCGTCGCTTCTGCCACAGCCAGTAGCGGATATGTTTCAAATACGTCCAATGTAACTGTTGGCGGGTGTCCGGACGACGATTTAAGAGACGTCGTCGGGACAATTCATCGGGCGTCGATTTACAGTAAAGCCCTTAGCGCAGCAGAAGTCTCAGCAAATTACACAGCTGGTGCAGGTTTTAACTTTGGTTCTACCCCAGAATCGGCCGCTGTAAGCGCTTCCTTATCGACAATGACTGCATCAACTAACAACGTCTCCTCAAATGGTATTGCGAGTACCACCATAACGGTGACGGCTAAAGATTATTCTGGGAATCCTCTTTCCGACAAAACTGTGACTATTGCAAGTAGTAGGGACGCGACGGATACTATCTCTCCCGCTTCAGCAACCACTAATAGCTCGGGCGTGGCTATATTTACTGTAAAAAGTAGCACGAGTGGCTCGCCTGTTATATCCGCCACCGCCGATACAATAATTTTGGATACGACCCAAACTATAAACTTTATTGCGCAATTTATTACTGCCACCGACATAACATACACATCCACCCTCGATTTACTCGCCCTTAAAATGGATGTTTCTTATGATTCTACTCTTACAAATGCGCCTGTTGTCATCGATTTGCATGGCTATCGTGGCCCTTATACTGGTGACGATATTATTCAACGGCTTGCTCAAAAAGGGGTTTTTGCAATTAAAACGTATAAGCGCGGTTATGGAGGATCTGCGGGGACACAGGACGATTCTGGTAGAGAAATATATGATTTTTTTGACGCCATTGAATATGTAAAAAGTCATTATGCAAGCTACATAGACTCGAACAATATCAATGTCATAGGTTATTCAGGCGGTGGTGGCAATACATACGGACTTCTTACCAAATTTCCAGACTACTTTAGATCAGCCAATGCGTTTTTTGGTATGAGCGATTATGGACACGATGCGACAAACGGTTGGTACAACAATAGTAGTTTAACCGCGACCTATGATCCTTTGATGCGAACTTATATTGGGGGCACCCCGGCACAGGTGCCAGACAATTACTACGCACGCTCATCATATCTAGGAGCAGGTAACAATCCGTATACTCATATTCAGCTTTTTTATGACACCGCCGAGGCAGTTGTGCCGCCAGTCAATGCTACTCAATACACAAGTAATTGTTCCGGCTGCACTAATATAGTGACGAGAATAAGCGATAGCAGTTCTACAACTACCGAATCGACAGACGACTTCTCGACAGACTTGTCGGATTATTCTTTCGTCAGTAATGGGGCAACAAAATTTATATGGGATAGTGGCGGGTACGTTTCATATACGGGTGACCGTAGTTCGACTTTCAGCTCTGTATATAAAAAATTCACTAGTCTCCGAAATTACGATAAGACCACTCATATAAAAGCAAGCTGGAATTTTACTATCGGATCAACCGCAACAAATGCTGTTACTTTGTTTGGTTTTCGTAACAGCGCCACTACTACACTCGCAGACGCAGTTTCAATAATTATCGCAAATAATATTCCGAGTGTCCGTGTTGACTACAACGGCGCGGCTTATAGCTCCGGCAATAGAGATCTTACGTCGTTTACTACTACTCTCTCGACCGGTACAACTTACGGGTTCGATTTAGAGATGAATAATTCGGTGGTAACTGCAACTCTTAAAAACTCTAGTGGCGCTACGCTCGAAACTAAGACTGTCAACTTCAACGCAGGAAAAGGTTTCGACGGTGTAGATTCGTTCGGAATCTACAACTTTGGCGACGGTACTTCTGAGGACTTAATGACAGGAACATTTGGCAATCTGTCTGTAAGTGCGTGGGCTCGGTGGATACACGGTAATCCACAAGAAGGGACTGGTACGGTCGAAGGAAATATAACTGCGGAAAATTATTTTGTTCCTGATATGGTCGCGGGTACATGGAGCCAGCCCGTATTGAGCAATTCCGGTACGATGTTTATACCCGGCTACGTGCATACCAGCAAATTTCAAGTATTTCTAGGGAACGGAAATGATGAAGCGGGAAATCTGACCTATAACATATCGGGAACCGGAGCCTCGCTCTCTACCGCTAAGACTTTTACAGTACAAGGATTGACTGGTTCTGCGAGCATCGCGTTAAAAGTTTATAGCCTGACTCCAAGCACGGCCTATAGTGTTAGAGATCAAGATTTGACTCACGATAGCACCTCGACCTCTCAAGTCACCACAGATTCTAGTGGCACATTGTCTTTTAACGGGACTCTTGGGAGTATACACGAATACGATGTGTATATACCTGACACAAACGTTCCATCTGTTTCTCTTACTGCTCCAACCGACAGCGCAATAGTTTCGGGGGCCTCGGTGGTACTTTCGGCAAATGCAACAGATGACGTTAGTGTTGCGGGCGTACAATTCAAGCTCGATACAAATACTTCAATCGGTTCGGAAATCACAGTAGCTCCGTATACAGTGACTTGGGATAGTACGACGGTTGCGGAAGGATCACATACCATCGTCGCCGTCGCACACGACAGTGCAGGAAACTATGCAACTTCGTCCGCCATTACCGTTCACAATGCGGTTTCAGTAAGCAGTGGCGGATTCTCCGCACAGTATCCGACTGCGCCAGCAGGAGGATTTACCGCAACTGCCAGTACGACCAGTGCATCGAGTAAACCCGTCTTGCGTTTCAATTTCGGCACTAACATTACTTCAATTGCGATAGCAACGAGCACTAATTTTGCTCCGGCAATTTATATCAATGCAACCAGTTCGCTCGAATGGACAGCAACAAGCTCCCAGACGCTCTATATAAAATATTGCGATCGCTACGGCAAATGCTCGAACCCGATTGCTCTGCAAGTTGGTGCGACAGCGCCGGTTGCGATGAATGGATTTATTTTCTCTCGCAATCTTTCGCTCCACACGACCGGACTCGACGTACAGGAGTTACAGAAGTATCTAAACGGGCAGGGATTTCTAATCGCACAAAGCGGCGTCGGCTCGCCGGGGAACGAAACAAATCTTTTCGGTCTGCTGACGTGTGCCGCGCTTGTAAAGTTTCAGGATTCACACGCCGCCGATATTCTCACGCCAAACGGACTCGCCAAAGGCACCGGGTATTTCGGGCCAAGTACGCGAGCGTTTGTGAATCAACATTAGCAACTAACGTTAAGTGTACTCACGGTCCAAGTCCCACAGTACTTCATTTTTTAACAAACTATTTTATTAAATTATGATTGAATCGAACATCCTTAATTATTTTCTCATTGTCTTGGCAGGTTTTGGTGTTGTCTGGAGTTTCCGTTTACAAACAATGAAAAATGTATTTAGGGCACAGATTTTATAAATAATTGCTGGCTGACCCCGCTACAGAAATAAACCACACATGAAAAAAATTAGAGTATTGCTAATCCATGGAGGAATGACCTTCAAAAATGATAAAGATTATTTGCATTACCTAAAGACTAGAAAGGTTTCGACGGAAAAGAAAATTTCTTGGTCTGGCGAATATTTGGAAAAGAGTCTGGGAAAAAATTTTGAAATCTTCTCTCCGCGAATGCCCCTCCAAGATAACGCAAAGTATAGAGACTGGAAAATTTTATTTGAAAGATATCTCGGCTTACTTGAAAGTCCTTTCATTTTAATCGGTTCTTCTCTTGGTGGTATCTTTCTTGCCAAATATCTCTCAGAAAATAAGTTATCCAAAAAAGCCCTCTCTACGTACTTAGTCTGTCCACCTTTCAACGACTCTTTGCTGGGCGAAGATTTGGCCGGCGGTTTTGAACTTAAAACAGATTTATCTCTTCTCGAAGAAAATTCCAAAAACCTCTACCTGTTGTTCTCAAAAGATGACGACGTGGTTCCCGTTGTTCATGCTGACAAATATGCAAAAAGGCTAAAGAATGCACAAATCATCATTTACAAGAGCAAAAATGGCCATTTTAAAATCACTAAATTTCCAGAGATCATTAAAATGATTAAAAAAGATACGTCCTCAGAAAAGTAAAATGATGGGATAAAAAGCTTCAAGTATATGTTATACCCAACATGGCCCCAATATTTTGAACAAACAAAAAATAAACCACCGCGGTCTTTACTAATAGAAGCTTTGCAATTTGTGACAAAAAGAGATATCGCAATTGATTTGGGATCAGGCGCCCTAAATGATTCCAAATATTTACTGGATCAAGGTTTTAAACATGTAATTGCATTAGACAAAGAAGCGGTTGCGAAAGAAATTGCTGACGGACTCCCAAAAGAAAAATTCACGTACGTAATCAGTGACTTCGAAACCTACGATTTTCCTGTGGGTACATTTGATTTAGCAAATGCTCAATATTCACTTCCCTTCATTAAGCCCGAGGCATTTGAAACTGTTTTTCAGAAAATAATTTCTTCTGTAAAGAAAAATGGAATTTTGGTTGGCCAGTTGTTTGGCAATGGCGATGAATGGGGAAATAAAGTTTGTCCTCGTCCTATCCCCGCCGCAGCTAAGGGAACACTTATCCCTCGGAAGACCTCGGCGGGTAATAGGCGAGGCGGCGGGGCAAACTTTGTTGTGGGAGAGTCAGCTCCGCTGACCCATGTAGTCGTTGCGAATTCATCCTCGCCCCACCCGCCCGAACGTACCAGAGTACTCTCGGTACGGGCGGGGAGCGGGCGAGGTATTCTCCGCAGTTACAATAAAAAAAGTATGAACTTCCACACCTTAGAAGAAGTAAAGGCTTTACTTTCAACTCTCGAGATTCTTTCTTTTACAGAAGAAGACAAGGAAAAATCGACGGCCACTGGCAGGATGATGCATTGGCATGTTTTTCATTTTATTGTCAGAAAATAATCGCTCCGGGGGGTGTCGAAAGCGAGCGGTATAATCTCGTTATCTTTACTTTCGAACAAGGTATCTTATAATCATTTTCATGAACCCAGAAAAACCAACTGAACCAGAACAGGAGTACATCGTCGATGGTAAAATCGATTGGCGTACATGGGTTCCTTATCCAGAAGGTTTTCCAGAAGCAACCCGATCCTTGCTCGACGAAGTTTCTAAATTTACTGACCTCGCAAAAGATATAACTGGTTCTGACGATCTGGAAAAATTTGATCGCTTTACAAGAATTGCAATGGTCAGAGGCTTAATCAATAAAGATGAGTGGTTAGACATTCAAATGTCAAAACACCGCGCCTGCTAAACGAGTATTTCAATTGAAAAAATAAATCCCCTACTTCAAAACATTCCAAACCCCCTGATCTTCCCCACCATCAAACTTAAAGACAGCGACACCACGAACTCCGAGTTTTTTGGCGAGAGCCACTTTGTCGGCAATTGCCTGTGCGTCGCTCCACGACATATAGTTGAAAGGTTGATTCGTTGCAACTTGCGAGCCGGCATTTTGAGCAACGGATGTTGAAACCGAATTTAATTGTTGAGTTTGCGTCGAGTCGGCGCCGGTCGGAGCGGGTTCCAAAAGTTTTGCATCATAGGTAAATCCCATTTCTCCAGCACTATTGCGTTGCGCAGTTATACCGAGCTTGGTGGCAATCTCTGTCGCGTAGCGTGGATTAAATGGCCACAATACTTTGTACGTAAATCCCGAACCGGAAAGCGGCGTGACCGTGTACTCGTAGCCGTAGGTTGCGACGCCAATCACTAATTTATTTTTAGAAATACTTTTTGCAGCTAATGTCACCAAATTCTCAACCCAATCTGGATCAGCAACCGGAGCGTACGGAGCCGATCGCGCGGCGTTCAAACGTACGTTGATCGTTCCCTGATCGTACGCCATGATTTCCACGCGATCACAATATTTATTCATCTCAACATAATCATTGGCAAAATCTTGGGCGTCGGGCGGAATGGTAGCTCCGGGACTGTAGCGATCAAAAAGCGGCATGCGCGCCTCAACCGTACAATACACCCATTTCTTCCCCACTCTTTGATACAGACCTTTCAAAAACGTGGAAAAGTAATGTATCGTTTCGTGTTTTTTAGCTTCAAAATCGATGTCGACGCCGTCAAAATTATTTTTTATCACTTCGTTTGCAATTGCGTCTTCAAGCGCGATGCGCGTTGTGCTGTTACTTAAAATTTTATGAATCGCGTCGCCGTTGCCCCACATTACAGACGGTATCACTCTCACTTTATTTTTCTTAGCCTCGGCGATGAAACTGGTCCACGGTTCTTCTGTAAGGTGCGCCGTGTCGGCGAGTGTGCCATCACTTTTTATCGTGTAGCCGAAAGGCATGACGCTGGTTAATTGCGAGAGATGCTGTAAAACATCTGTGGTGCCTGTAGCCGTGCGCCAGTATGGTATCCAACCGGAAATTTCGAATGTTTTGCTAACCGTAGTTCCGGAACCTGAAGAGGAGCCAGCGCCCAAAAGTGCCGCCTGAGTTCTTGGTCCATAAATTCCATAGCCTGTTGTGCCCGAGCTAGCGCAGATAATTCCTGTATCGCATTGAAATTTTTTCAGAGCCGCGTCGGTGAGCAAACCAAAATATCCTGTATCTTTGCCAACAGCAAGATAATTTTTGGCAATAAGCGCCCGCTGAAGATCAGTAACATCGCTTCCAGAAAGTCCGAGCGAGAGCGAGCGCGTGACAGCAGAAACGTTTTGTATTGGCAAGAGAAAAAGCGGTACAGAAAATAAAAGGAGGATAATTTTCGATGTAATTCTCATATTTACATAATAGCAGAAATACAAGAAAAAGAAGTGTGATTTCTGAATGTATAGTACAATCAACGGATGGTACTAGAAACAAATATGTTCGAAAAAGGCCCAGAACAATTTCCGTCTCGAGAAGAAATCGAATCCATCTTCAATGTTATTTTAAGAGGACGAGCTTACAAGGAAGTGCGTTTTAAAAGTAACGAGGAGGGCGTCTTTCTCTACGAAGTTGAAGTCACTTTGGAAAATGGGGAAAAAATAGAACTTAATTACCAAAAAGCAAATAATAATTATTTGGACCCGTCGCTTAACCCCAACGCACAATTTTCCGCTTCGATTCATAGCATTAATTATGATACCGATGGAATGCCGTGCGGAGGTGGATGTGTGGCAAATTATTTAGATGGAAAATGGGAATACCCGAGCTAGGTTTGATAATAGAAAAG